>NZ_JAFEXF010000012.1 GCF_016905445.1 Streptomyces sp. G44
GCCTCGGCGCCTTCGCGGGCGGCGGCCCGGCACGCGCCGCCGCACCGGACGGCGTACCCGCCGAGGCCGCGGACACGGCCGCCCAGGCGCCCGCCCGCAAGGGGCGGACGATGATCGGTGTGCCGTTCGAGCGGCGCTCCACGGTACGGGTCGGGATCATCGGCCTCGGCAACCGCGGCGGCTCCATGATCGACCTGTTCCTCGCGATCCCCGGCGTGCGTGTCGTGGCGCTCTGCGACCCGGTCAAGGAGAAGACCGCGGCGGCGGCGAAGAAGGTCACCACCGCGGGCCAGCCGGCCCCGGCGACGTACACGAAGGGTGAGAACGACTACGAGAACCTGTGCAAGCGCGGTGACATCGACTTCGTGTACGTGGCGACACCCTGGGACTCCCACTTCGCCATCTGCAGGTCGGCGATGCTGAACGGCAAGCACGTCGGTGTCGAGTGCCCCCTCGCCATGCGTCTGGACGAGCTGTGGGAGCTGGTGGACCTCTCGGAGCGGACCCGCCGACACTGCATGCAGCTGGAGAACTGCTGTTACGGCAAGAACGAGATGCGTGTCCTGCGGATGGCGCACGCGGGCAAGTTCGGGGAGCTGCTGCACGGCGCGGGTGCCTACAACCACGATCTGCGCGGCCTGATGTTCGACCCCGACTACTACGAAGGCCCGTGGCGCCGGCTGTGGCACACGCGGCTGCGCGGCGACCTCTACCCCAACCACGGCTTCGGCCCGGTCGCCAACTACATGGACGTCAACCGCGGTGACCGCGTCACGCACATATCCAGCTTCGGCACGCCCGCCCTCGGCCTCGCCGAGTACCGCGAGGCGCACATGCCACCCGGTGACCCGAGCTGGAAGGAGACGTACATCGAGAGCGACCGCACCATCAGCCTCGTACAGACGGCGAAGGGGCGGGTGATCCGCCTGGAGCACGACGTCTCGACCCCGCACCCCTACAGCCGCATCAACAGCCTCGGTGGCACGAAGGGCGTCTTCGAGGACTACCCGCCGCGCATCTACATCGAACCGGACCACACGGACGACAAGTGGGCCGACTTCTCCAAGTACGCCGATTTCGACCACTGGCTGTGGAAGGAGCACGCCAACCCGCCCGGCGGGCACGGCGGCATGGACTACATCATGATCTTCCGTCTGATGCAGACCATGCAGCTCGGCCTCGTCCCGGACTTCGACGTGTACGACGCCGCGACGTGGACGGCGCCCGTGCCGCTGAGCCACCTCTCGATCAAGGCGAAGGGCGCGCCGCAGGCGATCCCCGACTTCACACGCGGACTGTGGAAGAAGGCGCGCCCGGGGATGGACTCGCCGAAGCCGGAGGCCTAGAGCCGGAGGCCTAGGCGTACGGCGGGTCCGGTCACCTGGGCGCAGGCGACCCGCACGAAGAGTGAGGCAGGTGTGGCCTGCGAGCCGCCCCTGTCCGTGTCGCGCCTCAGCAGCGCAGCCGGTCCTCCGTCAGCATTCCCTGCACGGTGGCCACGGTGCGGTCGTGACAGTCGCCGCCGTCGCCGAACTGCCGGTAGCGCTCACGTGAGGTACCCACCGCGTCCCGCTCCTCGCGCGGGACGTCGGTGAGGTAGGAGGCGTCTCCGTCGTACCGGTCGTCGGTCACCGTCCGCCCGACCTGTCGACCGCGGTGCGTCGTGACCCGCACCGCACGGTCACCGAGGGAGATCTCCGTGCGCAGTCGGTCACTCGCCCCGAGCGTCGTGGTGCCGTCCATCGCGTACGTCCGTTCGGTGCGCACCGAACGGACGCCTGTGGTGACCGCCTCGCGGTCGTTCCAGGTGGCCTTGAGCGCGTCCACCGCCTCACCGTCGGTCCATCGGTGCGCGGAGGTGTGGGCGAGGGTGCGCGTCACCGTCGTGGTCACACGGCCGTGCGAGGTGTTCACATACCCGGAGACGCTCAAGCGGTGGCCGCCTTCCGTGTTGAGCCGGTGAGCGGCCTCTGCGGAACCGGGCGTGTACGGCGCCTTGTTCGTGAGGGTGCCCTCTGTGTGCCGGGTCAGCTTGCCCGTGACGCGCTCGCTTCCCTCGTCCTGCCAGACCAGGACGTTGACCGGGGTGCTCCAGCCCGTCTGCGCCTTGGGAACGCCGACGACGGAGACCTCCACCTCGTGGGGGCGGCCGTCGTTGAGGACCCCCGCGAAGGGTGTCAGGTCGTACTCGATGGGCTTGACGTCGAATGCGCGGGGGCCCGGGATCACGTACCACAGGAAGGGGTTGGACCAGCCGCCGGTCCACACGGTCGGGAACGGTGCGGCGATCCCGGCCAGTTGGCCGTCCACCTTGACCTGTATCTCACGGTAGGGGCCACGGTCCGCTGTGCAGGAGTAGGGCACGGCGTCGGGGACCGTCATGTACCAGTACTCTTCGCAGCCGCCGCCGGAGCCGGTCGCGTAGACCTCGGCGACGATGCGTTCGCTGTTGCGCGGGGTGGTGAGCGCGGTGCCGCCGTCGAGGGGCAGGACGCGGTCGGGCGTCGTTCGCCCTGACGTTCCCTTGCTCCGGGCGTCAGGGCCTTTCTCCCGCGCGTAGAACGTCAGCGTGACCTTGACGTCGATGATGCCGGTGTACGTGTCGTTGACGACGTTGCCGATGAGCATCTCGACCCGCTGATTGCGGCTCAACGTCTCGCTGTAGCGGGTGACGTCCTTCTCCACGGACCAGGTGATGCCGTCGGGGGACGGCTGCGGCGTGGACGTGCGGAACACCTCTACGCCGCCGACGCGCAGATATCCGAGACGGTCGTACTGCCGCCCCTTCACCTTGCCGTCCAGCCGCAGTACCACCTTGCCCCAGTGATCGCCGCACCCCCGGGGCGGCCTGTAGTCGCCCTCGTACGGCGTGAAGTCCTTGAACTGCGCCTCGGCGACCGTCACCTGGCAGGACTTGGTACGCGGCTTGGAGATCGGGGGCGCGGCCGTCACCGGGTCGTGCCAGTCGGTGCCGAACTCGGGCGGGGGCGAGGCGGCGAGTGCCGGACGAGGCGTGGCCGTTGCCGTGGCCGAAGCCTGGCCGGTTCCGAGGAGCGAACCGGCGGCCAGAGCCACCCCCACGAGCATGGACATGACGTCTCTTCTCATGGGGGTTTTCTATGGCCAGTCGCGGATCACCGCAATGGGCCCTCCGCCGGGCGAGGAACTCGGCCCGGAGGCCGCCGATGAGGTCGGCGCCTACGCCTTGAGGTTCGCCTTGTCCCCCATCACCACGACCGGGTGCTGCTTCGGGTCCAGGGTGCGCAGCAGATGCTCCATGCCCGACTTGGACAGGCTCACGCAACCCGACGTGCCGCTCCCATGATCCATGTGCAGCCAGATACTGCCTCCCTTGGCCTGGCCTTGGGGACGCGTCGGGTCGTTCGGCGGGGTGCCCTTGGCGCGGTTGTAGTCGATGGCGATGACGTAGTCGAAGTCGTGCCAGTGCGTCTTGGGCCAGGAGTGGGGCGCCTGCATGGAGTCCGACTTCGTGTACGGGAGCTTGGCGTCCGGATCCGCGAGGACACCGCCCGCGTCCGTGAGCGTGAACACCCCGACGGGGCTGCGCTTGTCGTTCTCGTGGTGGTCGGTGGTCCAGCCCTTCTTGCCGTTGTGCGCGGGCCAGCTGCGGTTCTCCTCCCAGGTGGTGTCCGACTCACCCGATTTCGTGTACAGGACGACGGTCGACTTCGCCGAATCCTTGCCGTCCCCGTAGACCGCGACGACCTGCCGTGAGTCCTTCGGAATTCTCGACTGGAGTCGAGCACCGACATCGGGGATGCGCTTGAGGCCGGCGGCCCGCCCACGCTCGCTTCCTGCACCGGCCGCACCCTTGTCGTGCCCGGCGTCGGAACCGCCTTTCTTCGCCGAACTCCCGTCGCTCCCGCAGGACGTGAGAAGGGCACCGCAGGCCGCTGCCGCGACCACCATTCGCACCGCACCGGCTATACGCATCCGTCCATGGTCGCACCCGGCCCGCGCTTCCCCTGCCCAAGCCCTCTGGCCCTCCCGAAGAGAGGGCCGATTCTTTACCCCGGAACGGAAAATCGTTTGCTTCGGACCACCGTCCGAGGTGAACCTTTCACGGTTTGTTACCGCCGCCCGCTTCTCCGACTTCGTGGTCTCGGCCGCGCTCGCGCGTCGTGCATGCGCTTGCGTCTTTGTCCGCGCCTACGCCTACGCCTGCGTCCGCTCTGGCGTCTGCGTCTGGCGTATGCGTCTGCGTCTGCGCGTCGTCGCACCGAGCCCGAAGTCCGTGGAGCCGGCAACCGCCGCTCCGAGTCCTGGGACGTCATGCAGATTCGCGATCTTCCCTATTCCGACCCCGGCCTCCCCGACGCCCGGTCAGGTCCGCGCTTCCTGCTCTGGCTGGGCCGGAAGCACCGCAAAGGGCAGCTCAAGTGCCTCGCCTGGGGTCTGCTGCACTTCGGTTCCATCGCTGGTCTGCCGTATACGGTCGGCCTAGCCGTCCAGGCCGTTCTCGACCGGTCCGGCGGTCGGCTCGCCCTCGCGGGCACGCTGATCGGTCTGCTCGGCCTGGCCACCGCTCTGGGCGACGTGATGCTCCACCGCACAGCGGTCACCAACTGGGTCACGACCTCCGCCCGGGTACAGCAACTCCTCGCACGCAAGACCGCTCTGCTCGGCTCCGCGCTCACCCGGCGCGTGGCGGCCGGTGAGGTCGTCGCCGTCTCCACCGGTGACGTCGAGAAGATCGGTTGGTTCGTGGAGGCGCTGTCCCGGTTCGCGGCGGCGGCGTCCACGGTCGTCCTGGTCTGTGTCGGCCTCCTCTTCTACCAACCCGCGCTCGGTGTCGACGTCGCCCTGGGCATCCCGGTGCTCGCGCTCGCCGTGCTCCCCCTGCTGCCCCGCGCGACACGTCGGGCCGACTTCCAGCGCGAGAAGGCGGGACGCGCCACCGAGCTGGCGTCGGACACCGTCGCCGGGCTGCGCGTACTGCGCGGCATCGGCGGCGAGGAGCTCTTCCTCGACCGCTACCGCCGCGCCTCGCAGGAGGTCCGCACGGCGGCGGTACGCAGCGCCCGGATGTGGGCCGCGATCTCGGCGACCCAGGTCCTGATGCCGGGTCTGCTGCTCATCGCGGTCGTCTGGCACGGCGTGCACCTGGCCCGTGAGGGCCGTATCACGGTCGGTGAACTGGTCACCGTCTACAGCGCGGTGATGATGCTCAGCTATCCGCTGCGGCACTTCCAGGAGATCGCCATGGCGTACTCCTTCTCACGCCCTTCCGCGAAGCGGGCCGCCCGGGTGCTCTCCCTGGAACGGACAGCGGAGCCCACCAGTCGACCGCCGTCAAAGACCCTGGGCCCGCGTACGTCGGATCCGACCGAGAGGCAGCCCTTTCTCACCGGGCCCGATCTCACCGTGTCCGGGCCTCGGGGGGCGGGCGGTGCTCGTCCCACCGGTGACCTGTATGACCCCGTGACAGGGCTGCTCGCTCCCGCCGGCCGCCTGACCGCCGTGGTCTGCGGCGACCCGGACGAGGCAGGACGCCTCGCCGAACGTCTCGGCGGCCACCCGACGTTCGAGGACGCCGTGGACCTGCCGTCCGTACGTCTTGGAGCCACGGCGCTCGATGACCTGCCCCTGCCCGAGGCACGCACCGCCGTCCTCGTCCAGGACAAGGACCCCGTCCTGCTCTCCGGCACGCTCCGCGAGCTCCTCGACGTACCCGCTTCTGGAGCCGTCACCCACGAAGAAGCGCTCGCGGCGGCACAGTGCGCGGACGTCCTTGACGCACTGGCCCAGGCGTCGATGAATGACGACCCGATGGCCGCCCACCTCACCGAACGCGGCCGCTCCCTCTCCGGCGGGCAACGCCAACGCCTCGCCCTGGCCCGCTCCCTGGTCACCGACCCCGAAGCTCTGGTGCTCGACGAACCGACGTCCGCCGTCGACTCGCACACCGAGGCCCGGATCGGCGACGGGATCCGTGGGCTCCGGGCCGGACGCACCACCGTGGTGTTCACCTCGTCCCCGCTGCTCCTGGACCGCGCCGAACGCGTCGTCTTCCTCACCGACGGCCAAGTCGCGGCGGCGGGTACGCACCGCGAACTGGTGCACAGCGAACCGCGGTACCGCGCGGTGGTGACCCGCGAGACCGACGACGAACGCGCCGCCGTCGGCGCCCCCGCCCATTTCGACATCGAGGAGACGGCATGATCGGCCTGGCGCCCCCGGAGTATGATCCGGCGGCCCCCACGACCGCGGAGACCCTGCCCGTCGGCGCGAGCGCGACCGTGCGCGCCTACGTGCGCGAGCTGTTCCAGCGCCACCGCAAGGCCTTCGTTCTGCTCATCGCGGTGAACACACTCGCCGTGGTCGCCTCCATGGCCGGTCCCTATCTCCTCGGCGGTCTGGTCGAGAAGGTCTCGGCCGACGCCCGGGAGCTGCACCTGGAGCGCACCATCGGCCTGTTCGCGCTCGCACTCGCGGTGCAGGCCTTCTTCGTACGGCAGGTGCGGCTGCGCGGCGCGGTGCTCGGTGAACGCATGCTGGCCGACCTCCGGGAGGACTTCCTCGTACGGTCCGTCGGGCTGCCGCCGGGAGTCCTGGAGCGGGCCGGGACGGGCGACCTGCTCTCCCGGATCACCACGGACATCGACCGCCTGGGCAACGCCATGCGTGAGGCGGTGCCGCAGCTGGCGATCGGCGTGGTGTGGGTGGTCCTGCTGCTCGGCGGGCTTGTCGTGACCGCGCCGCCGCTGGCGCCGGCGGTCCTCGTCGCCGTGCCGCTCCTCGTCGCGGGCTGCCGCTGGTACTTCAAGCGCGCGCCCGCCGCATACCGCTCCGAGGCGGCGGGCTATGCCGCCGTGGCCGCAGCCCTCGCCGAGACCGTCGACGCGGGGCGCACCATCGAGGCGCACCGGCTCGGCGACCGCCGCATCGAGCTGTCCGAACGCCGCGTCAAGGAGTGGACCGCCTGGGAGCGATACACCCTCTATCTGCGGTCGGTCCTCTTCCCCGCGATCAACCTCACCCACACCACCGTGCTCTGTTCGACTCTGATGATCGGTGGAGTCTTCGTCCTCCAGGGCTGGATCGGCGTGGGACAGCTGACTACCGGCGTCCTCATCTCCCAGATGCTGGTCGACCCACTGGGGATCATCCTGCGCTGGTACGACGAGCTCCAAGTGGCCCAGGTATCGCTGGCTCGGCTCGTCGGCGTGCGTGAGATCGAGCCGGGGTCGGGTGATGCCTCTGTCGTCCCGGAGGGGCGCCACGTCCTCGCAGACGACGTCCACTTCGGGTACCGCGCGGGCGTCGACGTGTTGCGGGAGGTGTCCCTCGCCGTCGAGCCCGGCTCGCGCGTGGCCCTGGTCGGCCCGTCGGGCGCGGGAAAGTCGACGCTGGGCCGACTGCTCGCCGGCATCTACGGCCCTCGTTCCGGCAAGGTCACACTGGGCGGCGCCGCTCTGTCGGCGATGCCCGCCGAGGAGGTGCGCTCCCACGTAGCTCTGGTCAACCAGGAGCACCACGTCTTCGTCGGCTCTCTGCGCGACAACCTCCTCCTCGCGAGGACCGAAGCGCGAGAGGCCGAGCTGTGGGCGGCGCTCGGCGCCGTCGACGCGGCCGACTGGGCGCGCGGCCTCGATGAAGGGCTGGACACAGAGGTCGGTTCCGGCGGCTTCGCGCTCACACCGGCACAGGCACAGCAGATCGCACTGGCACGTCTCGTTCTCGCCGATCCGCACACGCTGGTCCTGGACGAGGCGACCTCGCTGCTCGATCCTCGGGCGGCCCGGCACCTGGAGCGCTCGCTCGCCCGTGTCCTGGACGGCCGCACGGTGGTGGCCATCGCCCACCGCCTGCACACCGCCCACGACGCGGACGTCATCGCGGTGGTCGAGAACGGCCGGATCAGCGAACTCGGCAGCCACGACGAGCTGGTGTCCGCCGACGGCGCGTACGCGGCGTTGTGGCGGTCCTGGCACGGGTAAGGCCCGCCCCGGACGGAAGGAAGGCTGCGGTTGCACCGTGAGCGGAGCCGCAGTCCCTGTCCGGGCGCAGACAGTCACGATTGGGCGAGCCGGCCCGCCCGTTTCGGCTTGGGCAGGGCCGCCCGTTTCGGCGTGGGCAGGACCACCCGTTACGGCGTGGGCAGGACCACCCGTTACGGCGTGGGCAGGACCACCCGTTACGGCGTGGGCAGGACCGCCCGTTACGGCGTGAGCGGGGTCACCGGCTTCGGTCCGAGCGAGCGTGCCAGTTTCAGCCCGAACAGGGGCACCCGCTTCGTCGTGAGCGCGGTCACCCGCTTCAGCCCAAGCACGCGCGCCTGCTTCCGCCCGAACAGGGGCACCCGCTTCGGCGTGAGCGCGGTCACCCGCATCAGCCCGAGCACGCGCGCCTGCTTCCGCCCGAGCCCGCGCGCCTGCTTCCGCCCGAGCAAGGGCGCCCGCTGGGGCGTGAGCGGATGCACCCGCTTCACCCCAAGCGGAGCCGCCCGCTTTGGCCAGGGCAGCGTCGCCCGCTCCGGCCCGAGCGGAGCCGCCCGCTTCGGCCCGCACACGGCCGCCCACCCGTGTGGGAACAGGGATGGCCGCCTCGGTATGAGCACGGCCGGTAACCTCCGCGTCAGCGCGTCCGGCAGCCGCCCCTCGCGTGACCATCGTCGGCGCACCCTGCACGCGCGAAACCACCCCGAGCCGCCCCCTCGTCGGCATCGACGTGCCACCCACGGACCCAACGGCGACCGGCAGGGGCCCAGGCCTCCGCGCAGCCCCGGCCCCGGCCCGACCGCGCCTCCACCAGTCTCCGGGCCGGGGCCTCCACCAGTCTCCGAGCCGGGCGCGCCTCCCCTTGTCCCGCCAGAGGCCCCGCCCCCACGCGAAGATCGCCCCGGCTCCGGAGCCACAGACCGCCCTCACGGCACTCGGCACCCCACCTGCAAGCAACCCGGCCCAGGCACGCCACCCCCGGACGGAGGCGGACCTCGTACGAAGGCCGGCCCTCAGATGACGTTGAGCGCGGCCGCGCCGCCCACTCCCCCGAGCAACATGAACACCGGCATCAGCACCTTCAGCTCGACCCAGCTGCCGGCCCGGAAACGCAACGCCTTCGGGGGCCCGACCGGATACCAGCGCTTGCGTCCGATGGGGATGGGCCACAGGACCGGGCACCCGGAAACCGTCAGGGCGTCGCCGAGGTCGTGGACCAGCGCTCCGAGAACGATCGGCAGCCCGAGCCAGAGATACTCCTGGCCAGGCTCGGTGAACAGCCAGTCCGAGCCATTGCCGGGCTTGTCGAGGATCCCGGCGAGGATCCAGGCGCTTGTCGCGGCGAGCAGCCACACCAGCACGTCGCTGCTCGACCCGCGTGCGGCCCGCCACAGCAGGCCTTCGATGGCGAGCACCATGTGGACGAAGAGGATCCCGAGGACCGCCCAGCGCCCGCCGGATATCGCCAGGGCCGAGGACCCCGCTCCGATCAGCACCGCCCACAGCCAGGTATGCGTCAGCGTGCGGTGCCCTCCCGAACGGCGCGGGTCCCCCTGCTTGCGCGTCGCCTTGTAGACGGCGTACGAGAGCTTGTCCACGATCTCGCACAGTCCGCGTGAGACCGGCCCAAAAGCGCGTGAGATGGTGGCGGACTTGTGGTCGAGGTCGGGCGCGAGCGCCGCCCCGGCACAGATCAGGGCACCTGCGAGGAGGACCGGCCAGGGCATCATGTGTCCTGCGGCTGCGGCAGCCGCGCCTACTCCGAGCCAGGCCGCCGCCCCCGACAGTGAGTGTGCCGGTCCCATCATCGCTGTCGCCCGCCCCATTTCTCTTCTTCTGATGCCCCCTTGGCGACACAGCGTAGCGTTCGTGATCTTCGTCGGGACCTCCGGTTCCCTCATCGGGTGAGAAGGAAGGCAAGATGGGGGTGTGACCCTTATTGATCAGCTGCCGCCGGATGCCGACCCCGATGCCCTCTTCGAAGCCTTCTCGTCGTGGGCCGAGGACCAGGGGATCACTCTCTATCCGGCCCAGGAGGAGGCGCTGATCGAGGTGGTCTCCGGGGCGAACGTGATCTTGTCCACGCCTACCGGTTCCGGAAAGAGCCTGGTGGCGGCGGCAGCTCACTTCACGGCCCTCGCCCAGGACAAGGTGACCTTCTATACGGCGCCGATCAAGGCACTCGTCTCGGAGAAGTTCTTCGACCTCTGCAAACTCTTCGGCACCGAGAACGTCGGCATGCTCACCGGCGACGCCTCGGTCAACTCCGACGCGCCCGTCATCTGCTGCACGGCCGAGGTCCTCGCCTCGATCGCGCTGCGGGACGGCAAGGACGCCGATGTCGGCCAGGTCGTGATGGACGAGTTCCACTTCTACGCCGAGCCGGACCGTGGCTGGGCGTGGCAGATCCCCCTGCTGGAACTGCCCCAGGCACAGTTCGTCCTCATGTCGGCGACGCTCGGCGACGTCAGCATGTTCGAGAAGGACCTGACCCGCCGCACGGGCCGGCCCACCTCGGTGGTGCGCTCCGCGACGCGCCCCGTCCCGCTTTCCTACGAGTACCGCCTGACGCCGATCACCGAGACACTCACCGAGCTGCTCGAGACCAAGCAGGCCCCGGTCTACATCGTCCATTTCACGCAGGCCCAGGCCGTCGAGCGAGCGCAGTCGTTGATGAGCATCAACATGTGCACGCGCGAGGAGAAGGACAAGATCGCCGATCTGATCGGCAACTTCCGCTTCACCACCAAATTCGGCCGGAACCTGTCGCGCTACGTGCGTCACGGCATCGGTGTGCACCACGCGGGCATGCTGCCGAAGTACCGCCGTCTGGTGGAGAAGCTCGCCCAGGCGGGGCTTCTCAAGGTCATCTGCGGCACCGACACCCTCGGGGTAGGTGTCAATGTCCCGATCCGTACCGTGCTCTTCACCGCGCTCACGAAGTACGACGGCAACCGCGTCCGCACGCTGCGCGCGCGGGAATTTCACCAGATCGCCGGGCGGGCCGGGCGCGCGGGCTTCGACACCGCCGGTCTGGTGGTCGCCCAGGCACCCGAGCACGTCATCGAGAACGAGAAGGCACTCGCCAAGGCGGGTGACGATGCGAAGAAGCGTCGCAAGGTGGTTCGCAAGAAGGCTCCCGAGGGCTTCGTCGGCTGGACCGAGAACACCTTCGAGAAGCTCATCGCCTCCGATCCCGAGCCGCTGACGTCCCGTTTCCGGGTCACGCACACGATGTTGCTCTCCGTGATCGCTCGCCCCGGCAATGCCTTCGAGGCGATGCGTCACCTCCTCGAGGACAACCACGAGCCGCGCAAGCAGCAGCTCCGGCACATTCGCCGGGCGATCGCGATCTACCGCTCGCTCCTGGCCGGTGGCGTCGTGGAGAAGCTCGACGAGCCGGACGCCACCGGCCGCATCGTGCGCCTGACCGTCGATCTTCAGCAGGACTTCGCGCTCAACCAGCCGCTTTCGACGTTCGCCCTCGCCGCCTTCGAAGTGCTCGACCCCGAGTCCCCCTCGTACGCCCTCGACATGGTGTCCGTCGTCGAGTCCACTCTGGACGACCCGCGCCAGATCCTCGCGGCCCAGCAGAACAAGGCGCGCGGCGAGGCCGTGGCGCTGATGAAGGCCGACGGTGTCGAGTACGAGGAGCGGATGGAACGGCTCCAGGACATCACGTACCCGAAGCCCTTGGAGGAGCTGCTCTTCCACGCGTACAACACGTACCGCACCAGCCATCCGTGGGTCGGCGACCATCCGCTCTCCCCGAAGTCCGTCATCCGTGACATGTACGAACGGGCGCTCTCCTTCACCGAGTTCACCTCCTTCTACGAGCTCGCCCGCACCGAGGGCATCGTGCTGCGCTACCTCGCGAGCGCGTACAAGGCGCTGGAGCACACCATCCCGGACGATCTGAAGTCCGAGGACCTGGAGGACCTGATCGCCTGGCTCGGCGAGATGGTCCGTCAGGTCGACTCCAGCCTCCTCGACGAATGGGAGCAGCTGGCCAACCCCGAGGTCATGACGGCCGAGGAGGCCCAGGAGAAGGCCGACCAGGTCAAGCCGGTCACCGCCAACGCCCGTGCCTTCCGCGTCCTGGTGCGCAACGCGCTGTTCCGCAGGGTCGAGCTGGCCGCCCTCGATCACATCGAGGAGCTCGGCGAACTCGACGCCGAGTCCGGCTGGGACGCGGACGCCTGGGGCGAGGCCATGGACAAGTACTGGGACGAGTACGAAGATCTCGGGACCGGCCCCGACGCGCGTGGCCCCAAGCTGTTGCGCATCGAGGAGGATCCGGAGCACGGTCTGTGGCGCGTCCGGCAGACGTTCGCCGATCCGAACGGCGACCATGACTGGGGCATCAGCGCGGAGGTCGATCTCGCGGCCTCCGACGAGGAGGGCCGCGCCGTCGTCCGGGTCACGGACGTCGGCCAGCTCTGACCGCCCGAAGGATTCACGCGTCCCGGACAGGAGTCGAGGAACTGTCATGAACAACCCCGCCGACCGGTTGGTCGACCTGCTGGACCTGGAGCAGATCGAGGTCAACATCTTCCGGGGCCGCAGCCCCCAGGAGTCCCTCCAGCGGGTGTTCGGCGGGCAGGTCGCCGGGCAGGCTTTGGTGGCAGCGGGCCGCACCACCGAGGGCGATCGCCCGGTGCACTCCCTGCACGCGTACTTCCTTCGTCCGGGCCGTCCCGGCGTGCCCATCGTGTACCAGGTCGAGCGGGTCAGGGACGGGCGCTCCTTCACCACGCGCCGCGTCACCGCCGTCCAGCAGGGCCGCACCATCTTCAACCTCACCGCCTCCTTCCATCAGCCCGAACAGGGCGCCTTCGAACATCAGCTGCCGCCACGCATCACCGCGCCCGATCCGGAATCGCTTCCGACGGTCGCTGAGGAGATCAGGGAACATCTCGGCGCGCTTCCCGAGCAGTTGGAGCGCATGGCCCGGCGCCAGCCTTTCGACATCCGTTATGTGGATCGGCTGCGCTGGACCGCCGAGGAGATCAAGGACGCGGAACCGCGCAGCGCGGTGTGGATGCGCGCCGTCGGCCCGCTGGGCGACGATCCGCTGGTGCACACGTGCGCGCTCACCTATGCGAGCGACATGACGCTCCTCGACGCCGTGCGTATCCCGGTGGAGCCCCTTTGGGGGCCCCGCGGCTTCGACATGGCCTCGCTCGACCACGCCATGTGGTTCCACCGGCCCTTCCGCGCGGACGAGTGGTTCCTGTATGACCAGGAGTCCCCGATCGCGACGGGGGGTCGTGGCCTCGCCCGGGGCCGTATCTACGACGCCGAAGGCCGGCTGCTGGTGTCGGTCGTCCAGGAAGGACTGTTCCGCCCGTACGGGGAACGCCACATGGACGGCCCGGCACCAGGCGCGTGATCGACGGGGCATTCTCGCGGGAGGCAAGGTGCGAAGGATAGGCGTGGCCGAGCGTCGGGCACGGCTCGCGCTTCGGCATCGGCTGTCGGCCGACGCCAGGGCGGACGATCCGGCCGAGGTGGCACGGTCTCTGCTGGCTCTGCACGGCACGGATCCGTCGTCGGTGTACGTGGGCGCCTGGGCGCGCATGCGGGACGGTCGCGTAGCGGACGTGGAGCGGGCGCTCTATGAGGACCGGTCGTTGATCCGGTTGATGGGGATGCGCCGCACGGTCTTCGTGACGCCCCTTGATGTCGCCCCAGTCCTCCAGGCCGCGTGTTCCCGCGCGGTCGCCGCCCGGGAGCGCCGCCTCGTCCTCGGGATGCTGGCGGAGATCGGCGTCGCTCCAGACGCGGCCGGGGTTGCGGTGTGGCTGGCGGAGGCCGAGGCTGCCGCTCTGCGGGCCCTCAGGGCACGGGGCGAGGCCACGGCGGCGGAGTTGGCGAGCGATGACCCCCGCCTGGGCACGGAGCTGGTGATGGCGCGCGGCAAGAGTTACGAGGGCCGGCAGAAACTGGCCAGCAGGCTCCTTCTTCTGCTCGCCGCCGAGGGCCAGGTCGTACGTGCACGCCCTCGCGGCACGTGGACCTCCCACCAGTACCGCTGGGCCCCTCTGACGGACTGGTTCCCCGGCGGACTCACCGACTGGGACACCCAGGACGCCCAGACGGAACTCGCCCGGCGTTGGCTGCGAACGTTCGGTCCCGGCACGGCAGATGATCTGCGCTGGTGGACCGGATGGACCAAGACTCAAACGACGCGGGCGCTGACGGAACTGGGTCCCGTGGAGGTCGACTTGGACGGGACGACCGGTCTGTTGCTTCCCGATGACGTAGAAGAAACCGCTCCACCGGAGCCGTGGGCAGCCCTGTTGCCGGCGCTCGACTCGACTCCGATGGGCTGGCAACACCGCGGCTGGTTCCTCGGCGACCACGGCCCCCAACTGTTCGACCGGAACGGCAACATCGGACCATCTCTGTGGTGGAACGGCCGCATTGTCGGTGGATGGGCTCAGGACGGCCGGGGAGAGATCGTGTGCCGGTTCCTGGAGGACGTCGGAACGGACGCGCGGGCCGCTGTACGGATCGAGGCAGAGCGTCTCGCCGCGCGCCTGCGTGGGGTACGACTCACGGCGCGCACGCGTGGCCGCACCTGGCTCGAAGAGGAACTGGCCGGTTGAAGCACGCCGGGCAGGCTCAAAGCGGGAGCGGGTCAGGTCGGGCATGTACGCCTCCATGCAGAGCGGATTCAGGGGGTGGGCCCGGAGCGGGCCCCGGGACGGCTCCAAATCGGGGTCGGCCAACGAGACGATGGGGATGAGGATGGGGATGGGGCAATTGAGCGAGAACAAGAACGAGAGCAGGGATGAGCTGCTGGCCGAGGCGGTACGTCTGCGCGAGGCAGGCCGAAAGGAGGAAGCCCGAGAGCGGCTGGTAGCCCTCTCGGCACAGTGGCCACAGGATGCGGAGGTGGCATACCAGACCGCGTGGGTCCACGACACGCTGGGCCTGGAGGCCGAAGCAGTCCCCTATTACGAGCGCGCGCTAGCCGGGAAGGGGCTTTCTGACGAGGACCGCCGGGGAGCACTTCTGGGCCTGGGCAGCACGTACAGAATTCTTGGCCGCTACGCGGAAGCTGTCGCCACGCTCGGCGATGCGACGGCTGAGTTCCCCGACGACGGCGCGCTCAAGACATTCCTGGCCATGGCGCTGTACAACACGGGCCGCACCCACGACGCGATGGAGTTGCTCCTGACGCTGCTTGCCGCCACGACCAGAGATCCGGAGATCGCGGGCTACCGGCCTGCCATCGAGGAGTACGCCAAGGACCTGCACGCGACCGTGTAGCAGCACCGACAGGGACGGCGCGGTCCCACCGGCCTTATGCCGGCCTACTCACGCCCGCCTGCGGCGCAGCCATTTCCTCAGCCCCCGCGGCTCCTGCACCGAGGCGTCGATCGCCCTCTCCGTCTCCCTCGGGTGATCGGGCTCCGCGGCGCGAGGCGTCCGTTCGGGCGCCGGCTGGGACATGGGGTGCTGCGCGGGTCGGGGTGCCGGGCGTTGTGCGCGTGCCTGAGCGAGGACGATCAGCAGACTGGAGCGCAGCCAGCGGATCTCGTCCGGGTCGTCCGCGGTCGTGATCCGCTCGACGATGCGCGCCACGGGCGAGTCCGGCGTTCCGTGGGCCCGCGGGGCGGGCTTGAGCCGATGGAGATGGGCGCGTTCGTACGGATCCCTGCTGATTTCCGCGATCTGCACCGGGTCGAGCAGCGACGCCATGGCGGCGGCCCGCTCCCAGGGGTCCTCGCACTGGCGCAGCAGGGAGTCCGCGTACCGGCCCCGCCAGTTGCGTGCCCTCAGGTCCTGGCCTTCTTCCAACCGTGCGCGCATCACTCCCGGCATGCGTCCGGTGAGGAGGGTGGCGTTGGCTTCGATCTCGGCGAAATGCCGTAGTTCTTCGGCGAGATAGAGCCATACGACAGCGTGATACCTATTCAAATAAAATTTGACTGGTGTCAGCGCACCGGCTCGGGCGAGCCGGGTGAAGCGGGCCGGGCTGATGTCCATGAGTTCCGCGCCCTCTGTGGTTCCCACAGCTCTGATGCCCTTGCGCAATGACTCGGGGAAGTCTGCGCTTCCGCGCACGCGGTCGATCTCTTCGCGCGCCACGCGGCGCTGACCGCCCGAACCGTCGCCGACGGTGCGGATGTGCCCCAGCATCACCGCGAGGTCGAACTCGCCGCGCTTCAGCCCGAGTTCCCTCGCCGCGCCGCTCTGCGTCATCGGTGGCCGGACGGCCGCCGCGTTACTCGTCTGCGTGATGGTGTCACTTGCCATGGTGGTTCTCCCCCGTGAGGCGTGTCTGCTCTCGGGAAAAACCGTAGCCCGCGCATCGCGATCCTCGCCGGGCCTGTGGATAACTCTTGTCGTGGTCAGTGTCAGCGCTGGTCAGAGGTCCACGACGGGCGTGCGTTCCGGTTGCCGGGCTCCGACGCCCAAGTGCTCGCCGACGCGGTTCACGAGCAGGGTCATCTCGTACGCGACTTGCCCGATGTCGGCTTCCGCGGAGCTCAGGACGCACAGGCAGCTGCCGTCACCCGCCGCGGTGACGAAGAGGACTGCGTCGTCGTACTCGATCATCGTCTGTCGCACTTGGCCGGCGTGGAAGTGGCGCCCCGCCCCCTTGGCCAGGCTGTGCAGTCCCGAGGAGACCGCGGCGAGATGCTCCGCGTCCTCACGCTTCAGGTCCGAACTCGCGCTGGTCACCAGTCCGTCGTTGGACAGCACCAGTGCATGCCGTACGTGCTCCATCCGCTGCGTCAGGTCGTCCAGCAGCCAGCCCAGCCCCGCGCTCTGCGCCATGGTCCTGTCTCCCCGTGTCCGCTCCCCCTGGCTGGAGGATCTGACCTGCCAGCCTCCCCCACGACCGGCGCCCCGGCAAGCATGATGGGGACATGGCACAGAAGATGACCGATGACCAATGGCGGGCCTTCGTCTCGCACGGCACACGGACCGGCAAGCTCTCGACCGTACGAGCGGATGGCAGCCCGCACATCGCACCGATCTGGTTCCTGCTCGACGGGGACGACCTGGTGTTCAACACCGGCAAGGAAACGGTGAAGGGCCGCAACCTCGCACGTGACGGACGCGTGGCTCTGTGCGTGGACGACGACCAACCGCCGTTCGCCTTCGTCGTCCTACAGGGCCGCGCTGAACTGATCGAGGACATCGACCAGGTCCGGCACTGGGCCATGCGCCTCGGCGCCCGCTACATGGGTAAGGACCGCGCCGAGGAGTTCGGCAGGCGCAACGGAGTGCCCGGTGAGCTCCTGGTGCGCGTGAAGATCGACAAGGTACTCGCGTACGCCGCGGTCTCCGACTGAGGGTCCGCCGAGCCGAGCTGCGGCGTGGCGTGCGTCTGTTCGTGTCCGGTGTACTCGATCAGACGTGTCGGGAGCCGGCGTGCCCCCAAGTGCGCGTGGTCCTCTGTATGCGGATGCCGCTGCGTGGACCAGGCAGGCAACGGTGCGGTGGTTTGTCTGCTCCACGACGCGGGGAAGCCAGTCCGAAGATGCGCGTGCCGCTCTTGCGGGATCATGGGGCGCATGAGCGACGACCACACACAGGTCCAGGAAATCTTCACGGCCCGCGCGGCCGACTGGGACTCCCGGTTCCCCGACGACGGACCCGCCTACCAGGCCGCCGTGACCGAACTCCGTCTGCGCCCCGGCTCCCGGGTGCTCGACGCGGGCTGCGGCACCGGGCGCGCCCTGCCGGCCCTCAGGGACGCCGTGGGAGCGTCAGGAGTCGTGCTCGGCGCGGATCTGACGCCCGCCATGCTGGAGGCCGCGAGAGGAGCGGGCAGGGATCGCGACGGTCAGCTCCTTCTCGCCGACGTGGCACGGCTACCGCTGCTCGCCGCGTCACTGGATGCCGTCTTCGGAGCCGGACTCATCGCCCACCTGCCCGAACCGGCGGAGAACCTGCGGGAGTTGCGGCGAGTGGTGCGTCCTGGAGGGCTGCTCGCCCTCTTCCATCCGATCGGCCGGGCGGCGCTCGCGGCCCGGCAGGGACGCCAGGTCACGCCGGATGATCTGAGGGCGGAGGCCAACCTGGGTCCCTTGCTCGCCGGTGCCGGCTGGCACATGACGTCATACGTCGACGAGGACGCCCGCTTCCTCGCCCTGGCCGAGCGCGAGGACTGAGCGGGCCCCTTCATTCTTCAGTACGCGCCCGTGACCGCCCTTGGCGAAGCCCGGCCTGGCCGGGCCAGAACTCGGCGTCACTCGCTGGGGGCGACCATTGACCCACCCTTGCGCGGTACCGGGCAACCACGGACTCCGGGTACCGGGAAGGAGCCGAGTTCGGCGACATCGTAGCCGTCCGGGTAGCTCTTGATCTCCCAGTTCTGCCGCGCGTAGTGCGGCGCCCTGCGTGGCGGCATCAGGCGGACGGCGCGCCCGCGCAGCCGCACCGCGCCCCTCACCAGCGAACGCGTGACGGCGCCCGGCGGTTCGTAACGGAACGCGCGCAGCAAGGGCTCGTCCAGCAGGGCAAGGGTCGCGGAACGCAGCATGGGGGCCAGGGGGTGCGGGTACCAGGAGGCCATCAGGTTGAGCGTCGCGTCGGAGACCTCACGCGCACCCTGATCCCAGCCGAAGTTGGCCTCTTCGTACGCGTCGAGGCAGTGCTCGAACTCTTCGTAGGAACCCGGGATCTCCTTGATGCCCATGTGCTGCCCGAGTGTGCGGTAGTACGTGGCGGCGGCGACCACCTCGTGACGCGAGAGCCTGCGCCAGCCGTATGAGTCGATCCATCGCTTGGGCATCACCACGAACGTGCACAGTACGTAGCGCATGTCGGCATTGCTGATGTCGTAACTGCGGTGCATCTGGTTGATGCGACGAATGGCGGTGCGGCCCTCGTCGCTTCCGAAACCGTGCTCGACGACGGCGTCGAGGAGCAGAGCCGTGTCGTCGTACCTCTTCTGGGTCCGTTCCGTCAGTTCGGCGGTCTCGGCCAGCAGTCGGCCGATGCTGGGCACGGCGTAGGTGCGGTAGAGAGCGAGTTCGAGTGCGCGCGTGTAGTCCCACGGAAATTCGAACGCCGCGGTGAGCCGGTAGATCTCGAAGAAGTCCCTCTCCGGATCCAGTCGCCTGATCTGCTCAAGCCGTTCGAAACGCTTCACCCGGCAGTCCCCCTTCTGTGACCGAAGCACTAACTCTACGTTGGTAAGCGGCAGATGAGGGTTCCGCAACGGTGTCCGTACCGGGGGAAAGGACGATCACATGTTTGACAGGATCCGCCAGTTATGGCGCGCCGGCAAGCGCGACGACGACGAGCGCACACAGAGCCCCATGGAGCGCAAGCGCGCCCACAACCTCTTCGAAGCGGCTGCCGTCTACGTGGCGGCCTGCGCCGAGGACGATCAGGACGAGATGGACAAGGCCACAGGGTGGGTCTCCCCAGAGGCGCTGTCCTTCGGTGTCAGCGAGCTGGCGTGCCGGGCCGTCATCGCCCTCGCACGGGAACGTGACGAGTCACCGCGGGACGTGGCTCGTACGCTGCTGGGGCTGCCCGCCGCTTGAGCCGCCGACTGCCCCGACGAGGTCGGATCAGGGCAGGGCCTCCCCGCATTTCCTGGTCATCCACCTCTCGACGATCTCCGGGGTGGCTGGTTAGGGTGCGCCGACGGATGGAGCGATGGGAGGCTGGCATGGCCGGGACGGATGACGCTGTCGCCGCTGATGACGACGCGCTGTACGTGCTGACGGCGGCTCTCCTCACGCCCGCGAAGTTCCCCAGCGTGCTGGGCGACGACTATCCGGAGGCGTGCGCGGCGCTGGGCCTCGCTCCGCTCGCCACCGGGTACGGGCTGGTGCTCGGACAGGACGGCGACGGCGCGCGCTGGACGGTCGTCGTCGACGACGTGTCGCTCGTGGCCGTGGCGATCGCCTCTTGGGACTGCGGCATGGAGTACGACCTGTCCCCCGACGAGCACACAGTCGTCGCCGCGCTGCCGGGCTGGCCCCTCGCGGTCGCCGTCGCGGCCCCGGGTGTGCCCGCCCCGCACGACCCGGAGCCGGATCCCGAGGACGGGGACCGGGCACCGCTCGCGCCGCCGCAGTCGGACTCGTGGGGCCCGGCTCAACGGCGGCTCGGTGCCGACGAGATAGCGCTACAGTGGGCGGTCTGGCGGGAACAGGTCGACGACGCCGACTTCACACCGGACAGCTCCCAGGAGACGAGGCCGGCAGGCTCCGCGGGGGCACCGCCGACCGGCGTCCGGCGCGTTCTGGCGGAGGCGCGGGCCTACCTGAGCACTCCGCCGCCCCTGGGTCGGGTACGGTCCTCCTTCGCCACGGGGGATGCCCGCACGCTGCGCGCCGACGGTCCCGGCTGGTCCTTGGTCGCCCGGACCGACGACATCGCGTTCGTACTTCTGGATGAGGAGCCCGGCGAAGTGCTGCCGGTGGGCCGTGGGCCCGAACTTCCCTCGCTCCTGGAGGCTCTGGACAGGATGGCGGTCCGCCCTGCCTGAGCAGGCCGCGCCGACATGCTGGCTCGCGCGGCGGACTGTCCGGTCCGCTCGCGGAACCAACGTTGGCCGGCCCGCGAGCCAATGGGGACATGGAAGCCGCACAGCGACGATCTCAGCGGCCGAGCTCCTTGCGTGTGACGCGGCGCAGCCTGTGCCGCTGCCCTGAATCGAGTGTCAGATAGGCCGCCGCGGGGACTCCGAGCACAATCAATAGCGCCGCCCACCAGGGCAACCAGATCATCATGAGGAGCCCGGCCGCCACACCTCCTGCGGCGATCTTCGCGTTCGTCGACATTCTGTCGCCTCCTTCGCGGCTGGCGCCGCTCTCTGTCTGGGACAACGGCATCGGGCGTCGGACGGTTCCTGATCGCAACCCTGAGAGAACCCTGAGTCGGCCCCCTACTGCCTACGCGACTCGCAACTGCTACTCGACTCGCAGGGGCTCGCCGACTTCGTACATGTGACGCAGCACCTGACGGTAGGAGTCGACGAATCCGGCTTCCGCGTACGACATGCCCACCGCGGCACAGTGGGCGCGCACGACCGGCTGGGCGAGTCGCAGGTGGGGGCGGGGCATGCTGGGAAACAGGTGATGCTCGATCTGGTAGTTGAGCCCGCCAAGGAACCAGTCGGTGAGCAGGCCGCCGCGTATGTTGCGGGAAGTGAGCACCTGGCGGCGCAGATGCCCCCAACGCTCGCCCTCCGGGTCGGGCATCTCCATGCCCTTGTGGTTGGGTGCGAAGGCGAGTCCGAGGTGCAGGCCGAACAGTGCCTGATGGACGGCGGCGAAAGCGATCGCGTGAGCGAGAGGCATGGCGGCCAGCAGGAGCGTCACATACCCGACGAGGTGGGCGACGAGGAGTGCCCCTTCCACCACGCGCCCTTGGGGCGACTGCCGGCGCAAATCCTGAAAGCCGTAGATCTTCATGGCTATGCCCTGGAGCAGTGTCAGCGGGAAGAACAGCCAGGCCTGGTTGCGGGTGAGCCAACGCCGGAAACCCACACGGACCCTCGCCTGCTGGCTGGTCCACACGAGGACATCCGCGGCGACATCGGGGTCCTTCTCGACGTGGTTGGGGTTGGCGTGGTGCCTGTTGTGCTTGTCGTTCCACCAGGCCGAGCTCATCCCGAGCAGCAGGTTGCCGTGTACGAGGCCGAGGGCCCGGCTGACGGACCGGTTGCCGGTGATCTGCGAATGCCCCGCATCGTGGCCGATGAAGGCCGTCCTGGCGCACAGGATGGAGAGGACGGGGGCCAGCAGCAGCACCCACCACGACGCTCCGATGAAGAACATTCCGGTGCCCACGGCGATCAGAGCCAGGGCATTGGTCGCGATGGAGCGCGTGTACCAGCCGATTCGGCGGTCCAAGAGCCCCTGCTCCTTGACGGTGCGCAGGAGGGGCGCGAAAGCACTTCCGGCGGACTGCTTGCCGGCTGTGGCCGGGGGCCGTTCCGCGACAGCTGTTGCGACCTGGGGCATGGGCGGGTCTCCGGTCTCCGTGATGACGGGGCTTGACCTGTCACAACGTACGGATCGGTGACCTGCGGCAACCATGGCGCCACCCCCCGTGTTGCAGCGGGGGGTGGCGCCACGAGAGAGGGGGGTTGGCTACACCCCCCTCGTTCGAGAAGTGACCGGGATCACTGCCCACACCGCCTCGCGCAGCCCACGAGATGATGTACTCTCGGCCGCTCCGATCTCAGTAGTCAAACTTGAGGAATGCGCCATCGCTGTGCACCCACTCCCTGTCGTCTCCCTCGACGAGATTTCTCAACTCTCGCGCTGTTCCGTTCTCTTCGTGCCCGCCGACCCCGCACGCGGCGGCCGGGTCGCCTTCTGGCGCCCGGACGGCACCGAACCGCCGTCGGTCGTTGACGGCACCTGCGAGAAGCTTCCAATCGCCCTCCCGGGGGACGACGGTGTCGAACTGGGCGCCGTGCACGCGGTGCTGCTGCCCGTACGCGCCGCATTGCCGGTCCTCACGCGCGCGCGTGCCGCGTCGGGAGCCCACCCGACGGCTGTCTTCTGGGGGGCGGCAGGGGTCCTCGCCTTGCAGTTCGCCGCTCGCGGTCTGCTGCTGCCGGGGCTGACGGCCACCGACCACGACGCATGGCGCGCGGGTCCGTTGGGGGCGCAGGATCTACAGAGACTGCGTGAACTCGCCGCGGCGATGCCGCCGGCTGCCCACGCCATGCCGTTGGACGGCGGCACACCGCTGCGGCTGCCCGAGCCGGAGCGGCTGCTGCGCCAGTTCCTCGACGCCGTGGCCGACACGCTGCCGCGCTCCCCCGCCGCCGTGCCGGCCACGGGCAAGCCGGTCTTCGCGTCCCCGGAGCCGCAGCACGTTCCCGAGCAGCGGGCGTGGGCCGCGGACGTGGCGGCGGGGCACGACGCGGGGGTCCGGATCTCGCTGCGCGTGGAGATCCCCGGCCTCGTCTCGGTCACCGAGGACGGAACCCGGCTTTTATTCCGTGCCGTGCTGCAACTGCACAGCGTCAGCGATCCCTCCCTTGTCGCCGACGCAGCCGAAGTGTGGGCCGGGACCGGCTCGACCGCGCAAGCCTTCGGGGCACGCTCACGCATGGACGCCCTCCTGGCGCTGCGTCGCGCCACGCGCGCGTGGCCTCCGCTCGCCCCGCTGCTCTCGGCGACCGTGCCCGACGCGATCGAGCTCGCCGACGAGGAAGTGACCGAACTCCTGGGCGAAGGGTCCCGGATGCTGGCGGTCGCGGGCATCGACGTGCACTGGCCCAAGGAGCTGGCACGCGGTCTCACCGCGCGTGCCGTCATCGGTCCGCCGGACGACGAGCTGCTGGGCGGCGGGAAGAGCCCTGACAAGTTGTCCTCGGACACGCCGTCGTTCCTCTCCGCCGACGCCCTGCTCGCGTTCAACTGGCGCTACGCGCTTGGTGACCAGCAGCTGACGCGCGACGAGCTGGACCGCCTCGCCGAGTCGAGCCGCCCCGTGGTGCGCCTGCGTGACCAGTGGGTGCTGGTCGACCCGGAAGAGGTCCGCCGCGCCCGCGACCAGCAAGACCGCAAGGTCACCCCGATCGACGCTCTCAGCGCCGCCCTGACGGGCACCACCGAGGTCGCGGGACGCCCCGTCGAGGTAGAACCCACGGGTTGGCTCGCCACCCTGCGTGAGCGCCTCGCGGACCCGGAGGGCATGGAGCCCGTCGGTCAGCCCGAAGCGCTCGCCGCGGAACTTCGCGACTACCAGCTGCGCGGCCTGAACTGGCTGGCGCGGATGACCTCGCTCGGTCTCGGCGGCTGTCTCGCCGACGACATGGGGCTCGGCAAGACGATCACGCTGATCTCGCTGCACCTGCACCGTCAGGCCAAGAAGGACACCGCGGGTCCCACCCTGGTCGTCTGCCCGACATCGCTGATGGGGAACTGGCAGCGGGAGATTGAGAAGTTCGCACCAGGCACGCGCGTACGGCGGTTCCACGGAGCCCAGCGCAGCTTGGAGGGTCTGGAGGACGGCGAGTTCGTGCTCACGACATACGGCACGATGCGGCTCGACACGGAGCGGCTGGGCCAGACCTCCTGGGGCATGGTCGTCGCCGATGAGGCGCAGCACGTCAAGAATCCGTACTCGGCGACCGCGAAGCAGCTGCGTGCCATCAGCACACGCGCGCGCGTGGCGCTCACCGGCACCCCCGTGGAGAACAACCTCTCCGAGCTGTGGGCCATCCTCGACTGGACCACTCCCGGCCTGCTCGGCAAGCTCGGCGCCTTCCGCACGCGCTACGCCAAGGCGGTGGAGGGCGGCGCGGATCCCGGCGCCGCCGAGCGGCTCGGGCAGCTCGTACGTCCGTTCCTGCTGCGCCGGCGCAAGTCGGACCCGGGGATCGCGCCCGAGTTGCCGCCGAAGACAGAGACCGACCGCGCCGTCTCGCTCAGCGCGGAACAAGCGGGCCTCTACGAAGCAGTGGTGCGAGAGACCCTCGCGGAGATCTCCGGGGCCGACGGTTTCGCGCGGCGCGGGCTGATCGTCAAGCTCCTCACCGGCCTCAAGCAGATCTGCAACCACCCCGCGCAGTACCTCAAGGAGGACAAGCCACGGATCCCAGGCCGCTCCGGAAAGCTGGAGCTGCTCGACGAGCTGCTCGACACGATCCTCGCCGAGGAGGCGAGCGTGCTCGTCTTCACGCAGTACGTCCAGATGGCACGGCTCATCGAACAGCACCTGGCGAGCCGCGGTGTCCCCTCGCAATTCCTGCACGGAGGCACGTCCGTCCCGGAGCGTGAAGCGATGGTGCAGCGCTTCCAGGACGGTGAGGTGCCGGTCTTCCTGCTGTCCCTGAAGGCGGCGGGGACTGGCTTGAACCTCACCCGCGCCGAGCATGTCGTGCACTACGACCGCTGGTGGAACCCCGCCGTCGAGGCGCAGGCCACCGACCGTGCGTACCGCATCGGGCAGACCCGGCCGGTGCAGGTGCACCGGCTGATCGCCGAGGGCACGATCGAGGATCGTATCGCCGACATGCTGTTGCGCAAACGGGAGTTGGCCGATGCCGTCCTCGGTTCGGGCGAGGCCGGTCTGACCGAGCTGACCGACGCCGAGCTGGCGGACCTGGTGGAGCTGCGAGGGGGCACGCGATGAGTGACATCCATGACGAGACATACGGGGCCGGGAACGGCCGCAAGCACGCCGACGGGATGGCGGACGAGCGTACGTTCGAAGCTTTGCCGCCGCCGCACGGGCGCGGCTTCGCGCAGACCTGGTGGGGCCAGGCCTGGATGAAGGCGTTGGAGGACACGGCTCTGGACCTCGCTCAGCTCAAGGCCGGGCGCCGGCTCGCGCGCGCGGGGGCCGTGGGAGCGGTGTCGGTGCGGCCCGGCCGGATAACCGCGGTCGTCAAGGACCCCGACGGCACTCCGCACCGCTCCGATGTGCTGTTGCAGGAGCTGGGCCCGGACGAGTGGGACCGCTTCCTGACGATGGCCATTGAGCGTGCCGGGCACATCGCGGCGCTCCTTGACCGGGATATGCCGCCGCATCTGGTGGAGGACTCCGCGGCGGCAGGCGTCGAACTCCTGCCCGGCATCGGCGACCTGGAGCCCTCGTGTGACTGTGAGGCGTGGGACCACTGCGGACACACGGCCGCACTCTGCTACCAGGTGGCGCGGCTGCTCGACCAGGACCCCTTCGTGCTCCTGCTGATGCGGGGCCGTGGAGAGCGTGAGCTCCTCGACGAGCTGCACGAGCGCAGCGTGGCACGTGCCGAGGCACCGGAGGCTGGTGCTGGTGGAGAGGCCGAGGACAGTGCTCCGGAGGGCGTCAGCGCCGCGGAGGCGTACGCGGACGGTGCCATCCTGCCTCCGTTGCCCGCGCTGCCCTCGTTGCCGCCCGAGCCGGGTCTGCCGCCGGCTCTCGACACAGAAGAGGAGCCGGCGCAGGGGCTCGATGTGGCCGCCTTGGAGTTCCTGGCGGCGCAGGCGGCCGCCGAGGCGTACCGCCTGTTGGCCGAGGCACTTGCTCCCGGCCATGAACGGCACGTCGTCGAGCCGGAATTGACCGTGAGCGAGGACGCCGTACGCCTGGCTGCCGCGACCCCGGGGCCCACCATCGAGGCCCGGCTCGCGGCGGTCTCCGAGCGCGGACGTGATGGCCTCGCTCTCGCCGTACAGGCCTGGCGGTACGGGGGCCGAGCCGCGCTGCGTGTACTCGAAGAGGAGTGGACCCCCAGGGAGGCCTCGCTGGCACGCGCGCGTGCCGCGCTTGAAGCGGCCTGGGAAGAGGGCGAGCGCCCCCGACTGCGGATGGCCCGCAATCGGTGGACCGTGGTCGGCGCGGACGTGCAGCTGCGCCAAGGGCAGGACGGCCGTTGGTGGCCCTATCGCAAGGACCGTGGCCGCTGGACCCCGGCGGGACCGGCGGCCCATGATCCAGCGACCGCCCTGGCCACGGCGAGCGGCAGCGAGTGACAAGGGGGCGCTCGGTTCGCGCGTGAATCGGTTACCGGTGGGCAGACGAGGGGCGCGCGGGGCGGTTCAGGCGGCCTGTGGCGGCACGTCGGTATGACCGACCGGTCGGTGCGCTCCGCCGCGCGCGCCCAGGAGGTGATCCATGGCCAGCTGATCGAGGCGCTCGAAGGCCATCCCACGCGCGGCGGCCACCTCCACGTCGAAGGCCTCGTAGGCGCTCCGGTCGGTGAGCAGTGCGGAGAGCCCGTCCTCGGCCGTGGGGAGCGCCAACTCGTCGAGCCGCGAAGCGCTGAGCGCTTCGCGCACCTCGGGGTCGGCGCGGAAAGCGGCGGCCCGCTCCCGCAGGATCAGGTAGTTGCGCATGCAGCCGGCGGCCGACGCCCACACTCCCTCGTAGTCCTCCGTGCGAGGCGGCTTGAAGTCGAAGTGCCGTGGGCCCTCGTAACCGCCCCTCTCCAGGAGGTCCACCAACCAGAAGGCACTGCGCAGATCTCCGGCACCGAACCGCAGGTCCTGGTCATACTTGATGCCGGTCTGGCCGTTGAGGTCGACGTGGAAGAGCTTGTCCGCCCAGAGTGCTTGCGCGACGGAGTGCGGAAAGTTCAGCCCCGCCATCTGCTCGTGGCCCACTTCGGGGTTGACGCCGAACAGCTCGGGCCTCTCCAGGTGCTCGATGAAGGCGAGGGCATGGCCGACGGTCGGCAGGAGGATGTCGCCGCGCGGCTCGTTCGGCTTCGGCTCGATCGCGAAGCGCAGGTCGTACCCCTGTGAGGTGACGTACTCGGCGAGCAGGTCGAAGGCCTCCTTCATCCGATCGAGCGCATCGCGTACATCCTTCGCGGCGCCGGACTCCGCCCCCTCCCTGCCGCCCCACGCCACGTAGGTCCGCGCGCCCAGCTCCGCCGCCAGGTCGATGTTGCGGATCGTCTTGCGCAGCGCGTAACGCCGTACGTCCCGGTCGTTGGCGGTGAAAGCGCCGTCCTTGAAGACGGGGTGGGTGAAGAGGTTCGTGGTCGCCATGGGCACGACCAAGCCGGTCGCGTCCAGCGCCTGCCGGAAGCGCTTGATGTGGCCTTCCCGCTCCGTGTCGGACGACCCGTACGGGATGAGGTCGTCGTCATGGAAGGTCACTCCATAGGCGCCCAGTTCGGCAAGGCGGCGTACCGAGTCGGAGGGGTCGAGTGCGCTGCGGGTGGCGTCGCCGAACGGATCACGACCCTGCCAGCCGACGGTCCACAGACCGAAGCTGAACTTGTCCTCAGGAGTGGGCTGGTAGTTCATGTGCGGCTCCTCCTCGACTATTTCGTCATGGCCCTTTACAAATTAGTATCCGAGGGCGCCTCTGGGAAGGTCATGGAAGAAACTCCGGGGCATACCCGGGGAGAGCCGCAGGAACGGAGACCCATATGTCATCAGCGCCGCCGACCCAGGGCCCCCTTGTCGTCGGAGTGGACAGTTCCACGCAGTCCACCAAGGCCTTGGTCGTCGACGCGGCCACCGGGCAGGTCGTGGCAAGCGGCCAGGCGCCCCACCGGGTCACCACGGGCGAGGGCCGCGAGAGCGACCCCCAGGAATGGTGGGAAGCACTGTGCACGGCGTTGCGGCAGTGCGGGCCTGTCGCGCGGGAGGCCTCGGCGGTGTCGGTGGGCGGCCAACAGCACGGCCTGGTGACGCTCGACAAGGAAGGCAAGCCGGTGCGGCCCGCGCTCCTGTGGAACGACGTGCGTTCCGCCGCGCAGGCCCGAGGGCTCCTTGAGCGGCTCGGAGGCGCCAAGGAGTGGGCCGAACGGGTCGGCAGTGTGCCGGGTCCCTCCTTCACCGTGACGAAGTGGGCGTGGCTCGCCGAACACGAGCCCGCCTCCGCGCGCGCCACGGCGGCCGTCCGCCTGCCCCACGACTACCTCACGGAACGCCTCACAGGGCTCGGTACGACCGATCGCGGTGACGCCTCGGGGACGGGATGGTGGGCGTCGTCATCGGAGACGTACGACGAGGAGATCCTCGGCATGGTCGGCCTCGACCCGGCGCTGCTGCCCCGCGTGGCACGTCCCGGGGAAGTCGTCGGCACCGTGCGCGGGGTCACCGAACTTCCCTTCTCCAAGGGCACACTGGTCGCCCCGGGAACCGGCGACAACGCCGCGGCCGCCATGGGGCTCGGGCTGCGCCCGGGCACCCCGGTGCTGAGCCTCGGCACCTCCGGCACGGTCTACGCGGTCTCGGAGCACCGCCCGGCGGATCCGACCGGCACAGTGGCGGGTTTCGCCGACGCACGGGGCGCGTGGCTGCCGCTGGCGTGCACGCTCAACTGCACGCTGGCCGTCGACCGGGTGGCCGCCCTGCTGCGCCTCGACCGCGAGGAGGTGGCCCCGGGCGGCACGGTCACGCTCCTGCCCTACCTGGACGGCGAACGCACGCCGGACCTCCCTCACGCCACTGGACTGCTGCATGGTCTGCGGCACGACACGACGCCCGGACAGTTGTTGCAGGCCGCGTACGACGGGGCCGTGTACTCCCTGCTCGGCGCCCTCGATCTTGTCCTGGACACGGACGCCGACAGGTCGTCCCCGTTGCTGCTCATCGGAGGCGGAGCGCGTGGCGCGGCCTGGCAGCGCACCGTGCGTCGCCTCTCTGGTCGTCCCGTCCAGGTGCCTCAGGCCCAGGAGCTGGTCGCGCTCGGTGCCGCCGCGCAGGCGGCGGGCATCCTGACCGGCGAGGACCCGAGCGCCATTGCGCGGCGCTGGGGCACGGCCCAAGGGCCTGTGCTCGATCCGGTGGAGCGGGACGAAGCGACGCTGTCGCGGATCTCCGGGGTACTCTCCGACGCGGCGCCGCTCATGGAGAGGGCGCCCCATGGGGAGTGAGGGCTGACCGAGGCATGACCGCACCGCTGCACGACAAGCGTCCGGGGACGTCGGGTGCGCGGCTGCCCGACACCCAGCACGGCATGCGCCGCCGCAACCTCTCCCGGGTGATGCACGCCGTGGCCGCGCACGGCCCTCTGTCCCGTGCGGCCGTGGCCTCCAAGATCGGGCTGACACGTGCCGCCGTCTCCACCCTCGTGGAGGAGTTGATCCGGTCCGGGTTCCTGGACGAGCTGGGCCCCGAGCGCCCCGGGCGGGTGGGCCGCCCCGGATCCGCCCTCGCGGTCAGTGCGCGTGGCCCGGTGGGCATCGGAGCCGAGGTCGGCGTCGATCATCTCGCGGTCTGCGCGGTCGATCTGCGCGGAGAGACCCGTGCCCGTTCCGTCCGGCGGGTGGGCAACCGTGGGCGGCCGGCCGAGGCTGCGCTTCGAGAGCTGGCCGCGCTGGTGCAAAGGGTCTGCGACGACGCCGGCCGGGCAGGCATGAGCCCCGCGGGGCTCGCGGTGGCCGTGCCGGGCCTGGTCGCAAGGGACGCCCGCACGGTCGTCCGTGCGCCCAATCTCGGCTGGCGCGACATCGACGCGGAATCGCTGCGCCTCCCCGGGCTACCGCTGACGGTGGACAACGAGGCCAACTTCGGCGCACTCGCCGAACTGTGGCTCGGTGAAGACACACCGGAGGACTTCCTCCACATCTCGGCGGAGATCGGCATCGGCGCCGCGCTCGTCGTGGACGGTCGGCTGCTGCGCGGAACGCGGGGCTTCGCAGGCGAGTTGGGGCACATACCGGTGCGGGCCGAGGGGCCGCCCTGTCCGTGCGGGGGCCGCGGTTGTCTGGAGCAGTACGCGGGAGAGGTGGCGGTACTCCGAGCGGCAGGCCTGGAGCCCGGTGAGGACCGGCTCAGGCTCCTCACCGACCGGGCCGCCTCCGGTGACAAGGCGGTACGACGGGCCCTGCGCGGCGCGGGCACGGCCATGGGTATCGCCCTCACAGGCGCCGTCAACCTCCTGGATCCCGAGGCCGTGGTGCTCGGCGGGGCGTTGTCCCGCCTCGCGCCATGGTTCCTGCCCGCGCTTGAACGGGAGTTGGCGGGGCGGACAGGCGGCCGGGCCTGTGGAGTGACCGTGTCGGAGATCGGGCCGGACGGGCCCCTGCTGGGCGCGGCGCACTCGGTGGTGCGGGCCGTGCTGGACGATCCGGTGGGAGTGTGTGTGGCGGGGTAGTCGGGGCCTGCGCCGCTCGGCGCCATTTCACTGGCTGATCCCGCGTTCCGCCGACTGGTCCCCCATTCCACCGATTGCTCCCCCGTTCGGGTGGCCGAGTTTTCCACAATCGCGCTGCTGTGCACAGATGCGGGCCATGCCCTTCCACCCCAACCAGCCTGCGCCGTAACGTAATTCACGCGACACGCCGCCGACCTGGTGGTCAAGCTCTGCAAGAAGTGGCTGCCCGCTCGCGAGACGCACCGCGGTCTACGCGCTCGGCTGAGGGAGACAGCTGCCGCGCTCCCCCACGGCACAGCATTCCCTTCTTTCCCCATAGTCACAGTGGTCCTCCAGCGCAGCACATCAGTCCAGTCGTTCCCCTCACCGAGAGACAGGCCAGTCATGGATGGAACGAGACGATTCCCGAGTCGGCGCCGGCTGCTCCAAGGCGCGGTCGCCGCCGCTGTCCCGGCGGCGCTCGTGACCGCAACCGCCGCGACAGCCGAGGCCCAGGTCCAGGTCCAGGCCCAGGCCCAGGCCCAGGCCCAGGCCCAGGCCCAGGCGGTCGACTATCCCTTGGCCGAGTGGGTGCCGGCCAGCACGTCCAACTACACGGCCGCCAACCGCCCCACCACCTACCCCATCGACTACGTGGTCATCCATGTCGCCCAGGAGACGTACGCAGACACGCTCGCCATATTCCAGAACCCCGCGAAGAGAGTCTCGGCCCACTACGTGGTGCGTTCCGGTGACGGCCACATCGCCCAGTGCGTCCGTGACCGCAACGTCGGCTGGCACGCGGGGAACTGGACCTACAACACGCGCAGCATCGGCATCGAACACGAAGGGTGGGTCGACGAGCCGCAGTACTTCACCAACGCGATGTACGAGCGGTCCGCAGCGCTGACAGCCGCCATCTGCTCGAAGTACGACATCCCCATGGACCGTGAGCACATCATCGGGCACCACCAGATACCCGGCTCGAATCACACGGACCCCGGCCCGTACTGGGACTGGACGCGCTACATACGCCTCGTCAACTTCGCCTGACGGCGTCGGCCCACCGCGGCCACCGCAGAGCGCGCTACCCCGTCACGGCACGCTTGTCGGTCACTGTGCGCGGGGCGACGATGGCACCACCGCATCTCCGTCCCGGGAGGCCGAGTTGACCGATCCATGGGTGGCTCTTGAGCCGGGAGCCGATCCCGCCGAGCGGGTGCGGGTACTGCGCCGGGCGCATGAGAGGTTCACCGCCGCCGGGACGGTCGTCCGTCCGGTGCGTCCGGTCGTGGCCGACTCATGGCGGAGGTCGGCCAGGGCCCGCGTCAGCCCGGAGGGCGCGGGCGCGGCGGTGGAGCTGGCCGACGGCGCCCTGGGGGCTTATCGCGCGGAGCATCCACTGGCCAGAGTGATGCCCTTGTTCCGGGAGTTGATGGGCACCTTCGCGACGGACGGGCAGCATCTTCTCGCCGTGTGTGACGCGCAGGGCAGGCTGTTGTGGGTCGAGGGCCATGCCATGGCCAGGCAGCGCGCGGGCCGGATGAACTTCGTGCCGGGGGCGCGGTGGGCGGAGTCCGCCGTCGGCACCAACGCACCGGGGACCGCGGTCGCCGTGGGCCGGCCGGTGCAGGTCTTCGCCGCCGAACACTTCATGAGGGGCGTGCAGCCGTGGACGTGCGCGGCGGCTCCGGTGCACGATCCGCGTACCGGGAGGCTCATCGGGGCGGTCGACATCACCGGCGGGGACGGCCTCGCGCACCCCCACAGCCTCGCCTTCGTGCAGGCGGTGGCGAGGGCCGCGGAGTCCCAGCTCGCACTGCTCGCGCCTCCGGTAAGGGGCGGGGACACGGTGGAGATATCGGCGCTGGGCAGGGACGAAGCGCTGGTTGTGGCGGGTGGGCGCAAGGTGCGGCTCAGCCGGAGGCACAGCGAGATCGTCGTGCTGCTCGCCCGTCACCCGGAGGGGCTGAGCGGGGACGAGCTGTCGTATGCGCTGTACGAGGACGAGTCGGTGCCGCAGGTGACGTTGCGGGCGGAGATGGCTCGGCTCAGGCGTGTGCTCGGGGCGGAGGTGCTGCGCTCGCGGCCCTATCGCCTGGCGGCGCGTGTCGAATGCGATGTCGACATGGTCGAGCGTCGGCTGCGGGCCGGCGCGGTGGCGGCGGCTGCCGCCGCGTACGCCGGTCCGCTGCTGCCGCAGTCCCAGGCACCCGCGGTGGTCCGGCTCCGCCGCAGGATCGCCGATCAGTTGCGGGCGGCGCTGATGGACCGCGCGGACCCCGACCTCCTGGCGGACTGGGCATACGCTCCCTGGGGTGAGGAAGACCTGGTGGTGTGGCGGGCCCTGGCCGCGCTGTGCCCCACCCCTCCTGTCCTGGCGCGCGTACGCGAACTCGACACCGAGCTGGCGCCCGCCGGACAAAGCTCCAAGCAGGCGTGTGAGGCCCCAACAGCCACCGGGGCTCGCAGCAGCCGTAACTGAGGAAGACTCGCGCAACGTACATGCAACGTCCGCGGTCCTAGCGTCCGGGCGAGAGCTGCCCGACGGTGGGCAGACTTCACCGGGAGGCCAGCCAAGATGACCCGTTACGCAGCGCCCGGCACCGAGGGCGCGATCGTCGAATTCCAGTCGCGCTACGACCACTTCCTCGGCGGCGAGTACGTGGCCCCCGCACGCGGGCAGTACTTCGAGAACCCGAGCCCGGTCAACGGGCGGCCCTTCACCGAGATCGCCCGGGGCACCGCCGAGGACGTCGAGCGCGCCCTGGACGCGGCGCACGCGGCCGCGCCCGCGTGGGGGCGGGCGTCCGTCACCGAGCGGGCCGACGTCCTGCGGAAGATCGCCGACCGCATGGAGGCCAACCTCGAACAGCTCGCGGTGGCCGAGAGCTGGGAGAACGGCAAGCCGATCCGCGAGACGCTGGCAGCGGACGTCCCCCTCGCCATCGACCACTTCCGCTACTTCGCGGGGGTCATCCGCGCGCAGGAGGGGACGCTGAGCGAACTCGACGAGGACACCATCGCGTACCACTTCCACGAACCGCTCGGCGTGGTCGCACAGATCATCCCGTGGAACTTCCCGATCCTCATGGCCACGTGGAAGCTGGCACCGGCGCTCGCCGCCGGAAACGCGGTCGTTCTCAAGCCCGCCGAGCAGACGCCTGCCTCCATCCACTACTGGATGAGCCTGGTCGCCGATCTGCTGCCGCCGGGCGTGGTCAACATCGTCAACGGTTTCGGCGTGGAGGCGGGCAAGCCGTTGGCCTCCAGCCCGCGCGTCTCGAAGGTCGCCTTCACCGGCGAGACCACCACGGGCCGGCTGATCATGCAGTACGCCTCCGAGAACATCAAACCGGTGACGTTGGAGCTGGGCGGCAAGTCGCCGAACATCTTCTTCGACGACGTGTGGGCCGCCGACGACGACTTCCGGGACAAGGCGCTCGAAGGCTTCACGATGTTCGCCCTCAATCAGGGTGAGGTCTGCACCTGTCCCTCGCGGGCATTGGTGCAGCGCGGCCACTACGGCGAATTCCTCGAAGCGGCGATCGCCCGCACCGAGCAGATCACAGCAGGGCACCCCCTCGACACCGACACCATGATCGGCGCGCAGGCCTCCAACGACCAGTTGGAGAAGATCCTCTCCTATCTGGACATCGGTCAGCAGGAGGGCGCGAAGGTCCTGACGGGCGGGCAGCGCCTCGACTACGACGGTGAGTTGGCGGGCGGTTACTACGTCCAGCCGACCATCTTCGAAGGGGACAACCGTATGCGGATCTTCCAGGAGGAGATCTTCGGTCCGGTCGTCTCGGTCGCGTCGTTCAACGACTTCGACGACGCCATCAATATTGCGAACGATACGTTGTACGGGCTGGGGGCAGGGGTCTGGACGCGGGACATGAACACGGCGTACCGGGCGGGTCGTGCGATCCAGGCGGGGCGGGTGTGGACGAACTGTTACCACGCGTATCCGGCACATGCTGCCTTTGGCGGGTACAAGCAGTCGGGCATCGGTCGCGAGACGCACAAGATGATGCTGGAGCACTATCAGCAGACGAAGAACGTTCTTTGTTCATACAGCCCGAAGAAACTTGGGTTCTTCTAGAACTTCAAGTCGGCTGCCTGGAGGCGTCGTTACGATCCAGGCAGCCCGACACCAGAGTCACTCTAGGTAAGCAACAGGCTGCCTCAAGTCGGTGGTCGACCTGCACGAGGACTGTCCGCGGACCAGTCACGGACCAGACTCCCGCCCGTGGGGTGAGGCAGGCGAAAACCCTCTGACACGTGTGGTGGCACGACGTAGCGGGGCCGCTCAGGCTCTGCAGTGTGCTCCGCAGGCGTGGGCACATGCTTCGCGCCCGACCGCTTTCATCACATCGTGCCCATGACCGTCGTGCTGGCGGCCGTGCGCCTGGCCTGGTGCCTCAGCTCACCCCAGAGTGGTGGGGGCCGATTACCCGGCGGACTGTCAGTGCCTGCGCATAGCCTGCCGTCATGTCCTCGAATACCGGTGAGCTCCGCCACGTCATGCTCGGCTCAATTTTCAAGCCCGAGGTTCTCCTGGGGCCGGCCCGGGACATCTCCATCACCTGCCACGCCTCGGCAACGGGCAGGGGCAAGCTCCACGGAAGCCCCGAGTGCCGCGCACTGCGGTCGGCCGCTTCTGTGATCCAGTTCGCCATCGCGTTCGGCGAAGCCGTCGAGCAGCTCTGTACGCACTGCCGCTGGGCTCTGTTCCCGGACAGCCCGATCCTGCCCCTTGGCGCGGCGGTGAATGACGTGGACTCTCTCACCATCTGGCTCGACCGGGGCCCCGAGGACGAGGATGACATCGAGGCCGAGCGTGACGCGGCCATCGCCCTCTCCACCGGCGACTACCCGCCCCACACCCATGACATCCGCGACGCAGATGAGGAAGACAACGGGGCTGGATATGACGAGGAATGGGAGCGCTACGACCGCGCCCGCGATATCCGCTATGGACGCCACTCACACTGGCGCCGATTGCACTCCTACCTGATACGGAGCAACCAGGCAGTAGCCGATTACCCGTTCCTCGCCCCGTGGGCCGAGGGGCTGCAGAGTCGGCTCACCGCCGTCCTGGATGCCGAGCGTCGGGCTTTCGCGGCCCTCGTCCAGCCGGCCCGTCTGCTGGAGGCGGCTGCCGTACGCGTCCTGCCCACGCCCCAGTTCTCCGGCGATCCCGGCTTCGCCGGGTTGGGAGCGGAAGCGGAGAAGACATTCCGGCGAGCGTGGTGCGAGTGGAGTCGCCGAGCCACCTGGTCCTGGCAGCGCCTGGAAGACCATGACCTCTTGGTGTACAGCGTGGTCAGCGACGCCTTCGGGCGCCGCCGCAAGGGGAAGCCCGAAGCCCACACCGCCTTCCGTCAGCTCACCGCCGACTGGATCCGCCAGGCGCGCGAAGAAGCCGACCGCCCCGCCGCCGCCCCGTGACAGCTGGTGGCAGTCAAGACACCCCCTCTCCCCCGCACCCGCCACAGCGAGCCGGAACGCGACCCTCTCACACTCTGGGAGGCATCAGTCATCGCCACCTATCAGATAGCTTTCAACCGGAAGTCAGGCACGACAGCCTTGCTCGTTCCTCACCTCGTCGCTGAGCAACTGCTCACGTGCGCCTCCCACGACATGCCGGTCCAGCGCCTTGCCCCCGACGGCAGTGCGCTGCCCGCGCAGACGCTGCTGGAGCAGTGGGACCACGAAAGCCTGGCCCATTCGTGATCTCGCGCTGTCAGCTTGTCGCCAACACGGCCGTGATCAGGTCCCGGGCAGCCTGACCGTAGACGGCAGAGGGGTGGAGGAGCCTCGAACGCCTTGCGGAACAGATCGACCCGGTCCTGGTCGGTGATCGTCTCGGCCCCGCGGTATCCCGCGCCCTCGACCCTGTGGTCGTTGAACGTCGAGAATCCGCCTCCAGGCTCAACTCATAGGTGGGGCACGGGCCGGGATAATCCCCGGAGACAGGCCCGGCAGATCCATCGCGTCCAGCAGCCGGCGAAGCTGGCCTCGCATGGCCTCGGGCCCGCCTAACGAGCTCGTGCATGGTTGGCGGTGGCGCGTCGAGACCTTGATCGTTGATCATGTTCTGTGTGCTGGGGAACCGGGCGCGTGCAGCGATCATCCGTAGCCAGCGGATCACCAGGCTGACGCCCGACGTGATCGCGGAACTCGTCGCAGAGATCGGCCCGTTGTGGCGCGAGCGGCACCGGAGAAAGCTCGCTGTGCGTCCTCGACGCAGAGCCGTGGGCGCCGGGGCCAAGCATAAACTGGTCTTCGTTGACCGCCTGTTGGCGACGCGGGTACATCTCCGGCACAGTGCCACCCATGACGTGCTGGCCAGCTGGTTCGGTGTCGACCGCTCCACCATTACGCGTGCGATCAGCGAAGTGCGACCGCTGCTGGCCGACCGGGGCTGCACCATCAGGCCCGGCCAGCGACTGCGTACCCTCGCCGAGGTAATCGACTACCTCGGCTCCGATGGGCGCACCGGGATCATCGACGGGACCGAGGTCCGGGTGCGCCGCCCGGCCGCCGGGCGCAAGGACCGGGAGAAGTTCATCTCCGGGAAGAACAAGCAGAACGCCGTGAAGTCCATGGTCGTCACGGACGCCGACGGGCGGCTGCTGTTCTGCAGTCCGGCCGAGCCCGCCAGCTGCGCGGACATCACGCACGCCCGGAAACTGGGCCTAGTCAAGCTCCTCGCAGAGGGTCCTGCGGTGGAGATCCTCGCCGATGCCGGCTATCAGGGACTGAGCGCCCAGACGGGTGATCGTATGGTGACGCCCCCGCACCGGAAGTTCAAGAAGAACCGGCCCGAGTGGTACGACGAGATGCACGAACTCCAGCGCAAGGCCCACTCTTCACGGCGCATCCGGGTCGAGCACGGAATCGGCCACCTCAAGAACTGGCGGTCGCTCGCGCGGCATCACGGACGCCGCGAGCACATGAGCGACATCATCCAAGCTATCGCTGGACTGCTCTCCCACCAGCAGGCCGCCACGACGGGGGGCAGTACGCGAATGTGAACACACCGGCCGCTCCGCGGCCTTCGACGCGCCACCGCCAACCATGCTCGAGCTCGTTAGATGAGTGTTCAGCGCTTGTTCGCCCAGCAGGATAGGGAAGATCCTGTCCTCCTGGCCAACGTACTGCGCCCGAGCCCTGAGGGCGGCTACCCCAGCCTCGATGTCGTCGGGAGTCCCGTGGAAATCCACGATGAGCCGCAGCACGGCCGCGGCATACTCCGACGTCTGCAAAAGACCCGAGAGCAGGTCCGGGCTGTAACCCTGACAGAAGAAAGCCCAGCACCAGCCTCGGGCGCGCGGCAGGCGAGCAGCGTCAAGATCCGCTGCGTTGGCGAGCAGGCCATGACCACCTTTAAGGGCTGGCACCTTCCGAGAAGCTGTGCTGCAGCACCAACCGCATCACGGCGATCGTCGAGGCCATTCTCGCCCTTCACCTCGCTGCCGCGTCAGGATGAACAGCCGTCAGTGGTCAGACCGCAGCACACTATGCCCCCGGCCGGCCCACCGCCGTACAGGCTCAGTCGACCGATGTCCGAGGTGCCCGATAGGTTGGTTACCTTCATACGGGCGGGAGGGGCACCGGGTGGCGGAGCGCGGGGGGCAGGCGGCAGCAGATGGGTTCCAATACCAGTACCTCGTGACACTGGAAGCGCTTCTCGATGCCGCAGAAGACCGCTTCCCCGGAGTCGCTGCAGCGCTGATCGAACCCGCAACCACTCCGGATGAAGACTCGACGGACCCCGACGCAATCGACTTCGAACTTGTCGACCAGCACCGCGGCAGCATCCATGCAGCCCAGGTGAAGTCCGGCGGTTCAGGTACGGAGATGTCGGCTCCTGACGCGTTCGGCATCCTGCTTCGGATGATCCGCGCACGGCCGCGGGCAAGGTCGTATCGACTGATCACGAACATGCGGCCCCACCCCAAAGCGGTGCAGCTGAACCGGGCCTTGAGCGTCGACGATCCACACGAGCTCCGCGAGCACCTTCAGCGGTTGATGGAGCGCGGACGCTGGCGAGACGAGCCGTCGGAAATGAGCGATGACGAGCTGCACCGACTAGGCCGCGCACGAATCTCGGTGGATCCCAGGCAGCGGTATCAACTGCGGGATCAGCTCCGGGAACGCATGCGGCGACTCCGAAACGAGCACTGCCGCGGTCTTGGCCATGAGTCTGCCGGCCGACTGACGAACTATCTGGCATTCGAGATCCACCGTCGCGCTTCGGGCGAGTTCGACGGCGTGTTCCCCCTGGCGGGGTTCCGCGAGGAACTCCTCACCCCCGGGCGCAATCTGGCCTATGAACTCGGCGAGTTCGACTGGGGCGTCATGGTGGGGGCAGTGCCGGCCGCACCAGATATCCCCCGCCCGGATCTCATCGACCGTATCCGCGCGGCACTAACAAGCGGCGGACGGGAACGCACGGTTCCCACCTGCGCGCTGCTCGGCCCCTCCGGCATCGGCAAGACGAGTACCGCCGCCGACTACGCCTACGACATGGCCGACTCCTACGACCACATCCTCTGGGTGAACGGCGAGAGCAGCACGTCCCTACGCTCCTCCTTCCAGAGCATTCACGACTGGCTGTTCCGTCGCACGGACAACAGCCCAGATACCGACAGCAGTCGGCTCCGCGACCGGGTGCGCACGTTGCTGAGCTCCTCGGCACGCCCCTGGCTCATGATCATCGACAACGTCGTCGACCGCCGTTTGGTGGATCCTTGGATTCCGACCAGCGGGCGCGGCCACGTCATCGTCACCTCGACCAACCAGGTCAGTTGGGCAACCCAGCGCGCCAAAGTAGCGATCCAGAGCATGACTCCCGATCAGGCCACGGAACTGATCAGGATGCGCCTGCACCACGAGGGAGATTGGGACGCCGACAGCGAGGAGACCGCTGCGGCTCTCGCGGAACAGCTTGAGTACTGGCCACTGGCGATAGAGCTCGCCTGCGGTCACCTTGCCGGCTACGAGTTCGGGCTCAGGGAAGCGGGCCGCTATCTGGAGCAGATCCGTGATCTGGCACTGAATGACCGAGACGCCATCCCGCACGGGTACCCCGAGACGCTGGTCGGAGCCATCCGGTTGGCTCTGAAACGCCTGATGGACAAGGAAGAGCTGCAGCCGGCATCCGAAGGCGCAGCCCACGCGCTGTTCCCCGCAGCCTATTTCGCCTCCCGGCAGATTCCGATCTGGCTTCTCTACTTCTCCACCCTGATGTCCAGCGACAACGCCGTCCGGTCGGGTCTTCGCCATCCAGCGGTCTTCGGCCCGCAGGCCAAGGTCCCCTTCACCGCCCACGAGATGCATCGCGCGCTGCGTGCCGAGTCACTGGCCCGGCGCGATGAACCCCTGTGCACACTGCCCCAGCAGGAATGGTCCACCGCACACTGCGAAGGCGTCGACGACACGATCAACGTCAACGAGATCGTGCAGCACGTCATCCGCACACTGGCGGAAGGCCGCACCGACGTGTCCGAGATCCTGAGCCAAGCTGCGTACCACGCTCAGGGATGGCTGACGGCGTTTATCGAGGCGAATGACGACAAGCATCTCCTGGCGATCCTGCCCCACGTGCAGAGCCTCGCCAGCCATGCCGGCCGACTGGGCATCGCCACGGACACGCTGGCGGTCATGTGGGGCAACCTGGCCGGTACCTACGTGCTGCGGGGGAAGCTCGACGACGCCCGGCAGGCATTCGAGAACGAGCTGGAGTACCTGCTGGCCCGCACGGAACCGGCTCCCGTGCTTGAACTGAAGACCCGTTCCCAGCTCGCGGACGTACTGAGAAACACCGGTGAAGCATCGGCAGTGTGGCTCCCTCATCTGCAACGCGCCCGAGACCTCGCCTTCCAACTGGCCGACTCCCGGCCTGAGGACGTGTCGATGGCCATCGCCAACTGCTTGACGGTGCTCAGCGGTCACACCGGCCAGGGCGCCCTGGAGCCAGAGGTACAAGCCCTCACAGCCGATTTCGCCTCCCTGCGCCAACGAATGCCGGCCACTGAGTCCTTGCGCATTCAGCACGGGATCGGCCAGATCAATGACGCCCTCACGACCGGGCTCATGACCGACGGGGAAGTCGAGCAGCGCTGTCGAACGCTACTTAAGGACGACGGTCTTCGCGGCCCACAACGCCTCGAACTGACGGGGCTCCTCACCGAGTCCCTGGCCTATCAGCATCGATGGAACGATGCCCTGGAACACCTTCAAACCATTCACGCGTACGCGGTCAAGCAGCCGCTGCACCCGCAGGTGATCGCCAAAACCCTGCACAACGTGGGGCTGCGAGTGGGGCTGGCTGCCGCCTGCGGCGTGCCCGAATGCCGCACCGCACTCATGGTCCTCATCGGGGAAGCCGACGCACTACCCGCCCCCGAGTGCCAGCAGCTTCTATCCCTTCTCGTCAGCATCGCGTCGGGCATGGCGGTCGAGCATCTCAGTCTCCAAGCAGGGGTGACCTGCATGCCCTTCAAGATGCAGACGCTGCGCCTCCTGGAAGCCGTGTACAACCGGGAGCACGACGCGATTCGCGAAATCCACGAGGCCCTCAATGGTCTCGACGCGGCGGCACTCGACCGGGAAGACGAGTTCGGTTGGAGCCTACTTTCCCAGGTCGTCTCCGCCTCCGCTGTCAGCATGAGGCTCCGCGGCGATTGAGCTGCTCACGCTCTTCCCGGCGGACTCGAACCACGCGGTGCAGGTGGTCGAAAGTCCCGTGCCGATGACGGCAGCCAGGCTCACACAGCGCCGTGGTGTCCGGCGGGATTCCGGACACCTTCATGATCTTGGCGCTCAGGCCCGCCCTGGGGAAGGCCGGCGCCGACACCAGAAGCCAACTCCTGCAGAGGACCGAGAGCAGCAGGCCGAGGGACCGCAAAGCAAGTCGGCGGCAATGTAGCGGCGGATCCCCGGAGCTCGGCCTTGAGTTCGACCTCCCAGGGGCTTTACAACGATGCCTTTTGCGCAGCTGATTCTCTCCAGTCGCTCCCCGGCAGCGTCTAGGGTGCGGCGCATGTCTACCTCATCGACTGGGCTCACCGCTGAGAGCCCCCTGTCACCGGTGTATCCCTTCAACGCGCCAGGGGAGCCGATTACCCTCTACGACGGGCCGGTTACCGGCTCAGCCGGGGCTGAGGTGCCCGGAGTTGTCCAGCTCGACTGCTCCCCGAAACTCGGGATCTCGTGGAGTGTACAAACCGAGGGTCACGACCCCGCCTCTACGGACAGGACCGGGCTGAGTCTCCTTGAGCTCGGCTTCGAGCTGCCAGTATCTGCCAGGGATACTGTGAGCGGCTGGTCCAACGGCACTTCCTACGGGGACCCCACCGCTCCCCTCGACCGTGTCGTCGCACACTGGTTCAACCTGCCCCGATGGCACGGATCAGCCCACCTCTCAGCTCACGTCGCTGATGAAACTCCACGACTGGTGCCCGCCGGCCGCAGTGTGTACGAGGCGGACGGGTGGAGGATCACGCTTGACGTTCGACCCGACCACGAGGCCGTCCTTTCTGACGTGCGCCAGACCGATATCTACGTCATGACCCACGCAATGGAGATCCGTCGGCTGAACGGAACCACGTTCACCGGGTCCGAGGTCACCCCCGTCCTCAGTGCCATGCACGTCGGGCTGTCCTTTGCGCTCGGCCGGTGGGTCGCCCCTGCCCTGCCCGTTGGCCAGAACGACCACGAACAGACGGTGTGGGGCCAGTGGGGCCCGATGCTTTGCGACCCGGCACGCCGCACCAGCTCCGGCTGGTGGTATCCCGAAGACCAGGCATCCTTGGCAGATCTGCTGGCCTGCATCCTGCCCGCCTTCCGCGATTCAGGCACAGGACAGGCGCTCCGCCTGCAAATGCAGTACGCGATCACGGCCATTGCCGACCGGGGGTTCGTCGAGCAGCGAATCATGAGTGGAGCTGCCGGACTGGAACACGTGATGTGGCAGGAGCTGGTGCTCAGTGGTCGGCTCACCGAAGCCGAGTTCACATCCCGCGCCTGGCCGGCCCATAGGAAGTTGCGCACACTCTTGACGGACGCCGGGGTAGATCTAAGGGTTCGCGCAGCCCATCTGCCGGTGACCGCTACCTTCGCGACCGGGCAGCAAGTGAACGAACCTCGGTCGGCGGATGGCGCTGACGTCGTCACACGAGTCCGGAACCGTCTTGTTCATCCCAAAGAGACACAAGAGCCTGTATACGGAGTCAAAGGACTGGTCACCGAGACCTGGCTACTAACCCGCCATTACCTCGCGCTGCTGGTACTCCGTTCGATCGGCTACCGAGGCTCCTACCAGGACCTCTCAAGGACCAACAGGTGGGTCGGCGAGACCGAGCCCGTCCCATGGACCTGAGATTCCCGCCGACTGCAAGGTTGACGGCGCTCCTGCCTGAGGGCCGACCGTCGTTGCTGTGCTACGGAACTGGCAAGCCCATGCGCCTGCGCTGCGAGGCAGGATGATGATGTCGAGCAGCGCGAGGGAGAGATCGGTATGGAGCGCCTGGAACTGATAGTTGTGCAACTCGAAGAGGCGAAGGGGCTGATCGAGAAAGGGCGGGTGCCCCACCTGCGGCTGGCGTACATACTCCTCGACAGTGTGACAGAGCTGATCCTTCACCGAACGGTGCAGACTACGCTGTGGGACCAGGAGCTGCTGACGGGCCTGCTGGCGAAGTGCAGGGACCTCGCGGCCAACGGGCACGAAGAAGCAGCGGCGGAGATCCCCTCGATCGAGGCCAGGGTGATCTCTAAGTCGAAACTAAAGGACATCGACCGGAACTTCGATGCCAAGGTGGCATTCTTGGCCGACCGAAAGGTGCTCGATCCTGCGCTCGGCCCCGTCCTAGAGAAGCTGCACAAGTACCGCAACGAGATGTACCACCGCGACAAGCTGCGACGCGAGGTCCTCCAGCCAGCCACCCTGATCTACTTCGACTCCGCCTGTACCGCGCTGGAGGCGTACAAACCGCCGATGATGGCCTTCACAGGTAATCCTCTGGGGCCGGAGCTAGCCCGGTTCACCGGAGGCAGCACGGGATTCCTTGGGATGGGCCTCCCACAGCGGATCGCCGCGCAGCTCCGTCGCGAAGTGGGGCTCGACCTGCCTCAAGTGCGCAGTACTCTTGCCCAATACCTCACTGCCCGGCTCGACGAAATCACCGACGGCCTTACGTTCATCGAGGACAACCTTGGGGTCCCACAGCTCGTGCGCGGTGATGCCCTGCGTCTCGTGCAAGCAGACCTTGCCGCAAACCCGACCCTTGAACAGGTCCGCGGAAGGAAGTACCAGTACTCCCAGACAGATATTGCGCAGTGGAGAAGCCAGATCTCCGCGCTGGAGTCCATCACCGACAAGCACGAGCTGGTACGCGAGTATGCCGCCGTCGAGGACGCGTTCGAGCCCTTCGAAGCGCTCGTCGAGAAGGCCGTGACGGCCGTCGACCGAGAAGTGCAACTACAGATCGACATCGCCCGCGGCAAGTAGCTGTCCCCCGGAAAAGAGACCGCAGCGACCGGGAGTCACGCGCTAACGTGACGGGCATGAGCTGGTCGCTTAGCCTCCTCAAGCCCCGGGAACCGGAGCTGCTCGATGCGCTGTTCCTCTCGGTGGGTCGAGCGTTGCACCTCGCGAATGCCTATGAGGACAAGTGCCAGTACGTGCTCCGCATCGGCAACCTGATCACTGCCCACCAAGGCGACCCGGCCATGACCTTCGAAGAGGCTGTCGCCTCAGTCCCTGCCGACAAACTGCTGGGCGGCACGCTGCACAGTCTGGCCTCACACTCCATGGGCAGGACCATGGACATGGACACCCTGCACAAGGCCAGGCAGGCCCGGAACTGGATCGCCCACGAAGGAGCCTCGATCGGCGCCATTTGGTCAGTGGACCGCGGCCGCATCCTTCAGCAAGCGGTCAAGCTGCGCACCGCCGTCACAGATCTCGCTCTCGGCGACAACATCATCTCGCTGTGGTGCCACGGCCTGGCTGAACCACACGCCCCCCCGCCCACGAACTGGATCAACGGCTACCCCGACGCCGTCGACACCTGGGTCTTCGGTCATCTCCGTGGCCTGCTGCCCAAACAAGCCCAGAGCGCCGCAAGCTCGTAGTAACGGCAAAGACCCAGCGGCCGCAACTTTGGTGCAGGTCACGATGCCCCCGCCATCTGCCTCGAGGCTCTCGAAGGAGACGTTGTCCACTACGGGCAGGTGGGACGACGGGTCGATGGTCGCGGACTGAATTCACGACGCAGTGCGCAGCTGGAAAACCACCGTGTTGGGTACCGGCTGAGGTCGCTCACAAGCGTCTGTCGCGCCACGAGTTCGGCTGTGGGGAGCCTTCTTTTCAGCCACTGCACTGGCCCGATGTGCCGGGATTCCAGCCCGCTGCGGCTCGGCCGACGCCGAGGCACGACCTCAGACTCCGCATGATCTTGGACCAACCTACGGGTTCACCACCACACCCTCGATCCCAGACAGCCAGCGTCCGGGCAGCCAACCATCTATCCCTTCGGTCCCGCTCACTCCCAATCATTCGCACTGCAGCCGCACCATGACCCAAACCGGCGCCGCCAGACCAAGATCCGGACCATTTCCGGACCAGTCCCCGCCCGAAGGCTACGCCAACTACAGTTTTGCCTGGTCAACATGGGTGCAACTGCTGTACCAGCAACAGTCGAAGAACGTTCTTTGTTCTTACAGCCCTCAGAAGCTTGGCTTCTTCTAGGGTCTCAAGTGGGTTGCCTGGAGGCGCTGTTGCGCTCCAGGCAACCCGTCACAGACAGTAACCAACTTAATCGATTAATTCTTTAAGGCTACATTCTGGCATCTAGGGGACTTCCCACCGGACCATTCGCGGACCAAAGAGCTCCGAAGATCACAACCCACGAGCTGCCCGCTCATGAGCGCAACGATCCGTCGATACGGGCAAGTAGCGCCGAACCGCCGGCAGCACTCGATAACCGTCGATCACGATGCACGCCGCGTCGGCACCCAGCAGTCGGGCAAGCCCGGTTCCGTCGTACGAACCTTCTGTGCCAGCCCCTGGGCCCGGCGCGGTCCAGGGTCTGATCACGAACACGTACCTGTCGCCGACCGAGCATGAAGTGCTGGCGTCGCTGCTGTCCAAGATCCGCCTTAACGTCCCTCCCCTGGGCGTTGACGTCTTCGACAGCCGGCTTGAGGGTCTGGTGCTCGCCGAGGCCGGCCAAGAACTGCTCGGATGGTTGGCCGAGCACGGCATCCATCCCCCTGCTTCCTTAGTCTCAGCGCCTGCCCGGCGTCGGTGTCGGCCTGGCCAAGTCCGACGAGGATCACAAGACTGACTCGAGCGCTGTGATCCTCTGCGAACCGGACGGGCTCAGAGCGGCTTCAGTTCGGCCAGCCAGAGGTGCAGGTTCGGGAGGACTTGTTGATGCATGCCTTCCTGTTCGCACCGGAGTCCTCCGTGTTCGATGATCGCGGCCACCAGGCCCTCGAAGTGATCCGGGACGGTCTCGGACTGCCGCTTCGCCCTGTTCAGCCACTTTTCGAGCTGTGCCGGCCCCTCCACGAGTTTGCGTCCGCGGCGGTACAGTTCCGCGTCCATGGCGATGGGCCGGATGCCGCGGCCACTCTTCTCCGCGAGGTCGAGGATGATGTCGATTCCTGGCGGGTCGAGGTCTCCCCAGGCGGCGATCGGCAGGGACTCGGGCACGCGCGTGCTCAGGAAGTGGACCAGTGCCCCGGAGCCGAATCCTTCGGTCCAGACGCAGAGCCACTCCCTGGGGACGGTGGTGCGCGAGGCAACCGCTTCGAAAGTCTCCTGGTTCTCGATGAGGAAAACGCCTCGGGCCTGGAGGTCGAACCGACCGTCTCTCGTGACCGTCCAGCCTGGGAGTTCGATGAAGGGTTCAGCGAGGGCGAGGTCCGCCACGATGCCTTGCCGGTGCCATTCGGCCGGGCCGATCATCCTCAGGCCGGTGTCGCTGGTGTGGACGGCCTCGCTGAACGGGAGGCCGACCAGATGGGAGAAGGCGGCCTTGACAGCGTCGGTCCACGCCTTGGTTCCGCCGAGTGCCAGCGCCGCCAGTTCTCGCTCGCTGCATCTCCAGTCGCGGCTCGCGGTGCGGAACCACTCGGCGGCCGCCTGCAACGCGGCACAGTACGTGCTCCAGTGGGATGTGACGGCACGTGACCCGTTGGGCGCCACGCGCTTGTTGTCGTCCGGCAACGCCGCGAGCAGCTCGTACTCGGACGCCAGCTCGGACACGTCGGCGATGGCGGCCAGAGTCTCCGTACGCTCGCGCATCAGGCGGTCGCGTTTGACGATGGCCCGGTACCGGGCCCGGCCGCGTTTCGTGCGGATCGGTCCACCGGCTCCGATGATCAGGATGCGGAGCGGCAGAATGTGCCGACTGGAGCGCAGTACGGTGTCGGCGCGTGCGAGGTGGATGCCTTTCGCGTTGACGGCGTCACCGAACAGGTCGGTGAGATCAGCGCGTTCACGGTCGGTCATCCGTAGGGCGAGACGCCCGTTCAGCTTTCCTCCGTTGGCGATGTGCTCACGCACTCGGGTGCAGAACAGAACTCCGCCCGGGCTGATCGCCCACTGCGCGAGATCAGGGTGAAGGGCGACGCGATGTCCCATGTCAGTTGAGGTCCAGGTCGTCCAGCAGCCCACCGGCCCGGCCACGGGTGGCGGCGTTCACCTCCCCGTCCTCCTCCCTGTCCTCGTACTCCTCCTCGGCCTCAGGCTGGTCATCCAGTTCTTCGTTCACTTCTTCGTCTTCTTCGTCTTCTTCGCCCATGTCGATGTCGTCGTCGCCCTGTTCGTCGTCGCCGAGCTGGTCGTCGGCGTCGAACTCGAGGCCGCCGCCACCGAGCAGCGCCGGATCGAGCATGTGGTACCGCGAGGCCCCGTCCCAGACGACGGGGGTGGTGAGTACGCCCTCCACCTGTGGGTCGCGGTACAGCTGGTAGGTGGCCACGCCGGGGACTTCTTCGTAGAAACCCCATTCGTCGTGGCTCGCCATCACGAAGTCGAGGTCGAGTTGGACGAGCAGCCCCATGCACTCGCCTCGCATCTCGGCGTCGATTCCGGCGAACGCCTCGTCCAGGTAGACCGGGCGCGGCGCGGTCGGTGCGGCTCCCGCGTAGTGGGCCGCCGCGGCGGCGAAGAGCGGGAGTTGCAGCATGACGGCCTTCTCCCCGCCGGACCCCTTGCCGTGCATGCCGGCGTCGATGTCGGTCCATCTCTGCTGCGGGCCAGTCTTGTACTGGACGCGGATCCGGCTCCAGGTCCGGTAGTCGAGGGCGACGCGCAGGTGGCTCTTCCAGTCCAGTCCGCCCTCCGCCTCCCTGGCCACGGCGATCTGGCGGCCGAGGAAGGCGATCAGGTGTTCGCGGGCCTCGTCGGGCAGGAACCTGCTGGCCTGCCGGTCCAGGGTCGCCAGGGCTTCCCGGGTCTCTTCGCCCTTGTAGGGATCCGCCTCCCACACCAGGCGCATGACGTGCCCGGAGGCCGTGCGGCGCAGAGCGAGAAGTCTGTTCATCTCTTCGATGAGCGCCTTGGCCCGCGCACGGCGACGGCGTAGATGGTCGCCCACCTGTCCGAGCAGGACCTCTGTGAACAGGTCGTGTTCGTTCGCGTCGAGCAGACGGTTCCGTTCGTGGACCTCCCGCTGCACGATCGCGAGTCCTTCCGCGACGGTGAGGTATTGACCGTTGTGGAACAGCCGAACAGAGACGAGGCGGTCCTCGTTGCCGGCCCGCACCTTCCAGTCCGGACCTGCCAGTACTTCCTCAAGGACCTGCCGGGCACGGTCCACGTCGTCGCGTGCTTGGTCGAGGGCGTGCGGATCCGAAGGAACGTCGACGAGTTGCCGGATCAGTGCCTGTGCGGCGGCGACCGCGTCGATAGCGTCGGCGGCTGTGCCGTCCGCGGAGACCAGCGCGAGGAATCCGAGCCGGTCGAGCTCCCGGTACTGTCCTCCTCGCTCCTCCAGGACGAGTTCTCGTTGCCCCACGAGTTCACGAGCCTGCGTACGAGCGGATTGGGCGCGCGTCTCCTCCTGGATCATCCCTTCCAAGGCGGCGAGGCTCTTCTTCTCCATGGCCTCGTTCTTCTTGAGGCCAGCCTGGGCGACGCCGAGTCTCTTCAGCACGTCGTCGACGTCGGCCCCGACAGCGCTACGGCGCACATCGTGTCGTTCGCGCTTTCTCTTCGCGTCGCGCTCGGCGTTGTCCACGTCGGTCTCGGCCAGCTTCTTATGTCCTCGACAGGTGGCCAGCAGTGCCTCGGCACCGTTGTATTGCTCCACCCGGCTCGACCAGGTGCCCAACCGTCGGAAGAGATCGCCGAGACTCGACCCGTATTCCGTGAGTACCCGCTGCTCCTCGGCGAGCGCCTCCAGCCCCGTGGCGGTCGCGCGCAACCTGGCGTATCGCTCAAGCTCCGCGCGCGCCGCCTTCCAGATGACCTCTCGATCGTCCAGCTTGGCCTTGGCCTCCTGGCTCGCCAGGTCGTACGTCTGGAACAGGCTCCTGGCCTTCGCGAGACTCAACTGGCAGTCACGCACCGGCTGGTCGAAGGCGGCGGCTTCGTCGCACTCGGCCCGCAGGTCGCCCTGCCGCTCGGTGAGGCGCTGGTGCTGCTCATTGAGCCGTACGATCCGGCCGTCCAGTTCGACAAGCTGATCGTCCAGCGCCTTCAGCCGACGGCGGCGCTCGGCTTGGCGGGCGGCGGTACCGATGTAGGCGGCCTGTGTGACCTTGGTACGACCATGGACGGGGCCGATGCGCCACGAGCCGTCGGTCGACACCCAGTCACCCGGATGGTGCTCCGTCCCGGCGGGCGCGAGCGCGACAGCGGACAGGATGCTCGTGGTCACCCTCGACGGGACCAGCTCATGATCGAGCGCGTGCAGGACGTCGGCGAGGGATCGGCCGAGAACCGGTTCCCGGTCGGCGACCAGAAGGCTGTCGAGCGTGTCTCCGTCCAGCAGGGATCCCTCGGGGGTGACCCACGCGTCGAGCACTCCCGCCCCGAGCAGGGCGGCCTCCAGGCCGGCTCGGGTCGTGTCGTCAGCGTCCGGTGCGAAGTCGAGCAGCCGCCACAGTGGTGCACCATCGGCGACGCTGCTCCGATCCCGCCGCTCGTGCACCGGGGCCACGGGCAGGGGATCCTTTTCCTCGGCGACACTCGACCGCATGGCGGCCGTCTTGTCTCTTGTCTCCTGGAGACCACGGAGTCCGACGGCCAGGTCGGACGCCTGCTGGACAAGCAGGGTCCCTCGGGGGCGGGAGAGACGCTCCACCTCCTGGGAGAGGGTGGTGGCACCCGTGAGGCCGAAGGTCGGCACCAGTGACTGGAGCGCTCCCAGTTCGACGTCACTCAGTCGCAACTCCTGGCATCGCTCACTCCAGTCGACGAGTGCGATGCGCAACTCGGCCATCCGGTCGGCGAGTTGCTGCCCGTGATCGTCCACAGCCCGTTTCGCCGTCTCACACAGGCCCCATGCCTTCTGGAGGGCTTCGTCCGCCTGATCGCGCAGGGCTTTGGCGTCCCGCGTCGTCTCGGCCAGCTCGACCGCGCGCCGGAGAACATTCGCGCGGGCTTCCACGTGGCCCAGGAGCATCTTCTCCGCCCCCTCGGGATCCTCCCGGACTGCAGCGGCGAGTTCGGTGTGAGCATCCCCGATGCGGGTCCTGGCAGCCTGTGCCAAGGCATTCTCTTCGGCGGCCAGGAGAACAGCGGCAGCTCTTTCGAGGAGCCGGGTCTGCTTGGTGGCTTCGGCTTCTGCCTCGGCCGCGGCGGATGCCGCCTTCTCCAGACGCTCTCGAAATCCGGGGAGCTTCTCTTCCGCTTCCTCGGCCTGTTCCTGGAGCTTGGTGAGGAGTTCGTGCTGCTTCATCAGCGGGTCGACGCGAAGTTCCTCGACGGAGATCCGGAGCGTCTCGCGTTCTTCGAGGAAGCGCTCGCGCTCTTTCTTCCCCGCCTCCAGCTTCTTCTCAGAGCTGTCGGCCTTCTCAACAGCCTTCATACTACTGCGTTGTGCCTCGGTGAGCTGAGCATCCGCCTCGACCAACCGCCCGGCGATGTTTCTGGTCCACCGGCGCGCGTAGCGGGAGTACACCGACAGGAAGGCGGACATGCCGAGTTGATGCCGCTCTTGCTGCGCCAGGTCGGCGCGGTCACGGGCCAGCTGGTCGAAGCGGACGGCCAGACCGTCCAACAACGACGTACTGACCGGTGGCAGACCGTTGGTCAGCATCCGGCTGAGCCGCTCGCCGTTGAAGTTCTCGCTCAGCTTCGGCTTGCGCAGGACCAGCAGGAGCTCCACCAGAGCCGCCAGTTTCCCGAGCCCGAAGCCGAACAGGCGCTCCGCGACAGCTGTCCGGTACGCGCGCCGCTCCTCGAAGACGTCGCCGGGATCGAGCCGCGTCGCCAACTGCTTGCGCAGATACGGCTGTCTCCGTTCGTCCAGCAGGTTGAAGTCCTCACCGATCCGCTTGGCGGTGACGAAGAACCAGGGTTTGTGGACGCCGCCCTTGGCGGACGTGCTGCCTCTCATCCCGATGCCGACGGTGAGGAATTCGTAGCCGCCGTCCTCGGTCACACGTCCGTACTCGCACCAGGTGTATCCGACGCGGTCGCCGCGCCCCCGGTGCAGCAGGTTGTCCCGCATCGGCCGCGCGGTCGAGCCGAACGGGTCCAGCCGCCGGGCACTGAGCCGCGCGTCCAGCAGCAGCGGGCTGGTGACCTCCATCACCTTGGTCTTGCCGGCACCGTTGCGCCCGCGCAGGATCAGCCCGTTGCGGTAGGAGACGAACTCCTGTTCCTCGTACTCCCACATGCCGATGAGGCCCAGGCGGAGTTGCTGGAACCGTTCCCGTTCCGGTACAGGTAGCTCCCCGTCGAGGATGCGCTGGAGAGCGGGCGTCGGCGTTCCGTCAGTCGGCGATGCCATCGACCTGGCCTTCCGAGATCGAGGTGGGAGGAGTCTGGCGCTTGTCCTTGCGGGGCGGCACCTCGAGATCCTGGCCGAAGAGCAGCAATGCCTCGCCCGTGACACGGACCCCGCGTCCGGAGGAGTCGCGGTAGCGTGCGAGAACGGGGCGGACGAGTATGCCGTCCTCATGGGGGTCGACGAGTCCAAACTGCGTCAGCACGGGCACGGAATGTCTCAGGACGGCGGGGCCGTCCACGGGTTTGCGTTCGAGGTTCGGCACGACGCGGCGAATCTGCTGTGCCACCAGAGTCGCCAGTTCGAGGAGTCGGTCGTGCCCGACCACAAAGCTGCCCGTCTGGGCCGGGTCAGCTTCTCCGGCCAGCAGGTCGGCCAGCGCGAGCGCCGCCACCGATACGGCACTGGCCGCCGGGAATTCGATGTCGGAGAAGCGGGGGTCGGCGATCGCGAGGCCCTCGGCCCTCACCTCCACCCGGGTGTCGAGTCCGAGGACGAGTTCCGCCGTCAGTTCTTCCCGGTGCACCGACAGGTACTCCCGTTGGTCGGCCGGCAGGTCTTCCAGATAGACGACCGGGTCATCGACCAGACGGCGCATGAGTGCCTGCCGAAGCTCGGTGTCGGTCCTGGCACCACCCCCGCTCTCGCCTTCTGTGACGCGCAGCAGGGCTTCCGGGCCATGCGCCTGGCTGGGCGGGACCGGACAGACGACGGCGGAGGTGGCCACGCGGTGGTCGACGTCGTAGAGGGCGTTCCCTATGCCCGCGATGTAGGCCTGTTCGGAGTCGGCCGTGACGCCCGCGTCACGGGGAGACCGCAACACACCACCCGCGGCGAGGAGCCGGAGCGCCGCGACCAGATCACGGCGCTCCCGGGTCGAGGTGGCGTCGAACCTACGCAGACCGGGGTGCGCGGTCATGTGGGAGGTCACGCGTTCGGCGAGCTCAGTGATCACGGTCTGCCGGTCGCAGTCGACCAGGACCGCCAGCAGCAGGCAGTACAGGGCGCACTGCCGCGAACTGGGAACGGCCGGATCGGGAAAGCGCCCGGGAGCCTCAGGGATCTTGAGCAGCCGTATCACATCGCGCTCGACCACCAGCGGCCATCCCAACTGCCGGTCGAACCAGATGCGCAGCTGTTCCTCGTGTCGGCGGGCCTGATCCACCAGTCGCCCGTGCCGGCCCTCACGCCGGAGTACGGGAGTGCGCAGCAGGGCTCGGACCACCTCACGGCATTCGTGGCCCACCTGCCCGGTCCAGCCCTTCACCGGCACCCACGCTCCTCCAGCAGCAGCGTCAGCTCGAAGTCCCTCGTGCTCACCACTCCACTTCGCAGTTCCACAGCGGCAGCAGCCGTCCTGTCCAGTGCGGGCCGCAGCGTGATCAGCAGACGGCCGTCAGGGGTACGGGTGCGCCGGACACCCCCGTTTCGCTCCCGTACCGACAGAACGAGTCCGAGGCAGGTCAAGAACACCTCCGCCTCGGCGGAATCCAGCCGGCCGAGCTCGGAAAGCCGTACAGGCCCTCTGTCCGCCAGCGACCGCTCAGCGGCTTCCACCGTCGCGTGTTCCTGCTTCTGCCGGGCCGCCAGCAGACTCTTGGCGCGACGCGGGTCGCGAATACGCGGCGGGGATCCCTTGTGCGCCCGGGCCCCCCGCGCGCGCAGCTCCGTCGACACCGGAGCCGGCCCGCTCTGCCACCAGCCGGTCTCCGGCCTGGCATCGTCGTCCTCGTAAACAGCGGGATGGCCGATGTGCCGAGACGAGTAGGCGCCGAAAGCCGTACGCCACAAGGCGATGGTGTCGTGCCCACCGCCAGTCGTGTCGAACCCCTCGAACCAGCCGGCCAGGGCCACCAAATCCGCCGTCCGGCTGGCCCGCCGGAACCGTTGATCGTTGATGTGCCCGACGGTCATGACGATGAAGGCGATCGCGTCGGAGGCCCGGTCGAGCAGCAACTCGGCGACCGGCGGGCGGCCTTCGGCGGCTACGAACCAGCGGCGCAAGCCCTCCCACATCTCCGCCATCCGCTGTGCCTCGCGGGCGACGACCTCCTCATGACTGACGCCCAGGACCGGCGCGGTCTCCAGCGCCGCCAGCTCGGTGAACCGGGTCAGGAGCCCCGCCTCTTCCAACCCAATGATCAGTTTCGCGATCGGGGCAGCGTTCTCATGGAGGACGACGGTGAAGGACTGCAGATACCCGACGACGACATTCTTATAAGCGATGAACACTTCAGGATCTCGGATCTCCTTTGAAGCCAGCGAGCCGTTGAGTCCCTGGACGAAGAGCTTGGCGTCTTCCGACAGCTGCGCGAATCCCTCGGTCGTACGCCGGAAAGCGCCGAGCGCGCTGCTGAAGTCGCCGTCCGCCTCACGGATGACACTCAACAATGCCGCGAGAGATTCGAGAATCTCCGGAAGCATCGATGCCTGCAACGATCCCGCATGGGACATGTCCTGGTCGATCCGGGTCATCTCACGATGGACCCTGGCCCCAGCCGAGGTCAGCTGGTACAGGAAGTCCCGCTGGAGGTACTCCTCGGGCGTGGTGGTGTACCGGGTGTTCTGGATCCGGTCCACGTTCCGCCAGTCATACAAGTCGTCGAGCAGTCCCTCGACCTCTGGAAGCACCTCCAGGAGCTCCGGTTCAACGACGAGCTCGTCCTGTACCCGCTGCCGTACCTGCGCCGTACTGAGATGGACGCCGAGTCGGGCCTCCTCCTCCAGCAGCGCGTCCAGGACCAGGCGGTAGAACAGCGCGTTCTTGTGGTCGAGGTAAGCCACGATCTTCATACGTCCGCCGAACGCGACCATGTGCCCCACTCCCCCGCCCCCACGTCACAAAACGCACCGAGTCCCTCAGATACTGCCAGACACCTCCTGCGCTACAGTCCCTCTTTCATCAAAAAATGTGCCTTCATGCGAAGCACGGCAGGATCTCGCCTGGCATCGTTGTCATACGCGCATACCCTCGGTTGGAAGACACCCGATGAAGCCCTGAATGAGCACCTACCATCGACCCAGGAAAGCGGTGTTGCTACAACCGGTTGAATCCGCCCTGTACACGTCTTTCGCGTTCACCGCGCACCTCCTGGAGGCCTGCATCAACGCCTCGATCGGCACCGTCGGCGACGCCCTGGACAACGCGCTCATGGAATCCAAAATCGGCCTCTACAAGACGGAGTTGATCAAGCCTCGCAAGCCCAGGCACGGCCTGGTGCGCGCCGAGGTCACCTCCCAGTTCAAGGGTGCCGACATGATGACTGTGTGTTTCAGGGACATCCTCTTCGGCACTGGGACGTTGTGATCGCCCGAGGTACCGTCCCGGCCCGGGGCGCGGGGAGGACCATGTGCTCCAAGGCAACCTGTGGATGTTCGCGGACAGATCACCCACGTACAGGAAGACCCCGTCCTCAACCTTTTCGCAGCGTCACCCGCGCACTGCCCACCCCGTGTGGGAGACGGACGAGGCGGCACTGTCGATGGCATCGATCCCGGTGAGAGTGTCCCGCCATGCTTCACGCAATGCCTTCCGACGGCGATCGTCGACCATGGCTGCGTCGACACCCGTATCCGCGTCCAACGGCCACAACGAGTTCTCGTCGGCTGCGAGGCAGATCCGGGCGAGCAGGCTGCGGCGGACCAGGTCGCGCAACCGTTCTACGGCGTGCGCGATCGATTCTCCGTCAGACAGACCGTCGGGAACGGTCGAAATCTTGCGGACCTCCTTGAGGAGGGTCTTCTCCGCCATGGCACCGCCGTGGACAAGCGTGGATCGGAGTCCGTAGATCACGCCCACGTCTTTGAAGATCTGCTCTGCTGGATCAAGGTCAGTGAACAGCAGCGTCGACGCACGGGTCTTCAAGCGGAGCGTGACGTCGTCTTTCTCCTTTCCGGACAACGTCGCTTCGAAGGCGGTCGCCAGATCGACGATCTGCTCGAACCAGTCGTGAGCATGGAAGGACAGAACAAACTTTTTAAGCGCCATTTCAAATGACGTGAATACCATGCCTGTTCGCGGCTGCTCGGCAGCGGCCCGGAGCCGCCCGAGCCCATCGACACGGCCGGCATCATCCGAGCTGAGGGTGATCACACGAGCGGCCAGTTGCGTCGGAGAGGCGAACCCGGGCCCCGCACCCCGGAAGCGGAGCACGGTGGGCTTGAACTCTCGGACCGTGTGCGTTTCCCCTTGGACTTCCAGCATCGACTCACTGGTGCCCGGCTTCAGTAGTCGTACCAGCACCATGAACCGCTCGATCCGCTGCGACAGCGGATCGGCCAGGTCGAACGGCGTCGAGCCACTTTCTCGCGCAACAACGACGCTCTCAGGCGGCGCGAATCCATAGGGTCGGTCTCGGCCGTAGGCGCTCACCGCCCCGGGGATCACCGCGGAGATGATTCGCTGCAACTCGCTGTCGTGGCTGGCTGCTTCGGAGATCACCGGCTCGACTCGGACGTTGGCGAACTCGACCGGCCGACCATCTGCGGTGGCCATGTGGGAAACCACCCGGCAGCACGCCACCTCGTGAGTGTCTGCGTGAACTGCCTGGATCAGGTCACGCAGAGACTGCTCGGCGGCTGGTCCATCGGGACAGAACTCCTCCTGTGCACGCGTCAGTTGAGCGATGAACGTCTCCAGGAAACTGAAGATCAATCCGCCGGGGAACGCGCGCTCGTCGAGTGGCCGACCAGCGTCGAACCGAGGATGAGAAGCGGTAATCGCATCTTCAAGCGCACGGTATTCGGCCAGCGGCGTCACCGAGCCCCCGAAGTAGTCGCGCCCCACCCTCAGGTACGGGTGAAAGCGCGGCGGCGGAACGACCCGCTCTCTCCGCAGCCGATCCCATGACGCCGCCAGAAATGCTTGCCCTGTGTTTCGCAGTAGGTTATCGATGTCGTTCACTCACCCAGCATGGAGGACCGCGTCGCAGAAGGCCCTGTCAGTGCCATGGTCGACAATGGAGGGCATGCGAGGACTTCCACTCAGTAGCGAACCTTCCTGCTGCCCGTCGACATCCAGGTTGAGCCGATGAACACCGATGCCGCACACCGCATCGCGCAGTTGGGCAGTCGTCTGGGACTCGGCGTCGTCGCCGTCGTCGGGGCCGGACTGTCTCTCTCCGCCCGGTACCCGACCAGCGCCGGTCTCGCCGCACTGCTGTGGGACGCCGTCGACGCCGACCCTGCTGCCCGAGCGGACCTCGCTGCCGAACTCGGCAAGGCAGACATGCCGACGAAACTGCTGGTCGGCGACAATGGTGACCACTGGGACCCAGCGTGGCGCGCCGTCGAAGGATCACCGGCTGCCCGGCAGCGCTTCCAGCAGGAGATGGCCAACCTCGACCGGCATCGCAGCGCACAGCCGTCCGCCGCCCACGAAGCCCTCGCCGCCCTGATCCACGCCGGTGTCGTCGAGTGCGTCGTCTCGCTCAACTGGGATACCGCCCTCGAATCCGCCTACCGCCGCCAATACGGAACCGGCATTCCCGACGGCCTCCTGTTCAAGCCGCACGGCGACGCAGCCGATCCGCAGCAACCCTGGATGCTCCCGCACCTGCCCGGCACCCTCGGCCCCGACCTCCGGGACCGTATCCGCAGCCTGGTCGCAGACCACCCCCGTACGCTTCTCATCGTCGGCTACTCAGAACGCGACACCGTCGTCGTGGACCAGCTCATCGCACCGCTGGACCAGGGTTGGCGGGTCTGCCGCATGGGACCCGACGTCTCGGGCAGCGACGACATCCCCGCCGTGGCCGACACCGCACTTCCCGCCCTCGCCAACGGAACGCGCCAGCGAGAGGCCACATCGGCATGGCACACGGTCCCCTTCAGCGGCAGACACGACATCAGCCACGCCTTGGCCGGTGAGCGCCTCGGCCCCTCCGACGTCGAGGCCTGTCCCCGCCTTCCCGAGGTCGCGCTCCTCGTCGACGCGTTGCGCCGCGATCACGCCGTCGTACTCAACGGAGACAGCGGCTGTGGCAAGTCCATCACCGCCTACCAGGCGTTGAGCGACCTCCTCGAAGACGGCTACGAAGTGCTGCGACTGCGCGATGACGCCCGCAAGCGTGGCCTTCGGCAATGGATGGCAGACCTGTCCCTGTACCCGCACCGCAAGGCACTCCTGGTCGACGACGCCCAGGACCTGCCCGCAGACCTGGTTCGCGAACTGGCCGAGACGGCCACCGCAGATCAGCTCGTACTGGTCGTCGGCGTGGATCACGTCGCCGGCGGCGTCACCACCTACCGCATCAGCAACATCGCTGCGGTCGGAGCGCTCGCCCGCGACATGCAAGAACGCGCGGACGAAATCCTGCCCAAGATCCGCGCGCTGGACGACTTCGTTGGCAACCTGGCAGGCGACGAACTGTTGATGAACCGGATAGAGGAAGCCTCCACGAAGGACTCCGCCTGGCTCTTCTTCTACACCCTCACAGGCGGCTGGCGGCGCACCGAACGCGACGCACTCGACCTGCGCGGCCATGACCGCGCCGACCTGCTCCTGCTGGCCCTCGCCATTGCTCAGATCGCCGGCGTCGATGCTGGCGTGACCACCGACAGCCTCGCCCCGTACGCCCGTCAGCTCGGCCGGGACCGCGCGTGGATCGACCGAAGCCTTGCCATCCTGCGGGACAAGCGGCTCATCACCCGGAACGACGGAGTCCTGCGCTGCGCGCACCTCAGGTCCGCATGGGCACTGATCAGGTGGATGCTGCACCCTCCGCGCTACTCCCACACACCGCCCCAACCCGTCACGATCCCGCCGATCGAGTCAGCAGCCGAAACCCCAGCGCCGCCGCTCCCGCCTCCCATACGCCGGACCGAGCGGCCCCGAGCCGTGCTGCCGGACCACCATGTCCAAGCCGACCGGAAGACCGCTGCAGCGTTCTTCCGCCTTACCCTGGACTCATCCCACACACCGCTGCGTGGCGCGGCATGGCTGATCGGACGCAACCACGACAGCGAGTCACGGTGGGTACTCAACCAGTACGACGTTCTGCACCGTCCGCGCATCCACGCACTGGCCGAACGTGCGCTCGCCACACCGGCCGGACCAGATGCGGCCATGGCCGCCCAGCTCCTCGAAAATCTCCTGAGCCCGTACGAAGACGACTGCCTCGACCTGATCCGCGACCATCACGGCCGGGTCCTCGAATGGGTACGCGGTGTCACCCCGGAAAACGGCTGGGCGATCGGTGACTTGATCAACGCGCTGGCGAACGACGACCGCGCTTTCACCGAGAAACTCCTGGCCGATGTCGACCCGCACGCCCTCGCTCGACTGATCCCCGACGGCGGATGGCCACATGTCTACTCCACCACCCGCGCCGTCGACCGGATCACCCAGGCAGCAGGCATGCCCCTCATCACCCGCGTCGGCCACGCCTACGCCCCGGAGGCCTTCTACGCTCTCGCCGCCAACCCACCGGCAGACATCCATGCCGTCGACGAACTCCTCAGCGTCCTGGCCTACACACAGCGTGACCTCGGACTCGAAGTCTTCAACCAGCTGACACCCCACCTGGCTACCGCGATCTCCCGCAACCCTCCGGCCGAGTCCCAGAAGATGTTCCGCACCTGGGCATTTCTCCTGGGGTTCGCCCCTCACTTCCTGCGGGGCCGGCACGTGCCCGACCCGGCAGCCCGCCGACACGCCAAGAAGTTCGTGCGCACACTCGATGCCGATCGGTTCGCCAGAACGCTGTCGCACCCTGCCGCAGACCTCACCTGGGAGAACTTCTGTGGCTTCGTCGAGGCTATGAAAGAAATTGACCCGACCAGCGTGAAAACGATCGTCAGCCGTATAGACGTGGCCGAACTCGCGGCGGAATTCGAGCAGAGCCTGCCGACACCATCACGATGCCACCTGTACGCGGTCGAGGTCCTCCGTGAACACCGGCCGGACGAGGCGCAGGAACTCCTCGAACGGTTCGAGGCACGCTACGCCGCCATCGATGTCTTCCTCGCATACATGGCGCCCAAGATGACAATCCGGCTGTTGCGGCGCGGCGTTCCTCTTGACCTCAGGCTTCGTAGCCACGACTGGGAGATCGCAGCCACTGTAGTGGACAGCATCGCCGCGCACGATCCGCATACCGCGTCCGAACTCGCCGAGGCCAATCGCCCCGGCTTCATCGCCGGGCTCTCCTCGAAGTCCACGGATCCGTTCGAAGGCCTCTCGGCGTGGATCCGCGCCAGCGACAAGCACGCTCCCGGTCTCGTGGACGAAGTGCTGCGCCAGCTTCCCGCGGACGCTGTCACGGCCTGGGCATCCGAGCTCAGAAAGAAGGACCGCAAACGCGAGATCACCCCCCTCGTGCATCGTGCTGCGGCGTCTGACGGACCGGCCGCAGCCGAAGCGCACGAACTCATCCGGCGTTTCCCCAGCCTGCAACGCCAGAGGAAGGAGCCCTCACCCTGACGGTACGCCGGTGGCGTCCCCTGAAGGACACTGTTGGCGAATTCGGTGCTAGTCGGGTCAGATGCGGGTTAAGCGTGCGGTCCTGGTGGGGGGCGAGCGGTGTTTCGGTGAGCCATGCGTCGGTGCGGATGACCACGGCCTGCGAGGCGATCCGGTGATTGACCGGCGCTCCGACCTTCGCCCACCTCCTCCGTGATCTTGGGCGGCCGGGAGCTGCCCGAGGTCGTCATGAGGCGATCGCATCCGGGCGACCAGCAACCCAGGGCATCCCTTGTCGGGGTTGGCCCGGGGATCCGTCCGGCCTGCCTCGTCCCTCATTCGCCACCCACCACCGTATCCCCGTCGAACCGCAGCGACGTGATCCGCGACTCGCCGACCCACTCCCGGAGGGTGTCCAGTGCAGCGGGCTCAAGTTTCGTGGTGAAGAGGATGGCCAGGTGCTCTCTGGCCCGTGAGCATGCCACGTAGAACAGGTTGCGCGCCCTGATGAACGCCCAGTTCCTTGTCCATCAGTTCGTCACGCCGGGAGAAGTTAGCCAGCATCTCGGGGATCTGGAATCGGGGGTGTCCCTTGCTGACCACGGCGAGGGCCCGGTTGAACTCCAGTCCCTTGACTCCGTGTTGTGTGGCGAAGGGCGTGCCGCCGCCGAGGTGCTCGTTCAACGCCAGCAACTCCGCGTACGGCACCTGGCGCAGTTGTTGGTACTCCTTCGACCGCACCACCGCCCGGGCTTCGGCCTTGTCGTCACTCACAGCCTGCGGGTCGGTGCCGGATGGTGACACGGCCTTCCGGTGACGCTCGCGCACCTTCCCCAGGCCATCGAAGAGCTGCTGCTCAAAACAGAGGTGGGTTCGGATCCTTTCAAGTGACGGTCGGGATCAGGCGGTGAGCCTGTAGTTCTGCGGGTCTGGGCTGGGGTAGAGACGTTGATGTTCGCGGGTCGCGTGGAAGGTCCAGTAGTCCTCGAAGTCGCCATTCGTGATCAACACGCGGAGTCGAAGGACGGCTTCGGCGCCTTCGACGGCGCCGGTGGCGATCGGCCAGCCGGCCGCGAGGGCGGTGTCGTAGCGAAGCTGGTCGAGGTGCCCGGTGAGGTAGCGGGCACAGGTGAGGATGGCATCGCGGCGGGTGGCGGGAAGCTGTTCGGCTGTGGCCTGGACGGTCATCTCGGTGGCGGCGCGTTCGGCGTGTCCGGCGAGGATCGCGGTGAGTTTGTCTGCGGCCCAGGTCTCGGCCTCGCGGCTGCCGGGCGGGTGGAAGGCGTGCGCGGCGGTCCAGCAGTATTCGGCGACGTGCACGAAGTCGAGCAGGACGTGAGGGTGGATGCCGCAACGGGCGGCTTCGTCCTGGATCAGATCGAGTTGGTGGCGGGCACCGTCGACGAGCACGATCCAGTCCCGCAGATGCTGCGGGTCACGGGATGCGGCCTGGGCGAAGGCGTCGGCGACGACCTGCTTCGGGGGACGGATCACCGAGGCGGTGCACCATTTCCGCTCTGCTCTCGGGCCCGGCCGGGTCGGCCGGGCTTCGCTGCGGCCGCCGGGCGGGTGGATGATGTCGTGCGGGCGGCGTGGGGCCGGAACGACGTCGAAGACGCAGGCCACCGTTGCCATGCGCTTGCGGTTGGGCTTCTCGCCCGGGGCCAGACAGCCGCGTCGCCCGGCCGCCGCACTCTTGGCTGCGGCCCGTCGGGTGGCTTCGCGCAGGGCTTCGGGGCGCATGACTATGCCCTTGCCGTCGACCTGGATGATCAGCGGCATCTCACGGGTGCACGGAGTGGGAATCTTCGCCGTGTAGTAGGCGGCGATGTCGATGGCTGAGGCGACCACCAGTTCTTTGAGGCGACGCTTGCCCAACACTCTGCCGCACTGTCGCTCGATCGCGGCGCTGGCCTGGTCGAACGAGCCTCGGACAGCTTCCAGAACCGCGAGCCGGGCCAGGCCGCGGGAGTGCCGGCCAGCGGGCAGCGACAGCTTCTCGTCCGCCGGATGCACGTTGGCAACCCCGCGGCCGCGATAGGCGATCCGGGTCACCCGAACCGGCCCGAACACGCAGGTCAGCAGGCGTCGGTGACCGCGCTCCCACCAGGTGCGAGGCTGCCCTTCCGGACCGAGTACCAGCGGCTGCCCTTCATCCGCGCGCAGCGTGACTTCCTCCTTCCGGGCTCGGTGATCGAGGTGGTTCTGCATCAACTGCCGCAGCAGTTCGCGTCCCAACTGTTCGATATGGGCTTCGAGTTCGTCGTGAGGCAAGTTCGCCGCCGGGCCGTCGGCCAGCGTCGAGATGAGGCGTTCGAAGGCTTCACGGGAGGCCAAGTACGGATCAGGTTCGGGTAAGGCGTCGTACGGTTCCATCGAGGGCTCTTCTTCGGCAGTGATTCGTTTTGGTTGGCACCTACGAATTTACGGAGAAGAGCCCCTTGGTCACTGAGAGTTGATGTGGTCGCGTCCTGGGCCCTGGCGAGCGAGGGTGAACTGTCCCGGCGTGGCCTCGTCCAGCCAGCCGCGTTCCACCAGACGCTTCAGTTTTCCCCGGGTCCCCTCGATCTTCCCGGTCGTCGCAGGCAGGCCGATCCGCGGCACGATCTGTTTGGCCTGCACCGGTCCCGGGGCATCAGCGGTGATCTCCACGATGTCCCGGTAGACATCCGGCAACACCGCGACGACCAGGCCCTCACGCCACGGCGGCACCATCATCACCCCGACGCCATGAGGCACCGACGTCACGTTGGTCTCCGGCGCAATTCCTGCCGGAGCATCCGGTTCGGCCTCCGCGGCCGACAGTTCCGCCAGCACCTGTGTGACGGTCTCCCGCTTGATCTCCAACCGTGACCGCGCCTTCTCCAACCGCAAGGCCAACGCCGCGGCCTCCGTCTGGAGTTCCTCGACATGCCGCCGAGCTGCAGCCTCCCGTGCCTGAAGCTCTTCCGGCAAAGACACCATGGCTCCCCACCTCCACTCTGCAACGGTAGAAGCAAGCCGCCATCTCCCACGCTGTCAATGAGGGTCTTCCCAGGTCAGCCGCCCCGAGAGGAAGCACATCCGAAACCGTTGGCGCCGACGCGACGGGGATGCAAGGCTGCCGTCCCCAGGCACCGATGACGAAGGCCCAGATGACGCACGACGAGGCACTCAAGCAGCTCAGCCACCTTGCGCGCGAGAGGGCATTCGGACGGCACGTCGGATCCGACCGCCTCATTCAGGCCGGGCTGGACGCCCTGATCGCCGACGTCGAGAGCCCTTCACTCGCCCTGCTGGCGGGACTCCTTCGCAGCGAGGAGCCCGAAGCACCCGCGCTCTTCGACCAGGTACTGGAGGAACTGGGGCTCGCCTTTCACCCGCCGGCCGACCCCCAGGCCGCGAAGTGGGCGATGGCCCAATGGATCGCCGGCCAGATCGCGGACGGCTCGCTCGACCCGGCCGCCGGGACACACCTCATCTGGGCAGACATCGCTTACGACCTCGGATATCCAGAGGCCCTGCAATCTCTCGTTTCCTGCGCGATCAATCTGGACGGCTGGGAGGAGAGCTGGGGTGTCTCTCGCGAAGAGCTCAGCCGGGAAGCAGTCGAGGCTGCCAACCAGTTCCTGAGCAATCGACCCAGACACGACGACCAACCCTGACCCGCAGGTCACGCGTAGTCGACCGTCACTTCAAAGGATCCGCACCCAACAGAGGTCGGGGACGTCGCCGACCGTGCCCGTCTTGCGGGCCTCTCCCAGTTACGTCAGGAACGCCATCCATTCCTGCTTGTCGGTCGACGAGTTGATGGGTGGGCGGCCACGGGGGTCGAGTGCGTCGAACATCGCGCCGTAGCACTTGTTCCGGTGGTGGAGCAGGGCCGGTTCCAGCGTGTCCATGAAGAAGGCCATGGCGTGGTCCTCCTTCCTCACGTAGGAATCGTTGCGCCGAAAGGCCCCGTGAAGCTTCTGATATCCCAGTTCGCCGGCGATCGTCTCGTGCGTGAGCATGAGGATCTTCGTGCTGGGCTCCTCCGCCCGTGCCGGGGCATCGTGACCGGATGCCCCGGTGCTCCATAACCGGTCGCGGACGTCGTCCAGTACCCATTTCCGGGCCGCGTGGGCCGCGTCCCAGCCGAGCTGACCCTTCCGGTGGTGGGTGAGCCTCGTCCCGGCCCATTCGTTGGTGTGATAAACGGCGACGGTGCCCTCGCCAACTCCTGACGCCGTGGTCTGCGTCAGTTCGGGACGCATCGTGTTCAGGAGGTTCACGACGGCGCGCTGCGAGCGCCGATTGCGTCGTCTGAAGACCGGTGCCGGGCGGGCGTCCTCGAGTGCCCCGCACGCGTTGTCGTAGATCTGCTGCCAATGGTCCCCGAAGAAGCCGCAGAGGGGGCCGCGCGCAGTGGCCTCATCGCCCGGCGTGCCCAGCATGGCCTCCGCCAGACCGGCGGGGGTGTCCTGGTACTCGTCCACGAAGACGATCGGGAACCGGTCGGGAGCCAGGGCCCGGAACTTGGGAAGGGCGAAAAACGCCCTCGCGAGGACGGGCAGATCGTTGTGACCCAGCTGCACCCGACGGCTGTCGTGGTCCACTTTCTGGAAGCCGGTGCTGTACTCGACGGTGAAGCCGTCCAGTGTGGTGTGGCCCTCCATCTTCGACAGCATGAGGTCCAGCTCGACGATGTGGCGCAACAGGTGCTTGCGGAAAGGGGAGAGCAGCTGCCACAGGAAACCATGGATGGTTTCGGCAAACACGTACGGGCTGCGGTCGGTACGGCTGATGATCTCGTCGCGGGCCACATTGGTGTAGGTGACGCAGGCGATGCGCTGGTGGGACCGCGGGAGGTAGCGGGGGCAGTCAGTCAGGGCTCTGGAGCGCCTCGATCAGTGAGCTGGTCTTGCCCGCACCGGCACCGGCCTCCACCTTGAAGTGACGGCCCGCCTGGAGAGCCATCAGGATCGTGCGCGTGACGTCTTCCCCCTCGGTCGTCACTGGACGTCCGCCTTCGTCGCTGTCCCGTCCTGTGCCATGAGCCACTCGAGGCCGCGCCTGATGTACGTCGGGACCTGCCAGTCGTCGTATCCGAGGACGTGGTCGAGGGCGAAGTCGACCTTGCTGCGCCTGTTCTCCACGCTGCTACGGGCCTGTTGTTCCACTTCCTCGGCGGGAGCGGCACCCGTGGGGATACCGAACAGGGCCCGGTTGGCCAGCGCGAAGGCGTCCTCGAAAGTGCGGCCGCACGGACCGCCGGGCTCCTCCGGCACCTGGTAGGCGAGGCACATGCTGCTGCCGGCGATCGGCGGGTCCGTCTCGGCCCGCTGCAGCAGCTCGGCCACCGTGACGTCGGCCATCTCGGCGAACCACGCTCTGATGGACTGGTTGGACGTGCGTCCGAATTCGGACACCAGGCATTTGGATCTTGGGCTCCCTGTCGTCGACGGGATCAAGATCCGTGATGACCAGGGCTGGGATCCCGAGGACCTTCAGCAGCGGATAGAACCTGTGGGCATGCGCCCCGCCGACCTCCATCAAGGTCACGTACTGGTGCTGGGGCGTCTCTCCGGGCCTCCTCGCCGCCAGCTTCTCCTCCGCAGCCGGGACGAAGATACGCTCGCTGGCGCCCTCGACGAGGATGGCCTTGTCCGCGAAGTAGAGGTCGGCCCGGGTAAGGGTCAGGTACTTGCGGAGGAACCTCTCGTCGCGGACACCTGGGACAGGTCCTTGATGACGGTGCGGGCCGGCCCTGGCTCGCTTCCGCTCTCCACGGTGTCCTCCTCCTTCCGGAAGTACCGGATGTCGGAGAAGTGTCCCCGGTTGGCCACGTGTGCCGAGTGGGTGGTCACCACGAACTGAGCGTTCCACCGGGGGCTGCTGTCGATTGCGGTACTGCTCTCCTCGACCGCGCTCCCTTTTGCCCGGGCATCGTCGCTCTCATCTGCGCGTCGATCCGGGGGAACAGATTGACGGAGTACGTGAGTCGCTGGATGAACGCCTCCTGCATCTGCGGATGCAGATGGGCCTCCGGTTCCTCCAGGAAGGCGAGATGGATCCCCGACTCCGGAGACGTCGCCGTGTGGTCGCGGTAGCAGGTGAAGAGCCCAGAATCATCACCAAGTTCCGCGTACCGAAGCCGTTGTACGACTCCGGGAATCGCACACCGGCCACTCCCGGATAGTGAATGCGCGCGAAGTTCCTGAGCAGCCTCTTGGAGTCCAGCCTGGCGGCCGTGACGAAATCCTGGTTCGCCAGACCCGGATAGCCGAATGCCTTCAACGTCGGCGCCACCCGTTCACGGACCTTCTGGAGGCTGTTGTCGAGACTGCCGGAGGTGTCCTCGAGTGTCCTGTCGATGTTCACGGCGCGCTCCTCCAGCCACGTCGCTTTCTGGCTCTTTTCCGCCGCGGTCAGCAGTTGCTCGAAGACCGCTCCGATTGGTGCGGCATGCCCGTCGCTCTCGTCGTCCATCCCTCGCTGCGCCTCGACGAAGTCCACCCGCACCAGGGTGCGCACGTCCGCGAGGTCGACCGGTCGGACGTTCGCGTCATCGGTCGGGTCGATCGCCACCACCGACATCTCGAAGTACTTCGGGATGCCTCTGCCCAAGCGCTCAAGCGTGGCCGTGACATCCGGCCCCACCGGTACGCCGCCGAAGAACTCCTTCAGGGCACCGTCCCTCAACGCGAAGGCGAACCTGATCATCACCTCGGAGCAGTCGGGGTCGAGGTCCACCACGAAGGGGGCCAGGGGTCCGTACTGGCCGCAGTCCTTGTCATAGGAGACGTGGAGGGTGAGGGTGACTGCCGGAACCGTGTCGCGTGCCTGCTCCGCCTCTCCCGAGGCGAAGAGTCGATGGGCGGCGAGAAACTCCTCGTAGCAGTCGGCGGAGAAGTCCTCGATGCGTAGCGCGGCCTTCTTCCTCGCCACGAAGAATTCGAACAGTTTCGCCAGCGAGATCCTTCCCGTGTTGTTGCGGCCGACGCACAGCGTCACCTTGTCGGTGAAGGAGAGTTCGGTTCTGCGGAGCAGCCGGAAGTTGCGGATGACCGCCTTGGTGAGCCGGGGCGGCACCGGGACTACAGGCCCGTGTGGTTCGGCGGAGCCGGCTCGCGGGCCTGGGATGGCACACGGCTCACTGGGCTGGGTCATCGCGGCTCCTTGCTGCGCTCGTACACACCCTGGGATGCCCGGCGGGAACACACAGCAAAGGGAGCCACAGCCCCATGAGATGCCGTCACCCCCTCAGGATCTGGGGCCGCATCTTGTCACCACAATTCTCTAAATGCACAGCGGTCGCATTTGATTCATCCTCGGTCACCGATCGGTCTGAATTCGCTCCCAAATGTTCGAGATGCGGCACGCATACGGCCACCACCTCACAGGCCGACCGACCGGGTGAGGGATGGCCATGTACGAGGCACACTGCCTGACCGGTGCTCAGCGAAGGCGTTGCGCCAGGAGCGCTGAATGGGCTGGCATCAGGCCCGATGCCAGCCCATGTCCAGTCCCGTCGAGTCCTTGAGAACCTGGTTCAACGCTTCGACCTCTCCGACGTCGTCGAAGAGGCTGCGGGGAAGGTGGTCGTGAGCGAGAGGGCCGACGCCGTGCAGGATGTCGTCGTACGCCGACGCCACGGCGGCACCTATCAGTAGGTCCGTCGCCTCATCGAGGCCCATATGCTCCGCGGGCCACCGGTACTCACCCTGACTCACCTGAAAGACCGGGAACAGCCACTGCATGTCTCGGTCGGTCTTGATGAACCTGGTCGCTCTCTCGCCCAGGAAATTGACGCCGTAGTGCGAGATCGAACAGACGTCTCTTTCCCGCAGGGCAAGCAGACGTGAAGCGCACATGAGGGACACGGCAGGCGTACGCGCGGACATGTGCATGGGGGTCGCGGCGGCTTCCCGGAGGGTCGAGAGGTCGGACAGACGGGAAGCCACGCTTCCCATCCGGAGCCCACTGCGCTTGGCCAGCATGTGCTGGAAGTGGACCGTCGCCTCGTGGCTCGGATACTGGAACTCCAGGTCCGTCTCCCAGCCCGTTATCGCCTTGGCTGCCGTCACGAACCGGTAGGGAGGGTAAAGCTCTTTCCAGTCAACGGACGGGTCGCCGGAATTCAAGCCCGGCACCACAGGGTTCAGTGCGAAGTCGATGAGGGCCAGGACGGTACTTCCGCCGAGGGTGCGCCCTGCGAGAGCACGTACCAGGCGACACGGCACCCCATACTCGCCGTTCAGCACCTCGAGCAAGAACTCGCGCAGCGCCGGGTCAGCTTTCCGTATGAAGGCGCCCTCGAACTGGAAGAGTTCGTCGAGCACCGCCGCGCACTCGAAGAGGACGCGAGTGGTGAGCGGACCCTCGGAGGTGTGCACGAGCTTCAGGGGCCCGTCGATGCCGACGCGTACGTCATCGGGACACTCGACCATCTCCATGCCCGCACCCTGGCGCCACATGTCTTCGAGGGAGTGCTCCATTGCCGCCCGCATGTCCCAGGTGGCGGTGTCGAACTCCGTCAGACCCTCCGGGTCCAAGAGGAGGTAGTAGGCGAAGTAGAGGTTGAGCCAATCCAATTCGCTGTATTTCAGTTCCCCTTGGGCGTGCTTGGGGTAGCGATCAAAGGAGAAAAAGGGGACTCCGCTGCTCCGGTCCTCGTGGAGATGCTCCACGTCTTGCCGGGGCAGGTGAGAGATCGTGTACGCGGCCAACTGGTCCCTCGTGCGCCGCAGCAGGCTCAGAAGAATGCCGACAGTGGATCCGTGATATCGCGCCCAGTGGCTGCTCTCGTGGACGTAGGTCTTGTGCCAGGAGCCGACCGCCGTCACAAGGTCGCTGGTGCGCGTGCGGGTCTGATCCTGGAAGAGGATCTGGCTGCGCAGATTCAACTCGGCGCCGCTCGAGTTCCGTAGACGTGGAGAGTGGACGGTCACCGGTTCCCCCCTTCCGAGCCGTCCGCACCCTGGTCGTCGTCTTCCGGTCGAGGAGGCGCCTCCTCCACGGGCCCCCGGTCACGCGCCCGCTCGACCAATGCCTTCAAGGCGTCATACAGGGTGTTCGTGGCCAGTCCGGCGGCGACGGAGATGGAGATCTCCGCCCAGTGGGCGTGGCGTAAGGAGTCGCGCCTGTTCTGCTGCAGGGGTGTGAGGGCGAGGGAGCACTTTCCGGCGAGGTGCTGATCCGCTTCTATTTCCCGTGCCAGCACCTTCAAGTTGGCGGCTTCGCCCCGGTATTCAAAGATCGGCATGGCGGGAGCCTACAACTGGCCTCCGGTTCCCGGATCGGGACTCGGACACCGCCGTCTTCGCTGGAGGACCGCGGTAGCGCAACGTCGGGTGAGTTCGCCCCCGGGTGGTCGTTTGAGGCCGGCGGCGACGTGGGGGGTGCCCCTATCTCCTTCGTCAAGGGGCGGGTGGGTTGATTGGTGATGTTTCAGGCGGCTTTGGGAACGGCTTGCGGTTGGAAGAACGTGCCGTCACGGAGCATGGCGAACAGGACGTCGACGCGGCGGCGGGCGAGACACATCAGGGCCTGCTTGTGGCGCTTGCCCTCGGCCTTCTTGCGCTCGTAGTAGGCCCGGGAGGCCGGGTCGGACAGCGCGGCGAACGCGGCTAGGAACAACGCCCGTTTCAGGTGCTTGTTGCCTCTGCGGGACGGACTCTCGCCGCGGATCGAGGACCCGGATCTGCGGGTGACCGGAGCGAGTCCGGCATAGGCGGCCAGGTGGCCTGCGGTGGGGAAGGCGGTGCCGTCGCCGACGTCGATGAGGATCCTGGCTCCGGTCCTGACGCCTATCCCCGGCATCGACGTCAGGAGCTCGGAAAGAGGGTGCGACTTGAGCAGCTCCTCGATGTCGGCGGCGAGTTCCTTGCGCTGATCGAGCAGGCTGGAGAGGGGTTCTTGGCGAGCTTGGGCACGATCACCGCGGCCGCGTCGGTGCCCGTGACGATGACGGTCTGCTCGTCCAGGACGGTAAAGATGTCCTCGACCAGCCGCTCGGCCATGCTGGGTGCCTTGGGCCGCAGCAGGGTGACCAGCCGGCGCCGTCCGGCCTTGCGGATCTCCTTCGGGGAGCCGAAGCGTTCGAGCAGAGTGAGCACGGCCAGGTGCTGGATGCGCGGGCCGAGCACGCGCTCCAGGTGCGGGTGGATCTGGGTGAGCAGGCCGCGCAGCCGGTTGGCGACGCGGGTGACCTCGCCCGCAAGGTCGTCGTCGAAGCCCACGATCATGTGGAGTTTGGCGATGGTCTCGTCGTCCAGATCGATCGAGCGGAGCGTGTGGGGCATGGTGCAGGCGGCGTCCGCGATGATCGCCGCGTCCCTCGCGTCTGTCTTGCCTTCGCCCGGGTAGAGGTCCGCGATCCGTCGCATCGTCAGGCCCGGAAGGTAGGCGACGTCGCAGTCTGCGTCGCGGACCACGGCCAGCGGCAGTGCGCCGATCGAGGCGGGTTGGTCGACCACGACCAGGACCTTCCCGTACTTCGCCGTGAGCTTGTCGAGCATGGCCCGCATCTTCGGCTCGCTGTTGGGCAGCGGCCTGTCGATCACGTTCTTGCCGCCCGGCGTGAGGCCGGTGGCGTGGTGTTCGCCTTTGCCGACGTCCAGGCCGAGGAACACGGCGACGTCGCGGATGTCGATCACTTCACTCCTCCTGGGGAGGTTCGTTCTTCCCGGCCAAGGCACGGCGCCAACATCCGGCAACCACGTTACGAAGAGCGTTGCCGGCGGACCGGCGCTCTTGCCCCTATTAGCGATCTACCGGCGCCTTCCGACCCGGTGACACCACCCCCCGGGTCATGGTCGACAGGGGGCAAAAGTCATGCCGAGCCAGAAGGCCAGGAGCCTCATGATCGAGGCCGTCTAGAAGGTAACGGGGCGGCGCCGGTATAGGCGCGGTCGGCGAGGACAGGGACGCCTTGTCGCTCACAGATCCGGATGATGTGGTGGCCCACGCCGACGCTCACTTTCCAGCAACATGCGGATGTCGTGGGTCGCTTCGGTACCTGATGGCCGGCGCGGTCCGACGCGCCCGTCGCCATCAGGGCGGCACGCGGACACAGGCGCCTGGCGTGGCCGGAGCCATGCGGCGAGCCAGGGTTCCCGGGGAATCGCTTCCGTCTCCGCTGATGCCGGGGCGGACTGCGGACCGGGGTGATAGAAGAGATGCCGGTACGACGATCCTCACGGTCTGTGTATGACGGCCCTGAACCCGGAAAGCGGCGACGATGTTCTTCAATGGCCCCGCGCACGTGCGCACCGATGCCACGCTTTTCCCGGCCGGTACCGGAGTCCCCGTCGAACAGGATCTGCCAGTCCTGCCGCAAGACTTGGCGCGCGCGTTGTTCATCACGGGCAGGGCCCCGTACGACCAAACCAAGCACGGGAGGTCATCGGCGTACGAGTGGTGGCACAGGGTGGCGGTACTGCCCGCCTATCTCAGCTGGAGCGATGATCCGGTCCGTCGCATCACACGTACCGACCTCGCCCGCGAACTCGACCCCTCCGAGAAGGGCATGCTGTCCTACACCCTGGGGCAGGCCATGTGCCAGATCTTCGCCGAGAGGCAGCTATCCGTCCGGTTCTTCATGCACGTCGCCCGCTATGCCTCCGCCTACAACCTCACCTTCGCCCCCGGCCAGAGCCGGGTGGACTTCTTCGGAGAGCGGACCGTCGGCGGTTATGTCGTCGCGGAAGCCAAGGGCCGCTCAGGCCCGCTGACGAAGAAGCTGCGCGAAGCCATGGAGGAACAGAAGAGGACAGTCAAGACCATCAAGGGCGAAGTGCCGAAGATCGCATACGCGAGCGCGGTGCACTTCTCCTCCCCCCATAGCCCCATGCGTCTGACGGCGATCGACCCGGACACAGCCGACCCTCGCGCCGTAGACCTTCCCGTCGACTCGGACCTACATGTACTGGCCTACTACACGCCGTTCCTGGACGCCTTCGCCCATCAGGAACCACTCATTCTGGGCGACTACGTTGTGGCTGGCTTCGCGGAGCTCGGCGTGACGCTCGGGGTCTTGGCGCCGGTGCTGCAGCGTGTGGAACGGGCAGCTCGACGCAACGAAATCGCGGGCCTTCGCGACGACATCCTGGGCCTGCTCGCCCGCCACCGGCCTCGCCAGGAGCGCACGCTCTACATCGACGGCACTCTTTTCGCGGCAGACTGGACGGTTCCTGCAGACCGGCGCCGCCCGGGCCGTCGGGACAGCGAGGTGCTCCCCGACTTCCTGCACGAGGCGTTCCGCAGCATGAACGAGGAGGACGACTGGCGAGTGGTGTCCGTGGAGGAGGGGGACATCGAGTGGTGGGGTTTGTCCCCTGCCAGAGCCTAGATGCCGGGAATCCTCTCCGAGGGTGATCTCCTCGAGGGCTGAGGCATGGACGGCCGCCGGGCACCCTACGGCCGCTGCACATTCACCGCCGCGGTGTGGACGCCGCCGAGGGCCTGTCAGGCGCTGTCCCGGTCCACGCGCTGTGTAGATTGGCCTGTCCCCGTCGGTCCGGCGACACGAGTTTCGCCGGGCAGCCCAACGTGGCAACTCCACCAGGTCGATGCGAATGTCGACGATGGTGGTATGGCCTTTCCGGGGCGACGATAGAGCCTCCCCGGTTGCACCGAGGGCGCCGAGAGTGGTGCCGATTTCCCAGAGATCCCCGCCCGACGTCACCGCTCACCAGCGAGGCCGAGATCGCCCTTGCTCGTCTCGGCCGCACCCTCAGTACTCCGGTCACGCCGCCAGGAGTGCGCAATCGGCTGCGACACCGCCCGCCACCACGCTTCCACCGACAGCTTCCCCACTGGCTCGAACGGTTCACCCGGCCACGGGCACGCCACGGCCTGGCCGGCCTCCTCGGCTGCATCCTGCATCCACTCCCCCGGCTCCGAGGATGTCGATGGCAGTATCGACTTCATAGTCACCCTGGCTCCGCCATGACCTGCAGACGCAAAGCGGACCGCGTCGGAGGCGACCGCGGGCTGCTACACGAGATGCGCGACGAGACCGGCACGGGCGATGACATCGGAGTCCGTACGGCCGGTAGCGGTGTCGCCGATGAGGACCAGCACGAGAGCGCAGACCACGGCTCAGCGCAGAGGTTCCGTCAGGGTGGTTCCTGGCGGGGCTTCGCCTTATCGCCCGCTATCACTCAGGTATCACGAACTGGGCGGGCCCTCCCGGACCAGGAGGCCCTGACCTGTGATTTCGTGCCCGCGCTGGAGTGGCTAGACGCCCGTGGACGGTCTATACAACCTGCGCCAGGTGGGACCGTCAACGCGGGGCAGGCGGATGTGGCCACTCCAACAGACCTGCCGCCCCGAGATCGGCATCAGTCAAGATCCGGACCATACGTGGGCCAACTCCCCACATTGAACCCGTCGGACCGACATCCTCGCTGGTCGGAAGGCTGTACCGCCTGTACCACCAGCAGACGAAGAACCTTCTGGTGTCGTACTCGGCAAAGAAGCTCGGCTTCTTCTAGGGGTATGAAAGAAGGCGCCTGACCTGGGCTTTTTTTTGCCCGTCAGGCGCCTTCCACTCGGCCCGCTCAGTGCAGAGCCCAGTTTGCGTTATAACTCCCAGTTTCTCCCACCACTATCCCCCTTCTGACCAGCAGTTCCGGATCAGTGGCGGACCAAACCCCGGCTCAGCGCTCAGGCTCCGCGCCCTGGCTGACGCGATCCCACTCCTTCATCGACTGTTCGATGAGACGGTTGGCCTGCTCCCGGACGCCGTCCAGGAACTTGGCGTAGTAGCGGAAGAGGACCTCGATGCTCTGGCCCGCGCGGCGAGCACATTCGGCCGGGTCTGGACGCAGCCGCGTACGGCACGACCTGGGCGCGGGCACGGAAGTAATGTCCTGACGCGCACGGAACTCGCCTCCGGGCTGGCCAAGCGTCCCTACGATCTTCGGCACGCCGGGATCTCGTTCTGGCTGTACTCCGGTGTGGTCGCCCCCCGCGCTGCACTCCTACGAGGTGCTCGACGACGCCGTCACCCAGCAGCTGAGCGATCACCTCCCGGGCATCGTCACTCTCGACGTCGCCCGCATGTGACCCCGCCGAGCTGGCCGGCCGAGCAACCGCTGTCCTGCCGGGCCTCTCAACATGCCGACCTCGACACGAGCCTCGGCGTTTCGGCCAACTGCTCGAAGCATCTGCACCCGTGCCAGCGGATACGCCGGGCGACAGATGGCCTGGGAATCAGTGAGGCGCGCGTAGGGACGGCTCACTCCTCGGGGCCTTGCCCGGGGCAGGTGTCGCCGCCCGGTAGCCGCATCAGGCGCAGGATGTTGCCGTGATAGATCTGCTCGCATATGGAAGCCGTGAGGTCGAGCGCGTCCAGGACGCGGATCGTCTCCCGATTGAATCCCGGGGCGCCCAGCGGGCCGCTGGTCTTCGACAGCCCGCACAAGTCCGTCCGCATCGGATACGACCCCTGCACGGCCATATCTGGGTCGCCGGTTTCACCACGTCTACGCCGATGCACCTCGTACGCATCCTGCAGCGCCACGCTGGCAGCCCTGCAGCAGGCCCTGCGCCCCGCGGACATGTACCGCCCGCCTGGCAGCAGGCCCGCGTGAGAGCCGCCCGCGCGGTGGATGGGGCTGGCCGATGGCGTATGCGACGCGCCGGGCACGGTCCCATTGCCACACCCCCCGGGGCCGTGTGACACCCGGCGGTGGCGGGCACGCAGAATCTTCCAGCCGCGATCCTGCCGCTTCACTGGGACCCCCGATGAGCACCCATCCGAGGCACAGAGAAGTGCACCCGACGCCTCAGGTCACTAATCGAACGTCGGATGATCGGCCGACCGAGCTCTTGGTATCGCTACGACCGGCTCAGGCAGCCGAAGGCGTGGTGGCCGTCGCAGCGCTTCACTCCACGACGACGCTGCCGGCCGGTGACTGATTGATCGTTCCCCGCCCGCCGCCACTGACGCGGCTGACGGAATCTCCCTGGCCGTCACGGGAGGAATACACCGTGATGGTGGCGTCGGTGTCGTAGGTGATCTCCGCACTGCCGCCGTCGATGTTGTAGCAGCCGTTGGGATTGTTGTAGGTGGTGCCGTTGATGGTCAAGGTGCCGGTTGCCATGGCACATCCCTTCACTGAGGGCGGCGGCCAGCGCCGCAGGCACAGGGCCGGACCGGACCAGTCGCCGCCAGGCATCGAGGTCACCTTCAGCATGGGCAAGCGCTGGCCTCGCTGCCTGACCGACTACGTCGACGGGGTGGATCGGCCACAGTGGTGTGCTGCTCGGCGGAAGGCAGCACCGAACGGGAGGCGGTCCTGTCCGTCGCCGAGCACCGCCGTGCGCGCGCTGAGCTACTGGCGGCCCTGAAGGCCGTTCGCCGACCGACGCGTGGCCCTGTGCGCAGCCGACGAAGCCGGTTGGCACAGCCCGTACCGGTGAAGCACCGCCCTTATGGGTTGGGCAGGACAAGGGAGTGGCCAGGCTCATTGCGGGAGAACCGCTGTGGGCCGAACGAGGGTGAGGAGTGTCCTGTGAGACGGTTGGTGGGTGTCGCGGGGGCGAGTGCCGTGGTGGTCGGTGTGGTGACGGTGGCGGGTGTCACTCTCGTCGACGACGGTGGGGCCACCACCTCTGAGGTGCACGCCGGAGAGGCGTCCCCAGGAGGAAAGACGGAGGCCGAGGCCCGCGGCGTCCAGAAGGCCGCCGACCGGGCGGCGAAGGCCGGTATCGACTGGCAGGTGTGCTCGCCCGAGTGGCGCCTGCCGCAGGACTTCCGCTGCGGATCGGTGACGGTTCCCGTCGACTACGCCGAGCCGGACGGCGCGACCATCAAGCTGTGGCTCGACCGGTTGGCCGGCCTCGCCGCACCCAAGGACCGTCAAGGCACGTTGGTGATCAACCCGGGCGGGCCCGGCAGCTCCGGCGTAGCGGCGCTCAACGGCCTCAATCCCAAGGTGTGGTCGAACGTCGCGCGCGCCTATGATTTGGTGGGATTCGATCCGCGCGGGGTGGGCCACTCGGCACCGGTCTCCTGTGCCGATCCGCAGGAATTCGCCAAGGGGCCCAAGCCGGACCCCGTGCCCGACGGCGAGGCCGACGAGAAGCGGCTGCGGGACGATGCCCGGCGATACGCCGAGGGCTGCAAGAAGCGCAGTGGTGCGCTGCTTGCGCACATGACCACTCCGGACACCGCACGTGACCTCGAAGTGATCCGCGCGGCCCTGGGAGAGCCGAAACTCAACTACTTGGGCGTCTCCTACGGCACCTACCTCGGCGCGGTGTACGGCACGCTCTTCCCCGACCACGTGCGGCGCATGGTGCTCGATTCCGTCGTGCACCCCGCACCGGACAAGATCTGGTACGGGATGCACCAGTCCCAGATCCCCGGTTTTGAACGCCGGTTCGCCGACTGGACCTCCTGGGTCGCCCGGCGCGACGCGGAGTACCACCTCGGCCAGACCCAGGCCGAAGTGCGGCAACGGTGGGAGAAGCTGCTGGCCAAAACCAAGAAGGAGCCGATCGACGGGACCATCGGCCCCAGGGAACTGACCGACTCGTTCCAGAAGGTCGTCTACTTCGACGAGACCTGGGCTCCCAAGGCCGAGGCGTGGAGCGCCTACGAGGCCGGGGACCCGAAGAAGCTGACCGACGACGCCCGGACGGACCTCTCCGACACCAAGGGCAACGCCGTCAAGGAGAACGCGGTGGCCTCCTACACCGCCGTCAACTGCGCCGACGCCAAGTGGCCCAAGGACTGGGACCGCTGGAACCGGGACGCCGGCCGCCTGCACGGCGAGAACCCGTTCATGGCCTGGTTCAGCACATGGCAGAACCTGCCGTGCGCGACATGGCCCAGCACGCAGCACACTCCGATCGACGTCAAGGGCGACAAGCAGCTCCCACCCGTCCTGCTCGTGCAGGACGACGGAGACGCGGCGACCCCGTACGCGGGAGCCGTCGAACTCCACCGCCGGTTCCAGGGCTCGGGCCTGCTTACCGTCAAGGGCGCCGGGGCGCACAACGTCACGGCCACACCCGACCCGTGTGTCAATGACCGACTCGACGCCTACCTCCTTCGCGGCACCCTTGACTCCCAGGACATGACCTGCCGCCGAGCCTCCGGTCCCGAAGAGGAGCGTTAGGCGTTCAAGGGGTACAGCGCGGGCCGCTCGGCAGGTTCGGCGGTGACGCGGCCGCCGCCGTGCAGCGACCTGACCCAGGCTCGGTGACGGCCGCCGCGTAGCCTCCGGCCCATCCCGCCTCGGCCTAGGCGCCCCACGCGTTGGGCCAGCCACCGGCGCGGTGTTGCTGTGCACGTCGCCGAACCGGCGGCGGCCTTCCTGCGCGGGGCCTGCGGCCTGTGGACGGTGCTGCGGCCGGACTTCTCGCTCCCCACCCCGTACTGCGGCTCCCCTTCTTGTCCTTCGCCGCGATCCACCCGCCTTGCTTCGGCCTCCTGACACACCTCGTCCTCACTGTCACGCTTCTCAGGGCCGGCCGCATTCCGGCGGCCCCCCGCGAAACTCACCGCCGCCCCGGAGGGACCATGCGCATCCTGACCGTGTGCCTCGGTAACATCTGCCGCTCGCCGTATGCCGCCTGCGTGCTCGCGCAGGACGGTGGGGCAGCGGTGCGGGTCCGTTCGGCGGGCCTGATCGACATGTGGGCCGGCAGGCCCGCACACCCCAGCATGGTCGCCGTCGCGGCCGATCGCGGGTACGACCTGAGTGTCCACCGCGCCGTTCAGGTGCGTCCCGACCTGATGGAGTGGGCGGACGTCGTCCTGGCGATGGACCGCGCGGTCCTGACCGAGCTGCGCCGCCTCACCGACAGGGCGACCGCCCACAAACTCGCCCTGTTCCTCGGTGATCGCGATGTGCTCGATCCGTACGGTGGCGACGACGAGGCGTTCACCGCCTGCGCGGCCACCATCGAGGAGGGTGCACCCCAGCACCTCCCCTAGCCGTCGCGGGGCTCGACCGCACTCGCGCGCCGTCGCCCGTCCACCCGGAGGGACCGACCGGACGGGCGGCTCCTGGGGATGGTGGCGAGCTTTGAGGAAGCCGGAGGCCCGAAGCCGTATCCGGACGCTGCGCCGAGAAGCGAGAGTCCTGGGAGCGGGAGCCCGAGGAGCGAGAACCGTTCGCCCGCCGCGCAGGCGACAAGGGGAGAGCACTGTGGCCGATGACTAACTGCTGGCCCCTGTCCACACCGGGAGGAGGTGAACGCCGCCGAGCAGGGACGCGAGTACGAGCCCGAGGCCTGCTGCGGAAGGCCCTGCTCGCCGACCGCGCGTACGAACCGGCGTGGCTCTGGCTGGCCTGGCTGGTCACCGACGAAACCCACCGAAAGTACTGCCTGGAGCAGGCGGTGGCGGCGAACCCCGAGAGCGAGGCGCACGCCCGCCTGCACCGGGTGCGCAAGGTGACGTCCGCTCCGCCGCCCGAGGTCGAGGACTTCGCCGACCCGCCGCCCCCTCCCGAGCCCGCCCCGGAAAGGCCCGCCTGGCGCCGCGGCGGCCGTGCG
>NZ_JAFEXF010000130.1 GCF_016905445.1 Streptomyces sp. G44
GACGCGGCCGGTCAGCACCCTGCCGTCGGAGTCGGCCAGCGCCACGGCGGCACCGAGCAGCGGATGCCCGGTGCCGTGCTGCCCGAGCGAGGCCACGTCCCCGGCGCGCGTGCCCGCGTCCCGGCGGCGTCGACGATGCGCCCCAGCAGTTCGACGGAGCCCGCGGTGAAGTCCCGCTCGGCCATCAGCTCGGCCCGTCGGCCCAGCTTGTTGCCGAAGCCGTGGACGAGGTCGGCGAGGCCGTCCGTGTCGCGGGTGTCGGTGACGGCGCGCAGCAGCAGGTCGGTGAAGTCGGAGTCCTTCTTGACGGCGAAGAGGCCCGCCGCCTCGCCCTCGTCGGCGTTCATCTCCCGCTGGTAGCGGAAGAGTTCGGGGTCCAGGCCCAGGTCGCCGAGGTGTTCGTTCCAGCGGTCGTGGATCTCTTCCCAGTGCACTTCGAGGTGGGGGTACGCCTTGCCCGCCTCGGTCAGCGCGTCGCGGAAGCCCTTCATGGTGCGCCGCCGCCCCTGTGCGCCCGAGGCGCCTTCCGCGGAGGGCCGCACGGCGGTGGACTCGGCGACCGGCAGCGAGTCCAGGCTCAGGCCGGGCCCTGGCCGGAAGGAGTACCACGCCTCGGCGAACTTGCGCGGGTCGTTGGAGACCTGGCGCCCCCGCCATTCGCTGACCTTGCCGACGACGACGCACTCGCCGGTGAGGGTGTGCTGCCACTCCAGGGCGACGTGCCCGCAGTCGTCGGCGAGCAGGAACTTGCGCAGCACGCCGGAGCTGGCGCCGCCGAGGGTGTTGCGGTGGCCCGGCAGCATCACCGAGAAGATGAGCTTGAGCAGGACGGACTTGCCGCCGCCGTTCTCCAGGAAGAGCACGCCGGCGGGGGCGGGGCGGCGCGGCGGACCGACCGGCTCGTCCTCGAAGAACTCCGCCTGGGTGGGGGCGGGGTCGGGCACCTCGGCGCCCACGCCGCGCAGGTCGAGCACGGTGTCGGCGTAGCGCGCACCGGCCGGACCGATGGAGTAGAGGCGGATCCGGGACAGCTCGTACATGGCGGCGGACTCTCGTCGTAAGTCGTGGGGAACGGCGGGCAGGCGGGGGAAGCGGGGACTGCGGTTCAGGAGTGGAAGGGCAGCCCCGCGTCGGCGGCCAGCTCCAGGTCGTCGGTGTCTTCGGGGGGCAGCAGCGTCGCCGAGCCGTCCGTGACCGGTACGACGCCCAGCTCCAGCAGTTCGGCCATGGCCGCGCTGCCCGCCATGTCGCGGACCTGCAGCTGGTAGCGGGCCGTGGTGCGGTACGTCCCTCCGGAGTCGTCGCCCGTGCGCTGGAGGAACCCGGAGTCGGTGAGGAAGGCGACGGCCTTGCCGACGATGCCGGTGGTGGAACCGGCGAGGCGGCGGGCGTCCTTGGTGGCGCCGGTCGAGGTGCGCCGCGCCCAGATCCGCCAGGCGGCCTCCAGGCCCGGGGCGTCGGTGGCGGGGTCGGTGTTCTCGCCCTGCTCCTCGGCGCGCTCCTCCAGGCGGCGGCAGGCCTGGCGGACGAAGGCGTCGACGCCGTTGACCGTGACGCGGCCGATGTATCCGTCGTCGGCGAGGTCCTCGGGGCGCGGGAAGGCCAGGGCGGCTACGGCGAGGTGTGCGAGGCCGTGCAGGAAGCGGTCGGTGGAGTCGGTCGCGGCGCGGCGGGCGTAGTCGCCCATGCGGACGGCGAAGACGGAGTCCTCGGCGGCGGTCACGGCCATGCCCGCGCGCGGGGAGACCTCCAGGACGACGAGTCCGAGTCCGGTCGCGACGGCGTCGGCGAGCCGTGCGAAGGGCGGGTCCTCGCGGTAGCGGCGCAGCAGTTCGGTGTACTCCTGGTCGCGGGAGGGCTGGAGCTTGGGCTGGAGGCCGAAGGAGACGAGCCGTGCGGCGTCGGCGGCGTCGGCCGGGGTGACGGGCGCGGGGGCGGCGGGCGCCGTGGCGGAGTCCGGCTCGCCCCACGCGGCGTGCTCTGCGGGGTGGTCGGTCACGGCGTGTGCTCCTTGGTGGGGTGGTGCGTGGTGGTCGGGTCGTGGCGGGTGGTTCCGGTCGGGGTCACGCCGCCTCCGTCCGGTCGGCCGCCATGCCGGCGGCGTCCAGGAGGGCGGTGCCGACGATGAGGTCGGCGCCGCCGAACTCCTCGTCCTCCAGTTCCGTGCCGTCGTCCACGGCGAAGAGCAGCTTCTCCTCGCCCTGGCGGTAGGCGGTGCCGACCGGCGGGCTGGCCGCGTGGACGGCCAGCAGGGCGACCAGGTAGGGCAGTTCGGGGTCGCGGAGGCGGGCTTCGGCGAGCAGGCCGGAGAGCCGGCGCGGCGCGTCGGAGGGCAGGTCGAGCAGTTCCATGGCGCTCGCGAGCTGCTCCTCGCTGAACCGGCTGTCGTCCGGGGTGGCGATCAGGTCCGGCTCGGGCATCTCCGCGCCGAGGTGCTCGCGCTCCATCGGCGGGGTCAGCAGTATGTCGACGAGGTCGCCGACCCGGACCGATACGGGCGTACGCAGGCCGGTGCCGCGCGCGAAGAAGGCGTCCGTCACGCGCGTGGCCTGCTCCGCGGGGAGCGGCAGGAGCGGCGCGAGGAGCTGGCCGTACAGATCGAGGCCCGCGCGGGCGGTGGGCGTCGCGAACGCCTGCCGGTCCTGCTCGGCGCGGAACAGCGGACCCGCTTCGAGGAGGCGGGACTGGAGCTGGGTGTGGCGGCGGATGCAGTCCTTGACGATGTCGACCAGCTCGGCGGCGCGGCGCTTCTGCTCGGGGTCCTCGGACTCGTCGCGGGCCTTGCGGATGTTGGTCAGGATCGCGTTCTCGTGGCGGTAGCGGTCGGCTACGTGGTCGAGCGCCTCCGCGATCATGTCGGGGACGGCCTGGAGCCAGTCGACGGCGCGGACGTTGCGCCGGGTGGCGTCGAGGGCTTTGCGCAGCGTCTCCGAGTACTGCACGGTGCGGTAGCGGGCCTGTTCGGCGGCGAGCTGCGCGTCGGCGAGCCTGCCGCGGCTGATCAGGACCTCCAGCTTGACCTCGGCGGCGATCTGGGCGCTGGTGACGTCGGTGTCGAGGGCGCCCACCAGGACGTTGACCGCTTCGTCGGTGGTGCGCAGGTAGACGCTGCCGCCGTAGCCGGGGACTTCTTCGAGGAGCTTGAAGTCGTAGTCCCTGCGGACATACGTCCCATCAGGCGCGAAAGTGCCGTAAACCGCGCGGAAGCCGCGGTCGACGCTGCCGACGTTGATGAGGTTCTCCAGGACCCAGCGGGCCACGCGCTCGTGCTCGGCGGCGGGCCGCCGCGGGGCCTGCGCGGCGACGCGCGGCAGCAGTCTGGCGACGATCTGCTCGTGGTCGGCGCCGGTGTCGAAGTCCATGGTGAGCGTGACGAGGTCGATGGCGGACAGGGCCACCTCGGCCATCGCGTAGACCGTGTACTCACCCGCGAGGTTGGCCTTGCGCACGTCGAGGTCGTGCAGCGGGGCCGTGCAGGCCAGGGCGCGCAGGCGGCGCGCCAGGCCCTCGTCGGCGGCCGGGCCCGGAGCGGGCCTCGGCCCCGCGCTGAGCTGGGGCGGAGCGGTGTCCGTAACGGCAGGCGAAGTCACGGTGCACAGACTAGGTCCTCGGTCTGACAACGGTCGAAACGGCGCAGATCTGACAGGGTTCAGCCGTCGTCCCGCTCGTCCTTCGCGCCGCTGCGCCGGTAGGCGTCGACGACACGTCGGCGCGAGTCGTCGAGGTACTCGGCGAGGAGCCTCTCGGCCTCGTCGCGGCAGCCGTCCTGGAGCGCCGTCAGGATCTGCCGGTTGCGCGCCAGGTAGGGCTCGTGGAGCCGCCGGGGTTCGTCCACCACGTGGAAGGCCAGGCGCAGTTCGGCGAAGACGCTGCGCATCAGTTCGTCGGTGCGGGCGCTTCCGGCGAGGGCGACGAGCTCCCGGTGGAAGTGGATGTTGGCGGTGGAGACGCCTTTCCAGTCACCCGCGCGGGCGGCCCGGCGCCCGTCCGAGACGGCGTCGGCGAGCCCGTCCACGGCGTAGGGGGGCTCGCCGAGACCGCGGACCACGGCGCATTCGACGAGGGAGCGGGTGCGGTAGATGTCCTCCACGTCCTCGTCGGTCAGCCTGCGGACGAAGACGCCGCGGTTGAGCTGATGCTCCAGCAGACGTTCGTGCGTGAGCAGCCGGAACGCCTCCCGGAGCGTGTTGCGCGAGACGCCGAGCGCGCCGCCGATGCTGTCTTCGGAGAGCCGGGTCCCGGGCGGGAAGAAGCCCGCGGCGATGCGGCTCCTGAGGATGTCCGAGACGCGCTCGGCCGTGCTGGTGCGCCCGAGGAGCGCGCGGTCGTCGGCCAGTCCGTTCACGTCAGCCATCCCCTCCGGCGAGCCCTCGGCCATGCCCGGATTCAATCGCACATACAAGAACGAGACAACATGGGTATTGAAGGATCGTTCAACGATCCTCTACGTTGTCGGGCACGGCTCCACCTCTCACCGTTCCGTCTCCCGCTCCCGCACCCTCCCGTCCCTCTCCTGTGAGGTGCCCATGAGCACGACCCCACCATCGAGCCCACCGCCCCAGGCCGCCTCCGGGGCCGACCCGCACGCCGCCGGCACACACCCCGTCACGGGCGAACTCCCCGACGACGGCGGAGCGTTGGGCTGGCTGCGGGCGCTCGGCCCGCGCGGTCGCCGCGCCTTCGCCGGGGCCTTCGGCGGCTACGCCCTCGACTCCTACGACTACTTCACGCTGCCGCTGAGCATGGTGGCGCTCGCCGCGTACTTCGGCCTCGACAGCGGTCAGACGGGGCTCTTCACCACCGTCACCCTCGTCGTCTCCGCCATCGGCGGCGCCGTCGCGGGCGTGGTCGCCGACCGCATCGGCCGCGTGAAGGCGCTGATGATCACGGTCATCACGTACGCGGTCTTCACCGTCGCCTGCGGCTTCGCGCCCAACTACGAGACACTGCTCCTCTTCCGCGCCCTCCAGGGCCTCGGCTTCGGCGGCGAGTGGGCGGTCGGCGCGATCCTCGTCGCCGAGTACGCCACCGCCAAGAACCGCGGCCGTACGCTCGGCGCGATCCAGAGCTCCTGGGCGGTCGGCTGGGGTCTCGCCGCGATCGTCTACACCCTGGTGTTCCAGTTCCTGGACGACGACATCGCCTGGCGCGTGATGTTCTGGACCGGCGCGCTGCCCGCCCTCCTGGTGATCTACGTACGCCGCAACGTGCACGACGCCCCGGAGGCCGCCGCCGAACGCCGGAAGAGCGCCGACAAGGGGTCGTTCACGGCCATCTTCAAACCGGGGCTGCTGCGCGTCACGTGCTTCGCCGTGCTGCTGTCCACCGGAGTGCAGGGCGGCTACTACACGCTGGCCACCTGGGTGCCCACGTACCTGAAGACCGAGCGCGGCCTGACCGTCGTCAACACCGGCGGCTACCTCATCTTCCTGATCTCCGGCGCCTTCATCGGCTACCTGACCGGCGGCTATCTCACCGACAAGCTGGGCCGCAAAAAGAACATCACGCTCTTCGCGTTCCTCTCCGCGGCCAGCATCCTCGCGTACACGAACATCCCCGAAGGGGCCAACGGCCTTCTCCTTGTGCTCGGTTTCCCGCTCGGCTTCTGCATGTCGGCCATCTTCAGCGGCTTCGGCTCCTTCCTGAGCGAGCTGTACCCGGCCGCCGTGCGCGGCACGGGGCAGGGCTTCACGTACAACACGGGACGGGCGGTCGGCGCCGTGTTCCCCACCATGGTCGGCTTCCTTGCCGACAGCTGGGGCGTCGGCGGTGCGCTGATCTTCGGAGCACTGGGATACGGTCTCGCCGTCATCGCGCTGCTCGGCCTCCCCGAGACGCGAGGGAGGGAACTCCTGTGATCGGGCACGCGCGCGTGGGCGACAGCGAGATCCGCACCGCCGAGCAGGCCCGCGCGGCCTTCCGCAGGGGTGAGACGAGTCCGACCGCCGGCTGGGCGGCGGGCCGCACCCAGGCCAACCTCATCGCCGTCCCCGCCGACTGGGCGTACGAGATGCTGCTGTTCTGTCAGCGCAATCCGAAGCCCTGCCCGGTGCTCGACGTCACGGACGCGGGCTCCTGGGTCACGCCGCTCGCCCCGGGCGCCGATCTGCGCACCGATCTGCCGCGCTACCGCGTGTGGGAGCACGGCGAGCTGGTCGACGAGCCCACGGACGTCGTCGACCGGTGGCGCGAGGACCTGGTGTCGTTCCTCATCGGGTGCAGCTTCACCTTCGAGTGGGCGCTCGCCGACGCCGGGGTCCCCCTGCGCCACATCGAACAGGGCCGCAACGTCCCGATGTACGTGACCACGCGCCCCTGCCGCCCCGCGGGACGGCTGCACGGGCCCATGGTCGTGTCGATGCGGCCCGTCCCGCCCGAACGTCTCGCCGACGCCATCAGGGAGAGCGCCCTGATGCCCGCGGTGCACGGCAGTCCCGTGCACTGCGGCGAACCGGGCGGGCTCGGCATCGAGGATCTGGGCCGGCCCGACTTCGGGGACCCGGTGGCCGCCGAGCCGGACGACATCCCGGTGTTCTGGGCGTGCGGGGTGACACCGCAGGCCGCCGTGATGGCTTCGCGGCCGCCCTTCGCGATCACCCACGCCCCGGGCCGGATGTTCATCACCGACGCGCGGGACGAGCAGTACCGCGTGGCATGAGCAATGCGATCCACTAGGCCGACGGGAAGCACCTGGCCGTCGAGAACCACGGGAGACCTCCGCAGATGAGCACCACCTCCATCGATCTGAACGCCGACCTCGGCGAGGGCTTCGGCCGCTGGCACCTGACCGACGACGAGGAGCTGCTGTCCGTCGTCACCAGCGCCAACGTGGCCTGCGGCTTCCACGCCGGGGACCCGGTCACCATGCGCAGGGTGTGCGACCTGGCCGCCGAGCGCGGGGTGCGGATCGGCGCGCAGGTCTCCTACCGCGACCTGGCGGGCTTCGGGCGGCGCGCGATGGACGTGCCGTCCGGCGAACTGGCGGCCGAAGTGGCGTACCAGATCGGCGCCCTGGAGGTCTTCGCCCGCGCGGCGGGCACGCGCGTGTCGTACGTCAAGCCGCACGGCGCGCTCTACAACCGCGTCGTCCACGACGAGGTGCAGGCCCACGCCGTCGTCGAGGGAGTGCTGCTCGCCGGTGCCTCGCTGCCCGTCCTCGGGCTGCCCGGGTCCCGCTTCCTGGAGTCGGCGGCGAAGGCCGGGCTCCCGGCCGTCACCGAGGCGTTCGCGGACCGCGCCTACACCGAAGAGGCCACGCTGGTGCCGAGGGGCAGCGAGGGCGCCGTCATCACGGAGCCGGACGCCGTCGTCGAACGGTCCCTGGGGATGGCGCGGTCCGGGACGGTCGTCTCCCGCGCCGGCCGCGAGATCCCCGTCCGCGCCCGGTCGCTGTGCCTGCACGGCGACACTCCGGGGGCGGTGGAGCTGGCCCGCCGGGTCCGGGCCCGCCTGGAGGCGGCCGGCGTGCGCGTGGCGGCCTTCGCGTGAGGGTGCTGCCGGTGGGCGAGAAGGCACTCCTCGTCGAACTGGCCGACGGCACCGCGGCCCAGGCCCTCCACGCCGAGCTGCTGCGCCGCCGCGCGTCGGGGTCGCTGCGGGTCCGGGAGATCGTTCCCGCGGCCCGCACGGTGCTCCTCGACGGCCTCGACGACCCCGCCCGCGTCGGCGCCGAACTGCCCGGCTGGCGGGTCCCGCCCCTGCCCGCGCGCGAGGACGCGGTCCTGGAGATCCCGGTCCGGTACGACGGCCCGGATCTCGCGGACGTCGCCGCGTACTGGGGTGTCGCCGTGTCCGAGGTGGCGCGGATCCACTCGGCGGCGCGGTTCCGTGTCGCCTTCTGCGGGTTCGCGCCGGGCTTCGGCTACCTGACCGGGCTGCCCGAGCGCTACGCCGTCCCGCGCCGGGCCACGCCCCGCACCTCCGTCCCCGTGGGCAGCGTCGCCCTGGCCGGTCCGTACACGGGTGTGTATCCGCGCGCCTCGCCCGGCGGGTGGCAGCTGATCGGCTCGACGGACGCCGTGCTGTGGGACCACGCGCGCGTGCCCGCCGCGCTGCTCTCCCCCGGCGTACGCGTCCGCTTCGTGGTGGCGGGCCCCGCGCCGGAGGAGGCGTGATGACCGACCGTGCCTTCGCCGTCGTACGGGCCGGTGCGCTCACCACCGTCCAGGACCTCGGGCGCCCCGGCCACGCCCACCTCGGCGTGCCGCGCTCCGGGGCCCTCGACCCGTCCGCGGCCCGCCTGGTCAACCGCCTGGTGGGCAACCCGCCCGACGCCGCCGTCCTGGAGACCACCCTCACCGGCTGCGCCGTACGCCCCCGCCGCCCCGTCACGGTGGCGGTCGGCGGCGCGCCCTGCCCCGTGACCGTGGACGGCCGGCCGGCCGCCTGGGGAGCGCCGGTACGGGTACCGGCGGGGGCGCTCCTGGACGTCGGGGCGGCCCTCTGCGGAGTACGCGCGTACCTCGCGTTCGACGGCGGGGTGGCCGTGGAGGCGGTGCTCGGCAGCCGTTCCACGGACCTGCTCTCCGGGCTCGGTCCGCCCCCGCTCGCGGACGGCACGGTGCTGCCGCTGGGCCGCGCGAGCGGCCCGCACGCGCGCGTGGACACCGCCCCGCAGCCGGCCCCGCCCCGGGAGCTGGTGCTGCGGGTGACGTTCGGGCCGCGCGCCGACTGGTTCACACCGGCGGCCTTGCGCACGCTCACCACGCGCGCGTACCGCGTGTCCTCGGCGAGCAACCGCATCGGCCTGCGCACCGAGGGTCCCGCGCTGGAACGCGCCGTCCAGGGCGAGCTGCCGAGCGAGGGCGTGGTGCTGGGGGCGGTGCAGGTGCCGCCGGACGGCAGGCCGGTCGTCTTCCTCGCCGACCATCCGACGACCGGGGGCTATCCGGTGGTGGCGGTCGTCCGGGAGGCCGACCTGGCCGCTGCGGCCCAGGCGCCACCGGGCACGCCGGTGCGGTTCGTGGGCGTGGGCCGCCGCTGACGGGGGTCCCACACCACCCCGCGAGGAGCAGCGACGGGCCTACACCGCGGGAGCGTCCGCGTCAGGGCCGATCCTGCTCCGTACCGCCGTCTGTACCTCGTCCTCCTCGGCGGGGTCCGCGGCGAGCCTGCGCAGGCGGTTGACCACGCGGGCGTCACCGGTCTCGGCGTGCCGCGCGGCGACGCCCCGGGTGGATTCCTCGCAGTCCCACAGGCATTCGACGGCGAAGCCCGCGGCGAAGGTGGGGTCGGTGGCGGCGAGTGCCCGGGCGGTGCGGCCGCGCAGGTGGGAGGAGGCGGTCTCGCGGTAGACGTGCCGCAGCACGGGGGCGGCGCAGGCGATGCCGAGGCGTCCCGCGCCGTCGACGAGGGTCCACAGCGTCGGCGCGTCAGGTCCCTCGCCGCGGACGGCCTCGCGCAGCGCGGAGAGGACCAGCTTGCTGTCCTGCGCGTCGCCCCGGGAGGCGAGCACGCGTCCGGCGGCCGCGCCCAGGGCGTCGGGGCGGCAGGCCCAGCGCCGGGCGCGCTCGACGGCGGCGGATCCGCCCATCCGTTCGAAGGCTTCGGTCGCGGCGTCCACCACGGCCGGGGAGTGTCCTTCCACGGCGTACTCGATGAGGTCGAGGACGGCGGGGTCACGGGCGTCCGCCAGATAGCGCAGCGCGGTGCCGCGTGCCCCGTCGGAGCCGCTCCGGGCGGCTTCGACGATCTCGGCCCTGTCCTCGGGCCCGGCGACGGCGCTCAGACAGCGAGCGGCGGGCACGTGCAGCACGGTGCCGCGCTCAAGGCCCTCCTGGGCCCAGTCGAAGACGGCCTGGACGCTCCAGCCGGGACGGGGGCCCGCGGGCCGCATCTGGCGCTGCCAGCGGTCGAAGGAGCCCTGTTCCCGCGCGGCGCGCACGCGGGCTCCGATGTCGGCGCGGGGGTCCTCCTCCCACAGCCGCCAGGGCCGTGGTTCGTAGGCGTCGCGGACGGTTGCGGCCAGGTCTGCCTCGCCCTCCGCGTCGGCGGGGAAGCGGGCGAGCACGGGGGCCGCGAGGGCGCGCAGGCCCGCGTCGTCGTCGCGCAGGGCCAGCTCGTCCAGGGCCCACGCCCAGTTCGTGCCGGAGGCCGCGTACCGCCGCAGGAGGTGCAGGGCGTCGGGCCTGCCGTACGAGGCGAGGTGCCCGAGGACGGCGAGGGCGAGCCCGGTGCGTGAGTCGTCCGTGTTCAGGACGTCCTCGGCATCGAAGAGGTGCCGCTCGATCGCGCCCAGGCCGCCGTGCAGGTCGAGGTAGAGGCGGGCGTAGTACAGCGAGCGGTTCTCCACCTGCCAGTCGTGGCGTGGATCGTTGAGCACGCAGTGGTCGAGGGCGGCGAGCGCCTCGGACCGTGGTGCCGTGAGCGCGTGCAGTGTGCCGTCGCCGCGGCCCCGCTGGAGCAGGCCGAGCAGCGTGCCGCTGGGCGCTATGACCGGATCGAACATGGGAAACAGCCTCACATCAAGCGTCGACGCAACCGGGAATCACGCATTACCTGGCCGTGCGCCAACACGTCGGGCCGCCCGCCGTCTTTTGCTTGTCGAAGACCATCTTCCTCTGCCTCTCGTCCGTGGCCCTGGGGGCCCCCGGACACAGGTCCGGGGGCGGGCCGCTCACGGTCCGCGCGGTGCGGCAACACCTGCCCCGCCGTCGCGTCCGTAAATCACGTCGTCATGATGACCCGGCGGTCATGCCCGCCGCGACCACATTTCCATCGCCCCCGTCGCCGCTGGTCCGCAGGCCGCTCAGGCGGCCCCGAACAGCCGCAACAGCTCCGTCTTCTGGAACATGCGTGCGGTGTCCACCGCCGACGGCATCCCGGCGGCCGGGTCGGCCCCGGCGTCCAGGAGGGCCCGGACGACCGCGTCCTCACCCTTGAAGACGGCGCCGGCGAGCGGCGTCTGCCCGCGGTCGTTGGCGCGGTTGGCGTCGGCGCCGCGCTCCAGGAGGGCGCGGACGGCGTCGGCGTGCCCGTGGTAGGCGGCGAGCATCACGAGCGAGTCGCCGCTGTCGTTGGTGAGGTCGGCGGGGACGCCCGCGTCGACGTACGCCGCGAGCGCCGCGGTGTCACCCTGCCGGGCCAGATCGAAGATCTTGGTCGCCAGCTCCACGACCTCGGGGTCGGGGGCTTCGCTCATGGGGGCGTCCGCCTTTCTGGGATGCGCTGCGAGTGCAGCCGTACGAGTGAATCGACAGGGTACTGCCCTCGGGGGCACATGACCCGGTCCGGCCGAGGCAAAGCTCACGGCGGGCTCACCCGCCCGCGGGGCCGCTCGCCGACGTCCGGGACGGCTCCGCCGTGAACGGCTATCGACGGCTCCGCCACCAGAGGGAAATTCAGCTTATTTCACTCATTTGCACCTTTTGTCGTATGGATACATCCTGTGAGCCTGGAAGAACTCATGGTGACTGTCCCCACCAACCAGGAGAATCCTCATGATCCTGTCCATCTCGGGCGTCGTGCTGCTCGGCATCATCGTCTTCCTCTTCTTCCGCAAGGACGGACTCAAGGCCTCCCACGCCCTGGTCTGCGCACTCTTCGGCTTCTACCTCGCGGGCACCGCCATCGCCCCGAGCATCAAGGCCGGCGGCGCGAGCCTGGCGAGCCTGCTGGGCGGGATCAAGTTCTGACGTCCCTGCCTCTCGTACGCACCTCCAGGAGACTGACGTGGCCAGGCGCCCCCTCCCCCGCATCCTGAGCAACGGCACCGCGGCCCTCGCCCGGGGCCGGGAGCTGGCGCGGTCGGCCGTCGACAGCGCCACCGACGTCCTCCACCCGCTGATCACGATCGCTCGTGGACTGCGCCGGCTGGCTGCCGCCGGGCGGCGCAAGTGGGTCGGCACCCCCAAGGACAAGCGCGGGCCACTGCTGTTCTTCGTGGCCTCCGTGGTGCTGGTCGTGGCCCTCATCCCCTATGGCCCCGGGTTCGCCCTCATCGTCCTGATGGGGGCCGCCGCGTGGACGGGCCGCGATCGCACGACATCCGCCCCGGCCGGTCCCGAGGAGGCGCGGGAACAGCGGCTGCGGTGCCTCTACGAAGCGCTCGTCCCGTACTTCTCGGTCCCCGAGGACCCCGCCCCCCTCTTCGTCCACGGCGGCGAATGGGACGAGGCGTTCCCCTCCTACGACTTCGACGACACCGGACGGATCTCCCGGCTCGTCGTGCGCTATCCCGCGTACTTCACCGACGGCGAGGCCGAGGCCCGCGCGCGGATCGAGCAGTTGCTGCACGCGAAGTCGGGGCGCGGCCGCGAGTACCACTTCGCCTGGGACGAGGAGGGCAACGAACTGACCGTCGCAGTGCTGCCCCCGCTCCCCACCGACATCGCGGCCCAGCGCTTCGTCACCGCCCCCGGCGAGACCGTCCTCGGCTTCACCGACGAGACCGGCGTCCAGCGCACCCTGCCGGTGGCCGACGGCGAGGAGCACCGCGACGTACCCCCCGTCGTATGGCGCACGGGCATCCGCTCCACCGAGCCCCACCTGCTGGTCGCGGGCCAGCCGGGCAGCGGCACCACGACACTGCTGCGCTCCATCGCCCTCCAGGCGCTGCAATACGGCGACGTCCTCATCGTCGAGGGCAGCGGCACCGGGGACTACGCCTGCCTGACCGGCCGTGAAGGCGTCCTGGCCATCGAGTGCGGGCTCGCCGGGGCGCTCGCGAGCCTCGAATGGGCGGCGCACGAGACGGAGCGCAGGCTCATCGCCGCCAACCGGGCCCGGCAGGGGGGCCATCCGCATCCGGAGGACATCCGGCGCCCCCTGTGGATCCTCCTCGACCGGCCGAGCGTCCTCGGCCACCTCGCCGCCGCCGACGGACGCGACGACCCGCAGTCGCTGCTCCATGTCCCGCTGCGGCACGGCAGGGCGGCGAACGTGACGGTGGTCGTCGCGGACCAGCTGGACTGCCTGGACGCCCTGAGCGACTCCGTACACCGGCACACCCGCGCGCGCGTGGTGCTCGGGCCCGCCCTGCCCGACCAGCTGGAGGAGGTCCTCGGGACGCGCCCCGCCACGACGCCCACCGCCGAGGTCCCCCCCGGCCGGGGCTACGCGCGGCTCGGCCCGGGCCCGGTGCTGCGCCTCCAGGTGCCCGCGACGCCCGACCCGTACGACGACGCGACCAGCGAGGCGCACCGCCAGGCGGTCATGGAACTGCTGCCGGCGCTGAGCACTCCGGCGGACACCGTGTCCGTCGACGAGGCGCCGGAGGAACGACCCGAGGCGATCACCGGGGCGGAGCCGGTGGCGGCGGAGACCTGAGCCCCCGCAGGCCGTGCAACCGGGCCTCAGGCCACGAACGGATGCGCGACCTCCGCCCCCGCACCCGCGCCCCTCTCCACGAGGCGGGCGGCGGCGGCCAGACGCACCGCCGCCTCCTCGGCCACCGCACCGCCCACGGTGAACGGCAGCCGCACATACCCCTCGAAGGCCCCGTCGACACCGAAGCGCGGCCCGGACGGCACCCGGACCCCCACGCGCTCGCCCACTTCTGCGAGCCGCGACCCGGACAGGCCGCCCGTGCGCACCCACAGCGTCAGACCGCCGCGCGGCACCTCGAACTCCCAGCCGGGCAGCTCGCGGCGCACGGCGGTGACCAGCGCGTCGCGGTTCTCCCTCGCCTGCTCCCTGCGCACGTCCACCGCGGCTTCCCAGCCGCCGGTGTTCAGCAGCCAGTTCACGGCCAGCTGTTCGAGCACGGGGGTGCCCAGATCCGCGTACGCGCGCGCCGCGACGAGGCTGCGGATCACGTCGGGGGCGGCCCGCACCCAGCCGATGCGCATGCCCGCCCAGAAGGCCTTGCTCGCCGAGCCGACGGTGATGACGGTGGAGCCCGCCGGATCGAAGCCGCAGACGGGGCGCGGCATGGCGAGGTCCGGTTCGAGGCCGAGTTCGCTCATCGTCTCGTCGACGACGAGGACCGTGCCCGCCGAGCGGGCCGCCTCGACCAGCTGCCTGCGCTGGTCCTCGCTCGCGAGCGCGCCCGTCGGGTTGTGGAAGTCGGCGACGACGTACGCGAGCCGGGGCGCCGCGTCGCGCAGGACCTGCCGCCAGCGGTCCATGTCCCAGCCCGCGAGGCCCTCGGCCATGGCGACGGGGACGAGCCGGGCGCCCGCCTCGCGCATGAGCTGGAGGATGTTGGCGTACGAGGGTGACTCCACCGCGATGCGTTCGCCGCGCCCCGCGAAGAGATGACAGATCGCGTCGATGGCGCCCATCGCGCCGGTGGTGACCATGATCTGCTCGGGCATCGTCGGGATGCCGCGCGCGGTGTAGCGCTCGGCGAGCATCTCGCGCAGGGCGGGCAGGCCCGCGGGGTAGTCGCCGTGCGTGTGGGCGTACGGGGGCAGGGCTTCGAGGGCGCCCTGGACCGAGCGGGTGAGCCACGGCTCGGGCGCGGGCAGGGCCGCGCAGCCCAGGTCGATCATGGAGCCGAGGGCCTCGGGGGGCAGGGGTTCGAGTCCGCGCGCGGGGAGGGGGTTGCCGGCGGGGACGGCGGTCCAGCTGCCGGCTCCCCTGCGGGACTCCAGGAAGCCCTCGGTGCGCAGCGCTTCGTAGGCGGCCGCCACGGTGGTGCGGCTGACGGCGAGTGCCACCGCCAGTTCGCGTTCGGCGGGCAGGCGCGCGGCCACGGGGACGCGGCCTTCGAGCACCAGCAGCCGGATGCCGTCGGCGAGCGCGCGGTAGGCGGGCGGGCGCCGGGCACCGGTGCCGCCGGGGGGCGTCTGCTGGGAGGCGAGGAGCCGGGCCAGCTGGGTCGAGCCCATCGCTGAAGTCCACTGAGCCATGATTCCCAGTCCACCTTCCCCGTATTGGCCATGGTTGCGGTCTGCTTCCAAGCCACAGGGTGTCATGCGTCAAGCCACCAGCACTACGGGGGAGCCGTCCTTGCCCGCCACCGAGCCACCGCCGCGTCCGAGGCCACGTCCGAGGTTCCGCCCGGGACCGCGTCTCACGAGGCGGCTCGTCCGGCTGTACGCGGGGCTGACGCTGTACGGCGCGAGTTCCGCGCTGATGGTCGAGGCGGGGCTCGGGCCCGAACCGTGGAACGTCCTCAACCAGGGCCTCGCCGAGCTCACGGGTCTGTCCATCGGGTCCGTGTCGATCGTCGTGGGCGCGGCGGTCCTGCTGCTGTGGATCCCGCTGCGCCAGCGGCCCGGCCTCGGCACGGTGTCGAACGTCGTCGTCTGCGGCGTCGCGATGGACGCCACCCTGGCGCTGCTGCCGGACGCCCACGCGCTCACCCTGCGCGTGCCGCTGCTGGTGGCCGGGGTCGTGCTCAACGGAGTGGCGACCGGGCTCTACATCACGGCGGCCCTCGGTCCCGGCCCGCGGGACGGCCTGATGACGGGACTGCACCGCCGTACCGGCCGCTCGATCCGGCTCATCCGGACCTCCATCGAGGCGGCGGTCGTCGTCACGGGCTTCGTCCTGGGCGGCACGGTCGGCGTCGGCACGGTCCTCTACGCCCTGTCGATCGGGCCGCTCGCCCAGTTCTTCCTGCGCCGCTTCGCCCTCCCCGCGTCCGGCACGGCAAGCGCCGCCGCCTCCGGTGCTCCCTCGGCGGCGATACTTCAGCGGTGACCACGCGCGTACGCCATCCCTATCTCGATCACCCCGGGCCCCTCGCCCTGGCCCACCGCGGGGGCGCCGCGGACGGCCTGGAGAACACCGCCGCCGCCTTCCGGCGCGCCGTCGGCCTCGGCTACCGCTACATCGAGACGGATGTGCACGCCACGGCCGACGGCCGTCTCGTCGCCTTCCACGACGCGACGCTCGACCGCGTGACGGACGCGGCGGGCCGCATCATCGACCTGCCGTGGAGCGAGGTGCGCCACGCGCGCGTGGCCGGCGCGGAACCGGTGCCCCTCTTCGAAGAACTCCTGGAGACCTTCCCCGACGTGCGCTGGAACGTGGACGTGAAGGCCGGCCCCGCGCTCGCGCCGCTGCTCGACCTGATCCGCCGCGCCGGGGCCTGGGACCGCGTCTGCGTCGGTTCGTTCTCCGAGACGCGCGTGGCACGGGCCCAGCGTCTCGCGGGCCCCCGCCTCGCCACGTCGTTCGGCACGCGGGGCGTGGCGGCACTGCGCCTGCGCTCGTACGGCGTGCCGGTGGCGGTCCGTCGCTCGGCGGTCTGCGCGCAGGTGCCCGAGACACACGGCGGGATCCGGGTGGTCGACCGACGCTTCGTGCGGACCGCCCACGCGCGCGGGCTCCAGGTCCACGTGTGGACCGTCAACGACGCCGAGCGGATGGCGGCCCTGCTGGACCTGGGCGTGGATGGCATAGTTTCCGATCACATCGAGACGCTGCGCGAGGTGCTCAAGGACCGGGGGCTCTGGGTCTGACCGCCCGAGGGCGGCCTCTCACCACGGGGAGCAGCGAGGTCACGGGTGGGCACCGACACCGGGAAGGCAGCGGCGGCGGCCGACGCCGCCGCCGCCGAACGGCGGCGCGAACAGCGGGGCTGGTACGTCTACGACTGGGCCTGCTCGGTCTACTCGACGAGCGTCCTGACCGTCTTCCTGGGGCCCTACCTCACGGAGATCGCCAAGGCCGCCGCCGACCCGGAGGGGTACGTGCACCCGCTCGGCATCCCGGTCCGGGCCGGCTCCTTCTTCGCTTACGCGGTGTCCGCCTCCGTGCTCGTATCGGTCTTCGTGATGCCGCCGACGGCAGCCGCGGCCGACCGCACGGGGCGCAAGAAGCCCCTGCTCGCCGTTGCCGCGTACCTGGGGGCGGCCGCGACGGCGGGGATGTTCTTCCTGGACGGCGACCGCTATCTCCTCGGCGGTCTCCTGCTGGTCGTCGCCAACGCCTCGCTCGCCGTCTCGATGGTGCTCTACAACTCCTACCTGCCCCAGATCGCCCCGCCGGAGGAGCGCGACGCGGTCTCCTCGCGCGGCTGGGCCTTCGGTTACGCCTCGGGCGCCCTGGTCCTCGTGGCGAACCTGGTGCTGTTCCTCGCGCATGCCACCTTCGGCGTCTCCGAGTCGACCGCGGTCCGCATCTGCCTGGCGTCGGCCGGCGTGTGGTGGGGCGCCTTCACCCTCGTACCGCTGAAGCGGCTGCGCGACCGGCGGGCGGCGCCGGCGGAGGGCGTCCCGCGCGGCGGCCTGCGGCAGCTGGCGGCGACGGTGCGCGACATGCGCCGGCGCCCCCACACCCTCGCCTTCCTGCTCGCGTACCTCGTCTACAACGACGGGGTGCAGACGGTGATCTCGCAGGCGTCCGTCTACGGCTCCGAGGAGCTCGGGCTCAGCCAGTCGACGCTGATCGTGGCGGTCCTGCTGGTGCAGCTGCTCGCGGTCGCCGGGGCGCTCACCATGGGCAGGCTCGCCCGCGTCCACGGCGCCAAGCGCGTCGTCCTCGGCTCCCTCGTCGCCTGGACGGCGACGATCGGGGCGGGCTACTTCCTGCCCTCGAAGGCGCCCGGGTGGTTCTTCGCCCTGGCGGCGGCGATCGGCCTGGTCCTCGGCGGTACGCAGGCCCTGTCCCGCTCCCTCTTCTCGCACCTGGTGCCGCGCGGCAAGGAGGCCGAGTACTTCTCCGCGTACGAGATCAGCGACCGCGGCATGGCCTGGCTGGGACCGCTGATCTTCGGGCTCACCTACCAGCTCACCGGGAGCTACCGCGACGCGATCGTCTCCCTCGTGGCCTTCTTCGCCCTGGGATTCGTCCTGCTCGCGAGGGTGCCGGTGAGGCGTGCGGTGCGCGACGCGGGGAACCCCGTACCCGAGAAGATTTAGCAACTGAGGGCAAAGGGCGGTAGTGTACGCGTTTGGCCTGCCAGGCGGACCGTTACTGCGATCCGGAGTTTCAGGAACGCTGGGTGACATCTGCTGCCAGATGTGACAAACCGGGCGCTGGTGGGTACAACAAGGGGCGGCATACGACGGCGACGCATGACCCTGAACGGGAATCTTTACCGCCGACCGGACGTTGACCGGATGACGACGACAGCGACACCTGTCCTGTGGGCGACAAGCCCGGGAGGCACGATTCATGAGTGAGCGAGCTCTTCGCGGCACGCGCCTCGTGGTGACAAGCTACGAGACCGACCGCGGCATCGACCTGGCCCCGCGCCAGGCCGTGGAGTACGCATGCCAGAACGGACATCGTTTCGAGATGCCGTTCTCGGTCGAGGCGGAGATCCCGCCGGAGTGGGAGTGCAAGGTCTGCGGGGCCCAGGCACTCCTGGTAGACGGCGACGGACCTGAGGAGAAGAAGGGCAAGCCGGCGCGTACGCACTGGGACATGCTCATGGAGCGCCGTACTCGAGAGGAACTCGAAGAGGTCCTGGAGGAGCGCCTGGCGGTCCTCCGGTCCGGTGCCATGAACATCGCGGTGCATCCGCGGGACAGCCGCAAGTCCGCCTGACGACGGGCCCGGCGCACAACCGCACAACCGCACGTGTAACGAGGGCCGGGGCCACTGCTCAGCAGTGGCCCCGGCCCTCGTGTGTCCGGCGGCGGCGCGCCGTCAGCGCGGCAAGCGCGGGTCGTCCGGGCGTGTGCCGCGCGCCGACGGCTCGTCCCTGATGACCTCACCCTGGACGACCTTGCCGTCGGGGCGGTGCATGCGCGCCTGCTGGAAGGCGTCGCCGAAGCCGCCGGGCGTGGTCTCGCCGAGCCGGCGCATCTTGCGGTCGATGGCCCGCTCCGCGTACCTCCCCAGGGCCTTCTGGACCGGTGGCACCAGCAGGAGCAGCCCCAGGGCGTCGGAGATCAGGCCGGGCAGGATGATCAGCAGGCCGCCCAGCATCGTCAGGGCTCCGCCACCGCCGCCGTCGGACGCGGCGGGCTCGGGAGGGATGCCGCTCTGCTGCTGTTGCACCGCCTCGCTGAGCTTGCGGAACGCCCTGCGCCCCGCGCGCTTGATCACCGCGGAACCGAGCACGAGGCCGCCCACCAGGAGCAGGAAGACCACGAGCCCGCTCGTGGCGCCCGCCACGACGGTGAGCAGCCAGATCTCCAGGACGAGCCACGCGGCGATGCCGAGCGGCAGGAACCTCAGGGGCCCGGAGCGCCGGGGCCGGGCAGGTCGGATGGGAGGCGGTGCGCCAGTCGTCATGCTTCCAGTGTGCCTGGACCCGGCTCAGGCCGGGATAAGGGGGGATGGCCGGCATAGGTGTGCGTACGAGCCGGTCAGAGCCGCTCGGCGCCGGTCAGGGCTGCTTGCGCCCGATGACCCGGCCCACCCGCTCGCCCACGCCCCAGGCGGTGACCCGCCACAGTGCCTCGACGACGATGTTCTGGCTCATCTTGCTGTCGCCCAGTTCACGCTCGACGAAGGTGATGGGCACCTCGACGACGTGATAGCCCGCCTTGATCGCGCGGCGCGCCAGGTCGACCTGGAAGCAATAGCCCTGCGACTCGACCTCGCCGAGCCCGAGGCCTTCGAGGGTCTCGCGGCGGAAGGCGCGGTAGCCGCCCGTCACGTCCTTGATGGGCACGTCGAGCAGGAGGCGCGAGTACGTGCTGCCGCCGCGGGAGATGAACTCGCGGTGCTTGGGCCAGTTCACGACCCGGCCGCCCGGCACCCAGCGCGAGCCGAGCACGAGGTCGGCGCCCTTGAGCGCGGTCAGCAGACGCGGCAGTTCCTCGGGCTGGTGGGAGCCGTCGGCGTCCATCTCGATCAGCACGCCGTAGTCGTGGTCGAGTCCCCAGCGGAAACCCGCGAGGTAGGCGGCGCCGAGCCCTTCCTTGCCCTTGCGGTGCAGCACGTGCACCTGGTCGTCCTCGGCCGCGAGCTCGTCGGCGATCTTGCCGGTGCCGTCGGGGCTGTTGTCGTCGGCGACCAGGACGTGCGCGTCCGGGACGGAGACCCGCACCCGGCCGACGATGGACGTGATGTTCTCCGCCTCGTTGTAGGTCGGAATGATCACCAAGGCCGTGCCGAGCGAGCCGAACTGCCTCCCCTGGTCTTCCGCTTCGAAGACCCGACCGCCGTCGTTCACTACTGCCCCTTCGTTCGTACGCAGAGGACAACCATAGTGGCCGCGGCCTGCGCCTCAGCGGCGGCACGGGGATAGCGGCGGCCGGCACTGCGGATCGGGGCCCGGCGCCCTTCGGGCCGACCTGGGACCCGCTGGCTGCGGATCGACCGAAAGCCGTTGTCTACTGAGCGTCCGGGCCCCACCCGGGTCACACCTGCCGATCGGCTCATGCGTTCCCTCGCCTCCGCGTCGCGGACGCTGGACCTGGCTCCCAGTGGCGGTGCGCCGGTGCGGCACACCACCCATGACCCAGCGGCGTTCGACGACTGCGTGGAGGTTCGCCTCTCGGACGTCCTGTGGTGGACCCGGCCGAACCTACCGGCCCACGACGGCTCCCTGTCAATAGCCCGGTGAACTGCGCCGATGACGAGAGCCCCCAGGTCGGTGCCCAGGATTCCCAGGTGGTGCGGAGCCCTGACGTGCCGTGACCGGCACCGCGCACCGCCGGTACATCACTCGTCCGGCCCCACATGGACGGTCCGGCCGCCCACCACGGTGCGCAGGCAGACGGGCAGTTCGGCCCCCGGCGACAGGTCGGGCAGGCCGGGCGTGCCCGAGCGCGGGTCGGTCGACCAGCGGGCCACGCGGTCGTCGGGGGCCTGCACCACCAGATCGGAGGTGCGCCACACGGCGTAGTCCGCGGGCGCGCCCGGCACCAGGACGCCCGCGTCGTCGCGGCCGACGGCCCGCCAACCGCCCCTGGTGTGGGCGGTGAACGCGGCGCGCACGGAGACGCGGTGTTCGGGCGTGCGGTGGAAGGCGGCGGCGCGGACGGTGCCCCAGGGGTCGAGCGGCGTGACGGGGCTGTCGGAGCCGAAGGCGAGGGGCACACCGGCGCGCAGCAGGGCCGCGTAGGGGTTGAGGGTGCGGGCCCGCTCGGCACCCAGGCGCTGGGCGTACATGCCGTCCTCGCCGCCCCACAGGGCGTCGAAGGCGGGCTGCACGGACGCGGTGAGGCCGAACTCCGCGAAGCCGGCGATCGTCTCGGGGGTGAGCATCTCGGCGTGCTCCACGCGGTGCCGGGCGGCGCGCACGCGCGCCGGGCCGAGCTGCTCCGCGGCCCGGCGCATGCCGTCGACCACGGAGGCCACCGCGGCGTCCCCGATGGCGTGGAAGCCCGCCTGGAGGCCCGCCTCGGTGCATGCCACGACGTGGGCGGCGACGGCGGCGGCGTCCAGGTGGGCCGTGCCGGTGTGCGCGGCGTCGGCGTACGGCTCGTGGAGGCAGGCGGTGTGCGAGCCGAGGGCGCCGTCCACGAAGAGGTCGCCGGCGGCGCCGAGCGCCCCCAACTCCCGGGCGCGCGCCACCCCTTCCTGGCCCTGCTCGGCCCAGTAGCCGATGACGCGCGGCCCCGGTTCCTCGGCGGCGAGGCGCAGCAGCCCGGTGAAGTCGTCCTCGTCGGAGATCTCCGGGCCCGCGCACTCGTGCACGGAGCCGATGCCGAGGGAGGCGGCGCGGCGCAGGGCGGCGCGCTGGGCCTCCGTGCGCTGGCGCGGCGTGACGGC
>NZ_JAFEXF010000131.1 GCF_016905445.1 Streptomyces sp. G44
CCCTGTTCGACACGGTCATCGTGCCGCCGAACCAGGCCGCCATCCTCGGCATCGGCGCCACCGTCAAGCGCCCGGTCGTCATCAACCACCCCGACCTCGGCGAGACCATCGCCGTACGGGACATGACGTACCTCTCGCTCTCCTACGACCACCGCCTGGTCGACGGAGCCGACGCCGCCCGCTACCTGACCGCCGTCAAGGCGATCCTGGAAGCCGGCGAGTTCGAGGCCGGGCTCGGCCTCTAGTACCGGCAGACCGGCAGCGCCGAGAAGGGCGGAAGAGGCCGCCGCGTTGCCGCACGCCGCGTGCGGATTCCGTGGACGCGTACAGATTCCGTGGAGATTACGCCACCGAAACTTACTCCAGCGTAAGCAGATCTGTCCGGCCCTTCCCTTTGTGGCCGCATTTCCACCGCCTGACCAGTGCCGATGGTCCGTACCACCGCGTCTCGTCCCCCTCCCGGAGGGCCGCGCCGTGGGGTACGGTCACGGCGCTGTGCGGAGCGCCACGAGGAGCATCATTGCGCGAGTTCACCAACCCCCCGATGGCTTCGGCGCCGCCGGTGGGCGGCCTTGCCGACGCCGTTTTCGACCATGCCCTCGACGATCCGGCGCGCATCGCCCTCGGCCGCAAGACCGGCGGACACTGGCACGACGTCACCTCGGCCGCGTTCCGCGACGAGGTGCTGGCGCTGGCGAAGGGGCTCATCGCGCAGGGCGTCCGGTTCGGTGACCGCGTGGCCATCATGTCCCGCACCCGTTACGAGTGGACCCTCTTCGACTTCGCCCTGTGGAGCATCGGCGCCCAGGTCGTGCCGGTGTACCCGACCTCCTCGGCCGAGCAGGTCCTGTGGATGCTGCACGACGCCCAGGTGTCCGCCGCGATGGTCGAGCACGAGGACCACGCGATGACGATCGGCTCGGTCATCGACCGGCTGCCGCAGCTGCGCCGCCTGTGGCAGCTGGACGCCGACGCGGTCGGGGAGCTGACCGGCGCGGGCCGCGACATCGACGACGAGGTGGTGCACCGCCACCGCCGCGCGGTCACCCCCGAATCGATCGCGACGATCATCTACACGTCGGGCACCACCGGCCGCCCCAAGGGCTGTCTGATCTCCCACGCGAACTTCATGTTCGAGGCGGACGTGATGGTCGGCCGCTGGGAGCCGGTCTTCCGCTCCAAGCGCGGCGACGAGGCCACCACGCTGCTCTTCCTGCCGCTGGCGCACGTCTTCGGCCGCATGGTGCAGGTGGCCGCGGTGCGCGGCCGGGTCAAGATGGGCCACCAGCCGAACCTCAACGCGGCGGCGCTGCTGCCCGACCTGGCCGCGTTCCGGCCCTCGTTCATCCTGGCCGTGCCGTACATCTTCGAGAAGGTCTTCAACGCGGCGCGGCGCAAGGCGGAGAAGGAGGGCAGGGCGGGCGCGTTCGACAAGGCCGTCGAGTGCGCGGTGCGGTACGCGGACGCGATGGAGGCCAGGGCGCTCGGGTCGGGACCCGGGCCCTCGGCGGGACTGCGCGTGCAGCACCAGCTCTTCGAGAAGCTCGTCTACTCCAAGGTGCGGGACGCGATGGGCGGCCGGGTGCGGCACGCGATGTCGGGCGGTTCGGGCATGGACCGGCGGCTCGGCCTGTTCTTCGCGGGTGCGGGCGTGACGGTGTACGAGGGGTACGGGCTGACGGAGTCGACGGCCGCCGCGACCGCCAACCCGCCCGAGCGCACCCGCTACGGCACGGTCGGCCAGGCCATCCCCGGCACCTCGGTGCGGATCGCGGAGGACGGCGAGGTCTGGCTGCGCGGCGGCAACGTCTTCCAGGGCTATCTCAACGACCCGGCGGCCACCGAGGCGACCCTGCGCGACGGCTGGCTGGCCACCGGCGACCTGGGCTCGCTCGACGAGGACGGCTATCTGACGATCACGGGCCGCAAGAAGGAGATCCTGGTGACCTCCGGCGGCAAGAGCGTCTCGCCGGCCCGGCTGGAGGAGCGGGTGCGCGATCACCCGCTGGTCGCGCAGTGCATCGTCGTCGGCAACGACCGGCCCTACATCGCCGCGCTCGTGACGCTGGACGCGGAGGCCGTGGAGCACTGGCTGACGATGCGCCGCAAGCCCATGCTGCCCCCCGGTGAGCTGGTGCGCGACCCGGATCTGGAGACGGAGGTGCGCAGGGCCGTGGTCGCCGCGAACACCCTGGTCTCGCAGGCCGAGTCGATCCGTACGTTCCGGATACTGGCGCATCAGTTCAGCGAGGAGCACGGCCTGCTCACACCGTCGCTGAAGCTGAAGCGCAAGGCGATCGAGACGGTGTACTCGGCGGAGGTCGAGGCGCTGTACCGCGGCTAGGCCGTTTCGTTCGGATCATCAGATCATTGGTCCGGGCGTGCCGTTGTTTCAGACCGGAACGCAGCGAAGGAGTGAGCATCTGACACATGCTCCTCTGAACTACCGGTGGCGGGTGCGGATTACGTCTCGTCGGGGCTGATTACGGCGTTCAGCGCGCGCAGGGCGTCATCGTATTGGCCACGGCCGAACTGGAACGGACCGAATGCCGCGTACTGGCGGGTCTTGCGATGGGGTTGCTCGAAGGAGTCCCAGATCACGAGGTCGGCTGTCGCGGTGATGCGGGCCAGGAGGGGCCAGCATCCCCACTCGCCGCATTCACAACCGAGAACGGGCGTCTTCGGACCCATCACGTAGGCGGACCGTCCGAGGAAGTGCTCCCGCATTGGGCCGAACCGGAAGAACTCCGGGATCAGACCGCCGTAGGCGTCGCCTGCGGGCTGCATTCCAGCCGCGATCTCGAACCCGTCGATCAGCTCGGTGAGCAGTGCTCCGTCGATGCGGGGGACGATCACGAGCGGGCCGCCGTCGCCACGGTGCCGGCACTCGAACCGGATGTCATTGCTGGTCATCCAGTGATTGTGGCAGCGAAGCCGTTCCATCCACCTGGGTAGATCGAGCTGGGGCTATGCGTGGCATGCCGAGGTCGATCGCCGTACCGCCGGAAGTCTGTCGGTCCATGTGCACGAGCTTGTCCTCGGCGCCAGCCAGGCTGACCCGGAGCCCTTCGACTTCTCCGAGCCAGCCTTCGCGCTCGGCCTCGGCGATGCGGGCGACGAGATTGTCGCGGTTCGGCTGCGGTGCGTCGTCTGCGGTCGACAATATTGGTCAGCACCGGCAGGACGGGGAGCCGTTCACGGGTTCGCTGGTCCATCCGGGCCTTGCGGTGTTTGCGGTCCTTGGCCTTGCTGATCTCTTCGTCGCTGATCGGGCAGGGCACCACCCACGGCGCCCAGTGGGCCGGCTCTTCCGCAGCCCGATGGGTGATGTCCGGATGGAAGGCTCGGACGCGGATGAGCTCATCCTTGGCATGCAGCCTGGGGCAGGCGACCTCGATGGCGGTGCCGTCAGGACCGATCGTGGTGCGCTTCTTGGTGGCGATATCCGTCTTCCAGGCGCGGGCCAGTGCCGGCGTGCGAGTCGCACCTTGATGAGCACGTTCGGGCAGTGCGTCACGTTCTCAGCGAGGGCCGCTTCCTCGCTCGGGTCGATGGCGAGCTTCCAGCGGATCTTGATGGCGACCCAGTGGGTGATGTACTCACGGCGGTTGCCCTCCGCCGGCGGCGTCCAGGTGGACGGATCCTGGTCGGCCTTGCTGTGGTTGGGCTTCGCGGTGACGGCGATCGGCGCGCGCGAGTCACCAAGGTCGTTGGCATACTCCTGACGCTCAGTCGCGGTCCAGTTCTTGGCGCCGGAGTCCCATCCAGCAGCACCTCGTTGCGTGTTGAGCAGCCGTCCTTGTCGGCGTCGACCCAGTGCATGAAGCTGGTGCGCTCGTAGCCGGTGCGGTCCTCGTCCTTGACGGGGAGGGACCTCAGGGCGTCCTGAAGCGGCTGCGCGACGGTCTTGCCCGGCTCCGAGGCCTAATTAGGCGCGGTTAGGCGCGGCGTGGGCGGCAGCGGGGATGGGGAGGGCTACGGCGGCGAGCAGGGTGGCGGTGCGGGCAATGGCAGGCGCAGGTCTCCTCGAAGGGCGCGGATGTCGCGTCCCTCGCAGCGAGACGGGCCCGGCGGCGTGCCCTGTATGACCTCGTTCCACTCGCGCGGCGGCGGACCGAATCAGCGTTCGGTCGGCTGGCGATCCGCCTTCGCGCATCCCGACGGCCTGGTGGTGTGCAGCGCAGGGGCGCATCTGGGCTTAGGGAGGACCCGTAAGGGAGGAGAAAGCCCCCGACGCGGGGTCGGGGGCTTCGCGGTGCTGCCAGCCACGGTGAAGAGCCGAAGGAGGACCTCCGGCCAGGTGGGCTACTCCCTGAGGTTCTTCAGCTCTATGCCCGTACCCCCGTGCCCCTCGATCCGCATCTGGTACAAGCTGTTGCTCAGGTCGTTGGTGAACTTGCCGCACCCCTCGTCACCGCCGTCGCTGACCTCTTCCAGCAACTGCCACTGGTTGTAGAAGTTCACCCAGATGTAGAGGCCGCCGGTCACTCCGTGACCGTTGGCGTAGGTGTCGCAGACCCTGAAGCTGTCGGGCTCCTCGTCCTCGTGCTCCATGTAGCCCATCCTGTGCCCGCCGTGGTTGAGGGTCACCCGGGTGTCGTCCGCGTAAGCAAGGCCGCTGAACCCGACGACGAGTGCGCTGGCGGTACCCAAGGTCAGGCCGATTCTGCTGGCCCTGGAAAGCGATTTTCCGTGCTTCACCATCTGCTCCTGCGCTCCTTCGTTCATGCCGCTTGTCGGAGGCTGTCTCCACCCCTCCGACGAAACAGCGCGTCCGTTTGTATGGCGGGGCTCGAAGACCCGCGCGTACTCGGTACGGGACGTCGTCGCGTTCCTCCAGGAGGCGGGACTCCAGGGGTGGGACGAAATGGACGTGGTCCGCTCGTCGATCATCGAGTGGCGGGGCGGCAGCCCCGAGGACTGGCGATGACCGGCGAGCACGGCAGCGGAGAAGTGTGACGACCGGGACGCCCTCCATTCGGCCGAACGGGTTACAGCGAATCGTTTTCCCAGGTCGAGTGCGTATAACGGCAGGTCAGACGCGGACAGACTCAGGCATCCCCAGCGTCTCTTTCCCAGGAGCCCGCTTCATGCGCTTTCGTCGTTCTGCCGCCGCCGCTCTCGGAGCTCTTGCACTGGTCCTGACGGCCCCCACTTCAGCCGGCGCTGCCGACGGGCAGTTCCGATACAGCTACCTGACCGAGGAAGGCTTTGAGGCGGCTGGTCTCCTCAACAACCCGCCGAGCGGGAAGTGCATCAACCTCCACGGCGTCGGCTCTGACGACCTGCCCCCTGGGCACTCCCCGAAGAACCGGACGGACGCCACGGCCGTGGTCTTCTTGAACGCCGATTGCGAGGGCGACGTCTCCTTCTCGCTGCGCCCCCACACGGGCGGCGGCTCGGAACGCCTGAAGGTGCGCTCGGTCGTCTTCTCCTGACCGGGGCCCTGCGTACAGCGACATCCTGCTTCCAGGGGCAGGTGACCGTATATCCGCTATCCGCAACGGGTGGAGCCGGCGGGCCAGGCCTACGCGGCAACGACCGCCATGCCGGACGACGCGCACGAAGAGGTGCTCGCGCTCATCGACTCCGTGGCCGGTGCCCCGGACGCGCGTCCGGGGCACCGGCCGTGAGGTTCGGGGCGTCGAGCTGGGTCACGTGCACGGTGGCGGGCGCCGTCGTCGACGTGCTCGACGACGGCCGGACAGGGTGATCACATCGAGACGCCCAGGGCCTCACGTGCTCGGTCCGGCAAGTCGGTAAGAGCCCCATGCGTATCTTGTCGTGGGCGTTCGAGATTTCCGAGTGGCGTCTCGCACGCGGTCCGCGGCACTCCACACGGGATCAGGGCCAAAGAGATGGACCCCGCTGCAAGCCGGAGACAGGACCGACCAGGCTTCGTCAAGCGAGGCGTAGGGGCCGTGGTGCCGACCGGCCTCCGGGACATCTCAGGGTTATCTGGAGGGAGGTGCGGGGGAGTTCCCGGATGCCAGGTGCGGCCCGTCCCGATCACATTGAAGACATGACCCTACGCACCCGTACCCGCCTCGCATCCGTCATGCTGACAGCAGCCCTGCCACCGGTGCTGGGGCCGCTGCCCGCGGTGGCAGACCCAGCAGCAGCCACGGCCTCAGTCGGCACCACCCCAACGACCGCGGTGGCCGCGGGGGCCGGGGACCATCCGGCATCCCCCCGCTCCGGGATCGGGGCCCGCGTCATCGAGGAGAAGCGGATCGGGCCCCGGCAGCTCGATCTGACCATCAGTTCCCCGGCCCTCGGGGGCACCGGGAAGGTCCGGCTGCTCACCCCGGACGGCTGGGCCGCGCGACGCCCCGGCGACCGCTGGCCGGTGCTCTACCTGCTGCCCGACGGTGAAGGGGACCATCGGACCTACACCCGCGACTACCACATCGAGAAGTGGCCCGAGCTGCGCAAGACGCTCGTCGTCATGCCCCAGATGCCCTTCTACGGCTTCTACAGCAACTGGTGGAACGCCGGCGCAGGAGGCGCCCCGGCGGTGGAGTCCTTCCACCTCGACGAGGTGCGCCCCCTCCTGGAGCGCCGCTATGGTGCCGGCCGGCAGCGGGCCGTCGCCGGGCAGTCCCAAGGCGGGTACGGGGCCGTCAAGTACGCAGCACGCCGTCCCGGGATGTTCCGTGCCGCCGCCGGCTTCAGCGGCTTTCTCCATCCCCTGCAGTACCCGGAGGCGGTCAGCGGCGGCGCGGAATACCTCGGAGTGCCGTGGCGGAAGATCTGGGGCGACCCGGTCCGGCAGCGGCACATCTGGCGGGAGAACGATCCTTACTACCTCGCCGAACAGCTGCGCGGTACACGGGTCCACATCGCTGCCGGGGACGGCACCCCGGGTGCCCTCGACCCGCCGGGCACCGAGCCGGACCCTGAGATTCCGGGGCTGGAGGACCTCGCCCCGCTCTACCCGGACGAGGTGATATCACTGACCGAGGCCGTGCTGGGCGATGAGTCCCGCACCGTGGCCCGCCGCCTCCAGGAGGCCGGGGTCAGTGTCACCACCCACTTTTACCGGGGCACACACAGCCCGGCGTACTGGGAGCGTGAGCTGCGACGATCCTTGCCCCTGCTCACGGCCCGCGCTGAACCGGATCACAGCGTCAGGCCGGAGCCCGGAGGGGTCGGCGTCGTCGAAGTCGCGGTGCAGGCGGAACCAAAGCCCAACCAGCGGCGGTCCAGCCAGGAAGTCACCGGGCCAGTGTGCCGACCCGCCATCTCGCAGGGAGCGCAATTCCTCGAACCACCTGGGCCTCCCCCCGGCCATGACTCGTAGCCGATCCGGAACAGCAGGCGCCGTAGCTGTTCACCCAGCGGGTCGAAGAACACCGCAACAAGCAGCGGCGCCGCCGGCAACAACTGACAGCCAGCCGACCAGGCAGCGCCGACTGGCCCAAACAGACCTGCCTAGCTCGGGGGGTCGAGCAGCCACTTCGTCGTCAGTTCGTTTACGTCGGCACGGCTGCGTCCTCCGCGGTCGGCGAACATGAACTGGTCGGCAATGTACAGCGAGAACGTGATCAGGCAGCGTGCCTCCACTTCGTCCTCGTCGACGCAGAAGGCACGGAACAGCGAACGCAGGTAGTCCATATGGCGGTTGTCGACGCGCCTCAGGCGTTCGGCGACCGCCGGATCGCGCCGGGCCCAGTCGCGGATCGCCAGGTCGGTCGTGATGTCCGTGCTCAGCCCGTCGCCGGTGTCGACGATCGCGAAGAGGTGGCGCAGCCGGTCCCTCGCGTCGCCGCCTTCTCTCTCGACACGGGCTTCCAGCTCTTCGGTGATCTCGCGTTCCCAACGGTCGAGCATCTCCGCCAGCAAGGCGCGGCGGTCGGCGAAGTAGCCGTAGAAGCCGCCCTTGGACACGCCCAGGGCCTTCGCCAGCGCCTCGATCTGCACGGCGTCCGGGCCGCCTGCCGCGAGCGCTCGCAGGCCTTCGCTGATCCATTTGTGCCGCGGGGTACGCGCCACCGCCATGATCTGCTCCGTTCCGCTCCGATCACCCATCTATACGCAAGCGTATAGGTGGGTGCTAGGCTCCTATTTATACGCAGCCGTATAGATCAGGGGGAAGCCGTGAGATCCGAACACGCGATACGTAGGCCCCGTCCGAACAGCCCGGTGCTCACCCGCACGGCCGGCTGGATCGCCGTGGCCTTCGGCGTGATCCATGTCGTCTTCTCACCCCTCGACCGCCGGGATGTCTGGTCGGACATCCTCGACAAGGGTCCGTGGCAGACCATCTCACTGGACATCACCTCCGAGAACCTGGCCTACTCCGAGGCGTTCTGGGTCGCGCCGGGCAGTTTCGGGGTGCCCGTCCTGCTGCTCGGCGCCTTCGTGCTGTGGACGGCGAACCGGGGCGAGCGGGTGCCCGCCGCTTTCGGCTGGGCCATGTCCGCCTGGGGTGCGGTCCTGACCGCCCTGCTCCCCGCCTCGCCGGCGTGGGCCTTGCTGCTGGTCGGCGTCTTGCTCGTACTTGCCGCGCGTCGCACCGGCGCGGGGAGCGCCGGGCAACGCTGATGCGGAAAAAATGAATTGGAGGCTAACGGCTCGATCCGCGCGCCCACTGCGCGTCAGTCGACGGCACGCCCGGACCGACGGCCGGCTGATGCGAACGAGACTGCCCAGCGGTCACCGAGGCGCGCGCCGGTCCGAGCGTGCGGAACGGCTGCTCCGGATGAGAGCCTGGTCCGTCACGATGACGGCCCACCTGGAGGACCGATGCCCGCCCGCCCGCGGATCACCGCACGCAATGCCCGTTTCCAGCAGTGGGAGGCGTTGCTGGGCAACCGGAACAAGCGCACCCGGTCGCGGGAGTTCCTCGTCCAGGGGGTGCGTCCGATCTCGTTGGCGGTGCGGTACGGCTGGCCCGTCAAGGCCCTGCTGTACGACGACCGCCGGGAGCTGTCGCAGTGGGCGAGGGAACTGCTGCGCACCGTCGCCGCCGAGCAGGTGGCCATGGCCCCCGACCTGCTGTCCGAGCTGGGGGAGAAGGACGGGAGCGCGCCGGAGGTCGTCGCCGTCGTGGAGATGCCCGCGGACGAACTGGACCGGCTCCGGGGCGGGAGCGGTTTCCTGGGCGTCTGCTTCGACCGGCCGACGAGCCCGGGGAACATCGGCAGCGTCATCCGGTCCGCGGACGCCTTCGGGGCCGACGGATTCATCGTGTCGGGGCACGCCGCGGACATCTACGACCCCAAGGCGGTACGGGCCAGCACCGGTTCCCTGTTCGCCGTGCCGGCCGTACGCGTGCCCTCCCCCGCCACCGTGATGTCCTGGGTCGCCGCGCGGCGGGCGGAGGGAACGCCCATCGTGCTGGTCGGCACCGACGAGAAGGGCGAGTGCGAGGTCTTCGACTTCGACTTCACCCAGCCGGTGCTGCTGCTGGTCGGCAACGAGACGTCCGGGCTGAGCAACGCCTGGCGAGAGCTGTGCGACCACACGGTCAGCATTCCGATGACCGGCTCCGCGAGTTCCCTGAACGCCGCCAACGCCGCGACCGCCGTACTGTACGAGGCTCATCGGCAGCGCCTCGCCGCCGCGCGGCGGCTCTGACCCGCGCCGGCGGGCCCGGCCTCGCCGTGGGCGGTCACGGCGCGTCGGCGCGGTAGGCGTAGGCGGGCGGCCCGCCGTCAAAGGCGGAGGCGCGGGAGGCCTCGTCCACCAGGGCGCGGACCACGCCGTGGTCGGGCGAGCGGTGGCAGGCGGGGTCCGTGCGGGTGGCGTCGCCGGTCAGGGCGTACGCCTGGCAGCGGCACCCCCCGAAGTCGACTGCGCGTAGCTCGCAGCCGCGGCAGGGATCGCTCATCCACGCCTGGCCCCGGTAGCGGGTGAAGGCGTCCGACTCCCGCCAGATCCAGCCCAGTCGGTGCTGCCGGACGTTCGGCGCGTCCCGGCCGAGGAGGGCGGCGGCGGCCGGGCAGGGCAGAGCGGTGCCGTCGGGGGCGACGGTCAGCGAGACCGCGCCCCAGCCGCCCATGCAGGGCTTGGCGACACCGTCGACGTAGTCGGGCGCCACCCAGACCACTTCCATGCGGTCCGCGAGCCGCTCGCGCCAGAGTTCGACGCGCTCGCGGGCGCGGGCGACCTGCTCGCGGGAGGGCAGCAGGGCCTCGCGGTTGCGCGGCGCCCAGCCGTAGAACTGGGTGTTGGCCAGTTCGACGCGGTCGGCGCCCCAGGTCAGGGCCAGTTCCACGAGGGCGTCCAGTGCGTCGAGGTTGGCGCGGTGCAGCACGGCGTTGAGGCCGAGCGGCAGCCCGGCGGCCCGCACCAGACGGGCGGCGCGCTCCTTCGCGGTGAACGCCCGGGCACCCGCGATGTGCGCCGCGGCCCGCGGGTCGGCGTGCTGCACGGAGAGCTGGACGCTGCGCAGCCCCGCGTCACGGAGGCGGGCGAGACGCTCGCGGTGCAGGCCGACACCGCTGGTCACGAGCTGGGTGTGGATGCCCGCGGCGTCGGCCGCGGCGACGATCTCCGCGAGGTCGCGGCGCAGCAGCGGTTCCCCGCCGGACAGATGGGTCTGTACGACGCCGAGGTCGGCCGCCTGGCGGAACACGTCCGCCCACTCCTTGGCAGACAACTCGGTTGCCCTGCCGACGAGTTCGGTGGGGTTGGAGCAGTAGGCGCAGCGCAGGGGGCAGCCGTGGGTGAGTTCGGCGAGGAGGGCCCAGGGCGGGTCGGGGTCGGGGGCGGTCACCGCAGCCACCCTTCGGCCCGCAATCGGGCGAGGAACGGCGGGACTTCCTCCGCCACGGGCGCGTCGGGGTGGCGGTGCGCCAGCTCCGTGACGATGGCGGGGACGTCGCGCTCGCCGTCGCACAGGGCCACGATCTCGCCCGCGGCGCCCCGCAGCACGACGACGCGTTCGGGCAGCACCAGGAGGTCCACGCCGCGCACCCGGTCGTGCCGGAGCAGGACGGAGCGGACGAGTACGGGGCGCCATGCCCGGCGCACGTCTTCGCGTACGGTGTCGGGGGCGGTCATGCGCCGCCTCCCGGGCCGTGGTCGACGGCGTCGAGCAGTGACCAGAGCACGTCGCACTTGAACGCGAGGGCGGCGACGGCACGCTCCTGTTCCTCACGGGTGCGCGCCCACGCCAGGACGAGGCCGAGCGCCTCTCGTCCGTCGCGGCCACCCTGCCCGACACGCGTGCGGAAGTAGGCGAGACCGGCCGCGTCGATCCACGGGTAGTGCCGTTCGAAGGCGGCGATCCTGGTCCGCATCAGACCGGGCGCGGAGAGTTCGGTGAGGGAGGCGGCGACGGCGTCGAGGGCGGGCCGCAGCCGGCAGAAGTTGACGTATCCGTCGACGGCGAGCCGCACGCCGGTCAACACCTGGGAGGCGTCGAGGAGCTGCCGTCTGTCGATGCCGGCCGCCTCGCCGAGCCGCAGCCAGCGTTCGATGCCGCCGGTGCCCTCCCGCTCCCCGTCGTGGTCCTGGATCCTGCGCAGCCAGCCGCGGCGGAGCGCGGGGTCGTCGAACTTGGCGAGGATCAGGGCGTCCTTGACGGGGATGTGCCGCTGGTAGTGGAACCGGTTGGTGATCCAGCGGCGCAGTTCCTCAGGGGTGAGGGTGCCTTCGTGCATGCGTACGTTGAAGGGGTGCCGGTCGTGGTAGCGCGCGGCGGAGACGGCGCGCAGCCGTTCGGTGAGCTCGTCCGGGGTCCAGGAGGTCGCGTCCCCGTCCGTGTCCGTGTCCGTGCGGGGGGCCGTGGTCGTCACAGCTCGATCACCATCCCGTCGGCGGCGACTGCCAGTCCCCGGCGCGCGAGGAGGCCGTGCTGCTCGGCGTGCGGGTCGCCGAGGGGGTTGGTGTTGTTGAGGTGGGTGTAGAGGCAGCGGCCGGGCAGCCCGGCCAGGCGGTGCGCGGTGCCGTCCGGGCCGGTGACGGGAAGGTGCCCCATCGCGGTGGCGGTGCGGTCGGTGAATCCGGCGCGCACCGGTTCGTCGTCGTCCCAGAAGGTGCCGTCGGCGATGACGCAGTCGGCGTCCCGGGCGGCCTTCTCGAAGGCCTCGCTCCAGACGGCGAGGGCCGGGGCGTACAGGGCGGTGCGGCCGGTGGCGGTCTCGGTCAGGCGCAGCGCCACCGACCAGGTGTCGGTCTCGGGGCCGGTCCCGGCGGCGTACCGCGGCCGTTTGGCCGAAACCGGTACGGCCGCGGCGTGGATCGCCCCGCTGTCGTCCAACGGCAGCCCGGGGTCGGCGGTCAGCTCCCGCCACCGTACGGGCGTGTAGGGCTCCAGGAGCGCGCCGAGCCGCAGCCCGTCGCGCACCGCCTCGCGCACGGGCGCGGTGGCGATGACGTCGACGCCGTCGCGGGCCTCGCGGAGCCGGGCGAGGCCGAGGGTGTGGTCGAGTTCCGCGTCGGTCAGGACGACACCGGCGACGGGGGTGCGCCGGATGCCGGAGCGAGGAGCGGCGGGGCCCGGTCCGGAGCCCGGGCCCGTGCCGGGGTGCAGCTCCGGGGTGGCCTCGATCTGGCCGGCGAGGTCGGGGGTGGCGTTGACGAGGTACCAGCGGTCCTCGCCCGCGCGGACGGCGAGCGCGGCGTGCCGGCGGCGGCGTTCCGGGTGGGCGCGCGCCCCGGCGCAACCGGGGCACGCGCAGTTCCACTGGGGCAGCCCGCCGCCCGCCGCGGTGCCGAGCACCTTCAGCAGCATGGCGGCGGGTCTACCGGTCGGCGAGACGGTAGGCGGTGACTTCGAGCGCGGTCTCGACGACGGCGTACGCCGGGCTCTGCCAGTCGCCGCGCACGGGAGCCGGCCCGTCGGCGGGTGCGACGGCGGACGTACGCATGGCCGTCGCGGGCACGGGCACAGGCAGGGGCGGCGCGGTCTGACACGCAGACGCAGACGTAGAGGTAGAGGTGGGCACAGGGGCGGGCACAGGTGCAGGCATGGGCATGGACATAGACATCGGCATGACGCCGCCTCTCCTGAAGAGGTGGGGGTTCAGGACGAGCCACGGGGTGCGGGGCGCGGAGCGCGCGGGGCGGAGCCGCCGGGAGCACGCTCGCCGTGTTCACATAAATGCTCCGCGTTCACTGTCGTGCCCCAGGGTCCCGGGATGACGGGACCCCGTCAATGGCTTGGACCGATGTGACCTCCGTGTCCGCCCGGCATCCGGCCGAGCGGTGGTCAGGATCACGTGGCCCGGTTCAGGAATGCGGAGCCGATCCTGATCGTTGACCATGGGAGTACCACCCGACGACTTAAGGATCGAGAGCTCGTGAGCAAGGTCCCCCCGATCATCCTGAACAACGGCGTCGAGATGCCCCAGCTCGGCTTCGGTGTCTGGCAGGTGCCGGACGACGAGGCCCGGACGGCGGTCACGACGGCTCTGGAGGCCGGGTACCGCAGTATCGACACCGCGGCGATCTACGGCAATGAAGAGGGCACGGGCAAGGCCATCGCCGCCTCCGGAGTGGCCCGCGAGGAGCTGTTCGTCACCACGAAGCTCTGGAACTCCGACCAGGGCCACGACGCGACGCTCCGCGCCTTCGACACCTCACTGGAGAAGCTGGGCCTCGACTACGTCGACCTGTACCTGATCCACTGGCCGCTGCCCTCCAAGGACAGCTACGTCGACACCTACAGGGCGTTCGAGAAGATCCACGCCGACGGCCGCGCCCGGTCCATCGGCGTCTCGAACTTCCTGCCCGAGCACCTGGAGCGGCTGATCGGTGAGACGTCGGTCGTTCCCGCCGTCAACCAGATCGAGCTGCACCCGCACCTCCAGCAGGGCGCCCTGCGCGAGTACCACGCGGAGCAGGGCATCGCCACCGAGGCGTGGTCGCCGCTCGGCCAGGGCAAGGGGCTCCTGGAGGTCCCGGCGATCGTCGCCATCGCGCGGAAGCACGGGCGCACGCCCGCGCAGATCGTCCTGCGCTGGCACATCCAGCTGGGCAACGTCGTGATCCCCAAGTCCGTGACCCCGTCCCGGATCAAGGAGAACATCGACGTCTTCGGCTTCGAGCTCGACCCCGAGGACATGGCGGCCGTCTCCGCCCTGAACGAGGACCGCCGCCTCGGCCCGGACCCCGCGACGTTCGACGTGGTGTAGCCACCCCCGGCCGTGTACGGCCCGCCGCGCCTGCCCCTCGGGGCCGACGGGGCGGGCCGGCCGTCATGCGCCTTGCGCGCGGGTCTCCGGCCGCTCGCGCGACCAGGTGAGCCGGACCGTCAGATGCCCTTCCGTCGACGTCTTGGCGATGACGGCCCCCGCGGCCGCGGTGAGCTTGACGCCGAACTCCAGCTCGATCGCGTCGGGGTCGAGCGCACCCTCCCGGAAAGTCCGCAGCGCGGAGAGCGCGGCACCGCGCACATGTCCGAGCGCCGACTCGAACCTCCCCTCGACCTCATGGATCTCCTCGCTGTCGCCGCGCCGCGACACCGCTCTGAAGCCGGGGTCCCGCGCGTCCACCTCGACCACCACGGGCCCCTCGTCGGACTCCCAGCGCACCAGTTCGCTCACTGACCGACTCCACCCCACTCCGCTCCACGCCCCGACACGTCCCCGTGCGCGACGCCCCGATGCGCGACGCCGCGACCGACAGTGCCTGAAAGGTAACGTCAACAGCTGGGGCGGTAAGGCGTGTTCGGCAGATACGTACGCCATTGCGCGCGGGTCAGGCCGCCTCCGGCCCGTCGGTAGGCGACGGCCGCCGCCCGCTCCCCCGAGAGAGGGGCCCTGCGCACCGCCCGGTGCGCGGTCGCGGTCAGCAGCTCGTCCCCGGTGAACCCCAGGGCGAGGACGGCATCACCGGTGCCGGGGTATTCGGCGCCGGGCAGGCCGGGCGCGCCCGTCTCCCACACACGGACGGAGCCGTCGGGGGTGCTCGCGGCGAGGTGGCGTCCGTCGGCGGAGAAGGACAGCGCCGGGGCCGGCCTGTGGTCACCCGGCCCGGCGGCCGACAGAACGGCGAGGAGACGGGTCCCCGGGCCGTTCCACAGCGTGATCCTTCCGTTGTCGTCGCACACGGCGAGGTAGCGGCGGTCCGGGCTGAACGCCCCGGCGGTCAAGCCGTCCTCGCCGCGCAGCGCGGCCGACGAACGGCCGGTCCCGAGGTCGGTCATCCGGCCGTCCAGGGTCAGGAGCGCCCGGCCGTCGGGCGCGAGGACCGGTGAGCCGAGGGGCCCGCGGTACAGCGGCCGGTCGCCCGTGCGGCCGCCGACGCGCCATACGTCGACCCTGCGGTTGTCGTGGTCCTGTGTCCCGGGCGGCGTGCCCGCGGTGACCGGCGGCCCGCCGCCCCCGGGCACGACGAGGTCCTCGACCCAGGACGCCACCGTACGGCGGGACTCCGCCCGGCCGTCACGAACGCTCCACTGGCGTACGGTCGTTCCGCTCCGCGCACCGGAGGTGTGGGCGAGCGTCCCGCCGTCCGGCGAGAACGCGAGCACGGGGTCCGCGCAGTCCTCGCACGGCCGGCCCGGCAGCGAGCGCGGCGAGGCCCCGTCGCGGGTGTCGCGAAGCCGTGCCGCCGTGCCGCCGCCGCGGCGTTCGACGGTGGCGAGCGACCGGCCGTCGGGGCTGAACCGCGCTTCCAGCAGGGGCTGTTGCCGGTGACGGCCGGACAGCACGTCGCCGATGCCGAGGGTCCGCACGACTCTGGCGTTCACCCGGACACGAATCACCCCCGCCTCCGTGTCCAGCCGCACCTCTCGTGCCGTCCCCTCTCCGACGGGGTGTCGCAGCAGGGGGGTGCCGGGGTCGGTGACACGCCACAGGACCACTTCCCGGTTCCCGAGCGCGACCGCCATGCTTCCGTCGTCGCTGAAGTCGAGGCCCGGCTCGGGTGCTCCGGGCAGGTCGACGCGGGGCCGTTCCTTGCCGGTCCGCACGTCCCAGGTCCGGACGCCGCCTTCCACCGGCACGGCCAGGGCCCGCCCGTCGGGGGTGAACGTCGCCGTCTGCGCCGCGCAGAACGCCCGGTCGAGGGCGCGCGGCCACCGCCTCGGGAGATCGCGTCCCGTGGAGAGGTCACGCAGGACCAGCGGGCCGCCGTCCCCGCTTCCGGAACAGGCCGCGAGGAGACGGTCGTCGGGGCTCATGGCGGCGAAGGGGCTGCTGCTCGTCGCCGCGTGCCGGACCGTCGTCACGCGTTCGTGCCGTCGCACGTCCCAGACCTGGATCTCGCCCGCCGCCTCCCGCTGGAGGACGAGCATCCGCCCGCTCGGCGCGAATCTGCCGTCCCGGTCCGTCGAACGGCCGCCTCCCAGGGGTTGCCCCACCGGGCGCTCGCGCAGCAGGTCCCAGACCTGGACGCCCCGCTCGGTGGCCCGCGCGAGGAACCGCCCGTCGGCGCTGACGTCCATGTCGAAGCCGGGCGGTCCGGGCCGGTCGTACGTACTGAGGCGCCGCCGCTCCCGCACCCCCCACCGTGTCACCCGGCGCCCGTCGGAGGTGGTCAGGACCCTGCCGTCGCCGCTGAGGAAGTGCGCCGCCCGTTCGCTCCCGTCACCGCCGAAGAACGTGTCCCGCTCGCGCCGCATGGCGGCCCCGCGCACCGCCTCGCGCGTCTCGGGCAGGTCCGCGAGCCGCCAGGCGGCCACACTCAGCCGGGCCGCGGTGACCGGGTCCGACAGCCGCAGCGTCCGCGCGACGCCGGCGATCCGGCGGGCCTGCGCCTCAATGCCGCGCCGCTCGGCGTTCTCGTTCTGCTGCCAGGCGACGGCACCCGCCACCATGGCCAGGCAGCAGAGCGCGGCCAGCCCCGAGAGGAGGGCACGGGTGCGGCGCGCGACGCGCGTGGCCGCCCGTATCCGCCGGTCGCGGGAGCCGATGCTCGCCGCGAGGAACTCCTGCTCGTCCCCGGTGAGTTCGCCGTGCCGGGCGTGCGCCGCGAACGCCTCCTCGGCCGCCGCGAGCCGCGTCCCGCGGTACAGGGCCCCCGGGTCGCGCCGCAACTCCCGCCACGTGTACGTCGCTTCGGTGAGCGCCCGGTGCAGCCGCAGCCGTTCCCTGTCCTCGTCGATCCATCCCCGCAGCCGCGGCCAGGCGGTGATCAGCGCCTCGTGCGCCAGGTCGGCCACACCCTGGTCCACCGTCACCAGGCGTGCCGCCACGAGCCGTTCCAGGACGGCGTCGCAGCCGGGCGGCAGTTCGGCGCGGGCGGCGGGGCGCCGGGTGTCCTGCGTGCCGTCGCCCGGCGCCACCATCCGCAGCAGCAGCGCCCGCGCGGTGGCCGCCTCCGCCGCGCTCAGCCGCGCGTAGACCTCCTCCGCGGTGTGCGCGACGGCACCGCGCACCCCGCCGATCGCCTCGTACGCGGCTTCGGTCAGCGTCCTGCCGCTGCGCCGCCGCCACACCTCGCGCAGCGCGTGCGCCATGAGCGGAAGACCGCCCGGCTCGTCCGCGACATCGGTGACGAGCCGGGCGGTCAAGGACCGTTCCACCACGAGACGTTCGGCGGCGGCCGGCCGCACGATCGCCTCGCGCAGCCGTGCCGGGGGCATGGGGCCGACGAGCAGGTTGGCGTCGCCGAGCGCCTCGGCCAGCGGCCCGTGCTCGGCGCAGCGGCCGTAGAAGTCGGCGCGCACGGCGAGGAGCACGCGCAGGCGGGACGCGGCGTCGCGGGCGGTGAGCAGCAGGGCGAGGAACGAGTCCCGTTCGGCGGGGTCGTGGCAGAGGGAGAAGAGTTCCTCGAACTGGTCGACGACAAGCAGCGTGTCGCCATTGCCATTGCCATTGCCATCGCCGTCGCCGTCGCCATCGCCGTCGCTGTCGCCGTCGGCGGGCGTGAAACGGTGCCGGTGCGTGCGGGCCGGGCGTTCGCCGGGGGTGAGGATGCGGACGGCGGCGGGGCGCCAGGCGCCGCCGGGCTCCCGCAGGGCGGGGATCAGTCCGGCCCTGAGCAGCGACGACTTTCCGCTGCCCGACGCCCCGATCAGTGCCGTCACGCGCCGCCGTGCCGTGAGCCGCGCCAGTTCGGCCACGAGGTCGTCCCTGCCGTGGAAGCGGTCTGCGTCGTCGGTGCCGAACCGGGCGAGGCCGGGGTAGGGCGGAACGCCGTCGTCCGTGCCGCGTCCGGCGTCCTCGGCGACCGTCTCGTACCAGCGGCGCTCCCACTCCCCCGGGTCCGCGCCGCACGCGGCGACGTAGGCGAGCAGCACGGGCAGCGTCGGCAGCCGGTCCCCCGAGGCCGCCGCGGAGAGGGTGGGCGCCGAGTACGGGGCGCGCTCCGCCATCGTGCGATAAGTGGGGCCGCCCGCGACGGCGCGGAGCTCGCGCAGGTCGTGCGCGAGCCGCTGGACCGGTCCCGCCGTCGGCTCCACGGGTTTCTCGCGGCGCCCACTCCGACTCCGCACGTCGACTCCCCCTCCGGAGCACCCCGGCCATTGATAGGCGCGGCGGAACGGGGCTGCCCATCAATCCCCCGCCAGGTGAACTCGGTTCTCCCGGCCCGCCCTTGGTCCGGGACAGCCACCGCAGCACGCCCTCGGGGAGCCCGCCATCACCACTGTCGCCCACACCCTGTCAGCCGCTCTCACGCGAGCGCGTACGCGAGGTCCTGATCCGGCCACGCGCCGACCGCCCCGGCCGGGGAAGCGGGCCACCGCGCTGCCGCCCCTGCTCCTGACGCTCGCCCTCGGCCTCTGGGGCGTACGCCGCCAGGGCAGCATGTGGCGGGACGAGACGGTCACGTACGACGTCTCGCGCCGGGAGCTCACCGGCCTCCTGCGGACCCTCGCTGACGCGGACGCCGTGCACGGTTTGTACTACCTGGTGATGCACGGTCTCTTCCGGCTGTCGGGCGACGTCGACCCGCTGCTCGTGCTGCGCATCCCGTCCGTGCTCGCGATGGGCGCCGCCGCGGCCGGTGTGGCGCTCGTCGGGGGGCGGCTCGCGGGGCCGCGCGCGGGGACGCTCGCCGGCCTCGTCTTCGCCGTGGTGCCGTCGGTCCAGCGCTTCGCGCAGGAGGGACGTTCGTACGCGATGGTGTGCGCCCTGGTCGTCTGGGCCACGTACGCCCTGGTGGGCGCCGTCGCCGCCGGGGCCGGCCGCGCGCGGCGCGTGTGGTGGTCGTACGGCGCGCTGATGCTGGCGGCGTGTCTGCTGCACGAGTTCGCGGTGCTCGCCCTCGCCGCGCACGCCCTGTCGGTGCCCCGGCCGGTACGGCGGCGGTGGGCCGTGGCCGCGGGCGTGGTCGTCGTGGCGATCGCCCCGCTCGCCGTGGTGAGCGAACGGCAGAAGGCCCAGGTGGACTGGCTCTACGCCAACCCCTGGACGTACGCGGGGGCGGTCGCGGTGTGCCTGCTCGGAGCGGGGTGCGCGGCGCTGCTGCGGGGGCGGGCCCTCGGGGCCGCCCCGGCGGACGCCGCCCTCGTGCGGCTCGCGCTGCCGCTGCTGGTGGTCCCCACCACGCTGCTGCTGCTCTGCGCACCGGTCAGGCCGCTCTTCGTGGACCGCTACGTCCTGTACGGCACGGCCGGGCTCGCCCTGCTCGTCGGCGCCCTGCTCGACCGGGCGCTGCGAGGCGGTCCCCGGCGTGCCGCCGTGGCCGTGGTGGCCGCCGGTGCGACTGTGCTCGCCCTGCTGCCCATGACGCTGCACACGCGCACCGCGGCCGGCCGCCTCGACGACGCCACCGCCGCCGCGCACGCCGTCCGGGCCGCCGGCCGGGAGGGCGACGCCGTGGTGTACCTGCCGCTGCGCCGCAGGGTGTGGTCGCTGGCGGTGCCCGGCGCCGCCGCTCATCTGCGCGACATCGCCCTCCACCGGAGCCCGGCCGCCTCGGCCACGCTGTACGGCACGGAGGTGTCCGCCGCCGAGGTCGCCCGCCGTCTGCGCGCCGAGCCGCGGATCGTGCTCGTCACGGATCCGTCGGGCGGGCGGGACGAGCGCGACGAGCGGGAGAAGGTGAAGCGCGCCCTCGTCGCCGAGCGCCGCTTCGAGACATGCGGTGCGTGGCGCGGCCGGGGAGCCCGCGTCGTCGTCCACGCGCTCCCCGGCCACTGCTGAGCACTACGCCCCGGGCGCGTCCTTGACCGCCACATGCACCGTCTGCGCCGTCAGCAGGAACAGGTCCGGGCGGTGGTGCAGGCTCTGCGGGTCGTCCTTGTCCAGGAGGCGGTCGAGGGTGGCGAGGTCGTCGGGTGCCAGGCGGCCCTCGCGGGTGTCCCGGCGGCGCGTGAACTCCTCCACGATGTGGGCGCGGGCGTCCTCGGAGAGCGGGGCGGGCAGGTCGAGGAGGAAGGTGCGCGTGGCCGTGTGGCGCAGGCCCGCGTCGGCCAGGAGCGCCGGCCAGTCCTCCGCCGTGTCCTGCGAGCCCGGCAGGCCGGTGCGCATCCCGGCGAACCACTCCTCGTCGGAGGCCTCAAGGCGGGCGAGGAGCCCGGGGCGGCCGAAGCCGATGTCACGCGGGAGGCAGCGGGCGCTCAGGCCACCCTCCAGGAGGGCGATCGCGCCGCCCGGTGCGAGCCGGCCGGCGAGTGCGGTGAGCGCTGCGCCCTGGTCGCCGACGTGGTGGAGGGACTTGCACAGCCACAGGAGGTCGGCGGCCGGTACGTCGTCGATGGCGTCCGGGAGCGCCGCGCGCACCGTCTCGAAGCGGTCGCTCAGGCCTTCGCGGGCCGCGCGGTCCCGGGCCCGCTCCAGGAGGGGCTCCTCGGGGTCCGCCGCGACGATCCGTGCCGTGGGGAAGGCCTCGGCCAGCAGGAAGGAGACGGCGCCGGGGCCGCTGCCGACGTCGACGACGACGCCGGGGTCCGGGGTCCACCGGCGCAGCCAGGCCGCCGCCTCGCCGTACATGGGCGCGGCGATGCGCGCGTACCGCTCCAGCATGGCGCCCATGGCGGCCCAGTCCATGTCGCGGTCATCGCCGTGACCGTGGCCGTGACCGTGCGCATGGCCGTGCCTCTGCCCCTGCTCGTGGCCCGTGCCCTGACCCTGGTGGTGTCCCATCGCTGTGCCGCCTTCCGGTTCTGCCGTCGTCGTGACGTGACGGGGGCCAGCCTGCTCCCGCTTTCCGGTTCTGGACCAGTCGCGTTGCCGTTCCCGCAAAAACGGCGACTGCCGGGCCGGCGTACGGCGGCGCTCTCAGCCTCGCTTGCGGAACGCGCGCAGGCTGAAGCGGGGGTCCGGGCGCCGCCCCTCCTGGTCCGGGAGCGCCGCGAGCCGGGCGGTCAGGCGCGCGGCCAGCGGGCCGTCGGGCGGGATCTGCGTGAACCAGCCCCGGCGGAGGTCGTCGGCCGTGGAGCGGGGCGAGCGGCCCTGGCCGTGGCCGGTGAACCCGGCGCGGCCGGCG
>NZ_JAFEXF010000132.1 GCF_016905445.1 Streptomyces sp. G44
CGTACCCGGATCAGCCCAGGTCACCCGCGGCGGGGCGCCCCGCCAGGCGGACCGGGGGCCCCGGCTCGGCCGCGCCGCGCAGCAGTCCGCGGCGGTCGCCGCGGGCCAGCGCCTCGGGGTCGTCGAGCAAGGACTCGTCGAGCATGGGGTGCGGCCTCCGAATCGGCTGCGCGGCTTCCCGCGCGCTGCTGGGTCGTGCCGGAGCGTATGCCCTGCGCGCGTGCCGTTACGCGGGGCGGCGGGCCTCGTCGACCAGGAGGACGGGGATGCCGTCGCGGACGGGGTAGGCGAGGCCGCACTCCTTGGCGTCCGCCGTGCAGACCAGCTCGCTGTCCGTCTCCTTGAGCGGGGCGTGACAGGCCGGGCAGGCGAGGATCTCCAGGAGGCCGGCTTCGAGCGCCATGGGGTGGGTCCCTTCGAGCTGATGTGGTGAGGTTCCGCCGCGGCCGCGCCGCGGTTCCGCCGGGTCCTGTGAGGCGGTGGGCCGGGGGCCCGTGGCGCGGGTGTCCGCGGTGCGGGTGTCCGCGGTGCGGGATTCCGCGGTGCCGCCTCACAGGATGCGGCCTGATCAGCCTACCTCCGTGGCAGGCGACCGGGGGGCCGTCGGCCACGGGTGATCCGTCAGCCGCGGATGATCGCCAGTGCCTCGTCGCGGACCTTGGCCATCGTCGCCTCGTCCCGTGCTTCGACGTTCAGGCGCAGGAGCGGCTCGGTGTTGGAGGCGCGGACGTTGAACCACCAGTCGGCGCCGGTCACCGTGAGCCCGTCCAGCTCGTCGAGCGTCACCCCGTCCTGTCCCGCGTAGGCCGTCTTGATGGCGGCCAGGCGGGCGGTCTGGTCGTCGACCGTGGAGTTGATCTCGCCGGAGCCGGCATAGCGGTCGTACTGCGCGACGAGGCCGGACAGCGGGCCGTCCTGCTCGGCGAGGGCCGCCAGGACGTGGAGGGCGGCGAGCATGCCCGTGTCCGCGTTCCAGAAGTCCTTGAAGTAGTAGTGCGCGGAGTGCTCGCCGCCGAAGATCGCGCCGGTCCTGGCCATCTCCGCCTTGATGAAGGAGTGGCCCACGCGCGTGCGCACCGGCGTGCCGCCGTTCTCCTTGACGACCTCCGGGACCGACCAGGAGGTGATCAGGTTGTGGATGACCGTGCCGGAACCGCCGTGCTTGGCCAGCTCGCGGGAGGCGACCAGGGCGGTGATGGCCGAGGGGGAGACCGGGTCGCCGTTCTCGTCCACCACGAAGCAGCGGTCCGCGTCGCCGTCGAAGGCGATGCCCAGGTCGGCGCCCTCGGCGCGCACGCGCTGCTGGAGGTCCACGATGTTCGCCGGGTCGAGCGGGTTGGCCTCGTGGTTGGGGAAGGTGCCGTCCAGCTCGAAGTACATCGGTACGAGCTCCAGGGGCAGGCCCTCGAAGACGGTGGGGACGGTGTGCCCGCCCATGCCGTTGCCCGCGTCGACGACGACCTTCAGGCTGCGGTTGGCCCTCAGGTCGACCAGGCCGCGCAGGTGCGCGGCGTAATCGGTCAGGGTGTCGCGTCGGGTGAGGGTGCCGGGCGTCGCGGCGGGCTCGGGGGCGCCGGTCTCGGACCAGCCCTCCACCAGGGCGCGGATCTCGGCGAGGCCGGTGTCCTGGCCGACGGGGGCCGCGCCCGCGCGGCACATCTTGATGCCGTTGTACTGGGCGGGGTTGTGCGAGGCGGTGAACATCGCGCCCGGCAGGTCCAGGGCGCCCGAGGCGTAGTACAGCTGGTCCGTCGAGCAGAGGCCGATCTCCGTGACGTCCACGCCACGGGCGGCCGCCCCGCGCGCGAAGGCCCGCGACAGGCCCGGCGACGAGGGGCGCATGTCATGGCCGACCACGATCGCGTCCGCCGCCGTGACCTGTGCGAAGGCGGCCCCGAACAGTTCGGCCAGCGACTCGTCCCACTGGTCCGGGACCACCCCGCGAACGTCGTACGCCTTCACGATCTGGGACAGATCAGCAGTCACGGCCAACCCTCTCTACGAACTCTGCGAGTCATGTACCGGTACGTCGGTCACCCCACGTCGGTCGTCCCAAACTACCCGCAACGACCGACAACGAACGGAGCGCGGGCGCCGGGTCACGGCCGGACCCCCGTCACGGCAGCATCCAGCCGAGCACGGCCGTGCTCTGCCCGACCACGATCAGGCACATCACGAGGAGCAGCCCGAGGCTCCACGGGAGGACCTTGCGCAGCAGATCGCCCTCTTTGCCGGCGAGGCCGACGGCCGCGCACGCGATGGTCAGGTTCTGCGGGGAGATCATCTTGCCGAGGACGCCGCCCGAGCTGTTGGCGGCCGCGAGCAGTTCCGGCGAGAGCCCCGACTGCTGGGCCGCCGTCACCTGGAGTGCCCCGAACAAGGCGTTGGCGGAGGTGTCGGAGCCGGTCACCGCGACGCCGAACCAGCCGAGCACCGGCGACAGGAAGGCGAGGCCCGCGCCCGCCGCCGCCACGTAGTGCCCGATCGTGGCGGCCTGCCCGGAGAGGTTCATGACGTACGCGAGGGCGAGCACGGACGTCACGGTGAGGATGGCGAAGCGCAACTCGTGGACGGTGGCCGCCCATTCCCGTACCGCCACGCGCGCGTGCACCCCGATGACGGCCGCCGTGCCGACCCCGGCGAGCAGCACGAGCGTCCCGCCGGTCGCCACGAGCGGCAGCGAGAAGACGTTGCCGCCGACCGGGTCCCCCGAGGGGCCGCCCACGTTCAGGAAGGGCCAGTCGAAGGTCCGCGTCGCCTTGGCGAGGACTTCCTTGACGGCCGGTATCTGGGCGAGGGAGAAGACGGCGACGATGAGGGCGTAGGGGGCGTAGGCGCGCAGCACCTCGGGGCGCGGGTCGTCGTGGTCGAGGTCGTCGCCGCGTACGCCGGTGAGGACCGTGGCGCGCACGGGCTCGGCGGCGGGCTTGCGCGCGTGCGGCACGGCCATCAGCGCGCCCGCGCCCGCCAGGGCCGCCCCGATGTCGGCGAGTTGCGCGGAGACGTAGTTGGAGGCCGCGAACTGGGCGACGGCGAACGCGCATCCGCACGCCAGGGCCGGCACCCAGGTCTCGCGCAGCCCGCGCCGCCCGTCCACGAGCCACACCAGGAGCAGTGGCACGACCAGGGCGAGCAGCGGGGTCTGGCGGCCGACGACGGTGGCGACGGTGTCCAGCGGGAGGCCCGTCACCTGGGCGAGCGTCACCACGGGTGTGCCCATGGCGCCGAAGGCCACGGGCGCGGTGTTGGCGACGAGGGCGACGACCGCGGCGCGCACCGGGTCGAAGCCGAGGGCGACGAGCATGACCGCGCTGATCGCGACGGGTGCCCCGAAGCCGGCGAGGGCCTCCAGGAGCGCCCCGAAGCAGAACGCCACGACGAGGGCCTGCACGCGCGGGTCGTCGGAGAGGCGCCCGAAGGAGCGGCGCAGGATGTCGAAGTGCCGGGTGCGGACCGTCATGCGGTACACCCACAGGGCGTTGACGACGATCCACAGGATGGGGAAAAGCCCGAAGAGGGCTCCTTGCGCGGCGCTGGAGGCGGTCTGGCCGAGCGGCATGCCGTACGCGAGCCAGGCGACGAGGACGGCGACCGCGAGGCCGATGAGCCCGGCCCGGTGGGCCCGCACGCGGACGGCGCCGAGGAGGACGAGGACGGTCAGGAGGGGCAGGGTCGCGACGAGCGCGGACAGGCCGAGCGAGTCGGCCACGGGCTCCAGTTGCTGCACGTACACGGAACGCCTCCCGGGCTGTGGGGTGGCGAAATCGTCAGGGCCTCGGTGAACGGGCGTCAACGTGCGGGACGGGGAAGATCCGGTGAAGGGGCGTCAGGCTCCGCTGCGGGCGGCGTGCGGGGGCCGCGGCGCCGGGGTCAGGATTCGGGTGAGCGCAGCACGCGCAGGTGGCCGCGTCGCGCGACCTCCATGGGGTCCGCCCTGCGGGTGCCGCCGCCCTCGGCCGCGCGCTCCTGGGGGCGGGCCGCCTCGCGCACGGCGTTGGCGAGCGCTTCGAGGTCGTCGCCCGAGGGGCGGGCCGGGCCGGAGGCGTCGGCGAGCCGGACGACCTCCCAGCCGCGGGGCGCGGTGAGGCGCTCGGAGTGCTCGGCGCACAGGTCGTAGCAGTGGGGTTCGGCGTAGGTGGCGAGGGGGCCGAGGACCGCGGTCGAGTCGGCGTAGACGTACGTCAGCGTCGCGACGGCGGGACGGCCGCAAGCGGTGCGCGAACAGCGACGTACAGGGCTCACGACGTTGGACGGTACCGCACTCTTGAGCGGGCCGCGACGACTCTCCATGAGCTCACTCCACCGTGTCGTGCGGTGGTCCCGGCGTCGGCGTGACGCGCGGGCACCGCGTTGACCTGCGAAGACGCCTGTGACCACCGGGGCAGGTGGTGTTGAATCCGGTCACCATATGGCGTGAATCACGTCATTTGGCGCGAGCTCGACGGTCCAGGAGAGATACGGAATTGAGTCCGAGTTCGTCAGGAACGGTCAGGAAGCGACATGCCGCGCAGCACCCGGAAAGGTTGGCCCCGGGGACTACGCTTCATCAGTGATGGACGACCCCGTACCGCCCCGTTCCGCAGAACCGAGGCCCCGCCGCCGCGACCGCCACGGCCGGGGCATGCGCGGCCCCGTGGCGCCGCCGCAGGTACCGCTCTCCGCGAGCCGCGCCGAGGCCTTCACGGACCTCGTGCAGGACTCCGTGGAGCGGCTCGAACGGCGCTGGCCGCAGCTGGCGGACGTGGATTTCCTGGTCCTGGAGGTGCCGCCCGTGGGGGGACCGGGCGGGCCGGACAGGGAGTGGCACGACGAGGCGGTGCCGCTCGGCGGCTCCATCGCGGCGGCCGAGGGGCGCCCGGCCCGCGTGGTCATCTACCGGCGGCCGGTCGAGATCCGCACCAAGGGGCGCGACGAGCGCGCCGCCCTGGTCCACGAGGTCGTCGTCGAGCAGGTCGCCGATCTGCTCGGCCTCTCCCCGGAGTCGGTCGACCCGCGCTACGGCGACGAGGACTGACCCCCGCTCCCCCGCCTCGCTCCATGCCGGTCACTTCTGCCGGTCCGTCATCCGGTCACTTCTGCCGGGCGTCAGCCGGTCACTTCTGCAGGGCCCTCAGATCGCGTCGCGCCGCCGGGACCGCGACCGAGCCCCGGTCGTCCGGCAGCGTCTGGATCGTGAACATCGGGATGCCGTCCTCGGGCAGGGCCAGCATCCGCGAGCCGTAGACCTCGCCGCCGGACACCGGCTCGACGGTCAGGGCGTACGCGCCCTTGAGACCGGCCGGCACCGGCGGCCCGGCGACCTCCAGGGTCGTGCCGCCCTTGACCGTGTACGTCTTCGTGGCCGGCGAGCCGCCCTCCGTGCCCGCCGAGGCCGTGACCTTCACCTTCGCCGACTTGTCCGGGGCCACCAGGGAGAGAGTGGCGCCCTTGGCGCGGTTGTCGGCGACCGTCGCGCGCGTGCCGACCGCGTCCGTCGCCGGGATGAACGCCGTCTCCTTGGCGCTGCCCTTGCCGCGGGTGACGCGCAGCGCCGCGACCACCGGCACGGCCTTGTCGGCGGGCGAGAGCAGCAGCGAACCGGCCTCGCCCTTGGTGAGGTCACCGAGGTCCACGGCGGCCGTCATGCCCGCCTTGACGTGCACGTTCTCGTGCCCGGCCGGGGTGATGGTGCCGGTCGGCGAGGCCAGCTGGACCTTGAGGTCGGCGTCGTCGGAGCCGGGCGCGAAGACCACCAGACGCACCGACGTGGCGTCCTTGGGGATGCCGGGCAGGACCGCTTCGGGCGCCGGGTCGGCGGCGGCCGCCAGCCAGTCGCCGCCGGTCTTCTCGTCGGAGGACTGCACGGCGGCCGCGACCCGGCCGCTGCGCGCCATCACGTGCATCGTGAGGTTCGTGTGCTCCTTGTCGGCGAGCGTGGACAGCAGCACCGGGACACTGGCGTGCGGCTGGACCCGGATCGCCTCGCCCACCGGGGAGGTGACCTCGCCGTCCGGGCCGAAGAGCTCCACGTCGACGATGGCCGCGGAGTCGTCGGGGTTCGTCAGGTGGATGTAGTCGCCGCGGCCCCGGGCGGTGCTCGTGCCCGGGAACCAGAAGTCCGTGTCGGGCGCGGTGCAGTTGACGCCCTGCGCGCCGCGGCCGGCGCCCGCGGAGTACGTCGTCGTCTGCTGCACGGTCCAGCCGGGGGCCAGCGCGCCGTCGGCGGTGCCGATGAGCACGGGGGCCTCGGCGCCCGACTGCTCGCCGCCGACCGCCTCGCCCGGCTCGCGCTGGGTCAGGAAGGGCTTGGCCTTCTTGTCCTTGGCGCCGCCGCCCTGGGGCACGTCCGTCGACTGCTCGGTCACGGGCAGCAGTTCCGCCTTGCCGCCGCCCCCGGAGCCGCTCGACTTCGGGGTGAAGGCGGTGTACGAGGTCTCGGCGAGGTCGGAGGCGCTGGGGGCCGGGCACAGGAGGCTGCTGCGCTCCACGGGCAGCCGCGTGGCGGCCTTGGCGCCGTCGTCGTCCGTGCCGCCGGGCGCGCTGGACGCGGCGTACCCGGTGACGGCGCCGAGCGCGACGACCACGGCGATCAGGGACTGGGTGGTGCGGTTCACTGCTGGCTCCCGTCGGGGCGCTCGCTGTCGGTGCCGTGGCGCGGTCGCGGGGGCGCCGGCGGCATCGGGGGGTGCTGCTCGTACGGCGCCTCTCCGTAGGACCGGCCGTACTGCTGCTGCTCGCCTCCGTAGACCCCGCCGGTGGCTCCGGCTCCGCCGTAGGAGGCGTAGGGGTCGTACTGGCCGCTCTGGTAGGCCTCCGACTGGTACTGCGGCTGTTCGTAGGCACCCGCCGGGTACTGGCCGCCCTGGTACTGCTGCTCGTCGCCGTACGTGCCGTGGTCGGCGCTCGTGCGGGCGGGTGCCTCCCACTCCTCGTACGGCTGCGGCTGCTGCTGTGGCGGTTGCTGCCGCGGGACCGCGGCGAGGGGTGCCTCCGAGGGGGCGGGCGGCGCGTCCTGGGCGGCCTGTTCGCTCTGGGCCCGCAGCCTGCGCGCCCGGCGGCCCTCGCCCTCGACGGCCTGCGCGGGCACGAGGGGCTCTTCGGGAAGGTCGTCGTCGACGTCGCGGCGCCGGCCGGGCAGGGCGAGCACCACGAGGACGACGGCGAGCGCGCCCTGCGTCCACAGCCACGCGGTGTGGCTCACGGGGGCCTCGAAGGTGATGTCCAGGTGGCCGCCCGTGGTGGGCAGTTCGAAGCCCTGCGCCCAGCCGTCGAGCGTGGTGCGGGGCAGCGGGCGGCCGTCGAGGGTCGCCGTCCAGCCCGGGTCCGCGGAGTCGGCGAGCCGCAGCACGCGGCCCTCCGGGCCCGAAGGGATCTTCGTGTGCAGCTCGACGGGGCCCGCGGCGACGGGCTCCGGGTCGCCGTCCTTCGGGACGACGGCGGCGCGCGAGACCTGCCGGTCGACGCGCCACAGGGCGCTGCCGTCCTCCTGGCTGAGCCGGGTCAGGCCGGGGGTCGCGTCCAGGGTGCGGCTCATCTGGCGGGGCGCGCCCTCGCGTACGAGGACGTAGCGAACGGCGTAGCCGCCGAGCTGGTCGGCCTGGTCGGCTCCGGAGCCCGCGACGAGCCGGGCGACGATCTTGTCGAGCCGGGTGTCGGTGGCGGCCGCCGCGGTCAGTTCGGCGTCGCCGAGGCGGGCCCCTGATCCTCGTACGAGCGAGTAGGAGACCTGGGCCGCCGAGTCGCTGTCGAGGACGAGGGTGCGGGCCTGGTCCTGCGTGCCGCTCTCCTCCGCGACGAACGCGGGGACCTGCACCGGGTCGCGCCGCTCCAGGGGGCCGTCGGCGCCGCGGATCATCCAACCGGCGGCGACGAGCAGCGGTCCCGCCGCCGCGGCGAACGCGATGAGCGCGGCCACCGGCTGGCGCCAGCCGAAGCTCTGCTCGGCGACACGCGCGCGTGCCCCGTCGGCGCCGAGCGCGGCGGCGGCCAGGAGCGCGATGCCGTAACCGAGGGTGGCGGGGCCGGACCACGCCGAGCCGTTCGCCAGGACGGCGAAGACCAGGGAGACCAGGGCGGCCGCCCAGGCGGTGCGGATGGCGAGCTGCCGCTCGGCGCGCAGCAGGGCGCCGAGCGCGGCGAGGACGATGCCGATGAGCAGCAGTCCGTCCACGGTGCCGGGGCCGCCGGGGCTGGCGCCGAGCAGGTCGAGCGCGGTCGCGGAACCGGCACCGAACTCCAGGCCCGCTTCCCGGAAGAAGCCGAAGGGCAGCAGCGTCAGGGACCACGGGGCGAGGACGAGCAGCGGCGTGCCGAGCGCGGCGAGGAACCGCGGTCCGTACGCGGTGAGGTCCCGGAAGCGCAGCACGAGGAGGGCGAGGCCGAGCACCAGGGCGATCGGCCAGACGATCGGCGTGAAGGCCGTGGCGAGGGTCAGCAGCAGCGCGTACGCCCACGTGGCGCGCCAGGTGCCACGCGCGCCCTTGGAGGCCGTCAGTCCCGCGGCGGCGACACCCGCGCGCGCGATGAGCGGCAGCAGGACGGCGAGGACGGCGGTACCGAGGCGACCGCCCGCGAGCGCGCCGGTGGCGGCGGGCAGGAAGGCGTACGCGACGGAGGCCCAGGCGCGCAGCAGGCGCGAGGTGACGAGCGGGCGCGAGGCGAAGTACGCGGCGAAGCCGGCCAGCGGCACGGAGCCGACGAGCAGGACGGTGACCGCGAGCCCGGTGGAGCCGAACAGCAGGGTGGACAGCCCGGCGACGAGCGCGAGGTAGGGCGGCGCGGTCTGGGTGCCGCCCGTGCCGACGGGGTGCCAGCCGTCCAGGTAGCGCGCCCACAGGCCGGAGGAGTCGGCGGGGGCGGGCAGCAGCGCGCCGCCCGCGAGCGCACCGCTGCCGAGCAGCGCGCGGCACGCGATGAGTGAGACGAACAGGAGGACGACGAAGAGCACCGGGCCCGGTTTGCGGGCGATGCGCTTGAGGCGGGCGAACTGCTCGATCTCCAGGAAGTCGGCGTCGTCGCCGCCGGGTCCCGACTCGACGGCGCCGTGGCGTCCGGCGCCCGCGGGGGCGTCCGCGTCGGAGCTGCCGACGAGGCTGCCCGCGGCCTGTTCGACGGTGGCCCGCACCGTGGCGCCGGGGGGCGGGAACAGGGCCCGCATCTCCCCCGCGTCGAGCACCGGCTTGCCGCGCCGCTTGCGTGCGGCGAGGACGCGTCCGGGCCGCAGCAGGGTCACCAGGAGGCCGGCGATCTCGTCGAGCGCCTGTCCGGGCGCCTTGCCGAGCAGATACGTGACGGTGCGCAGGAGGGTGCCGAGGACGAGCCGGAAGAGGACCCACGGCAGCACGGCCGAGCGGGCGTTGGCCAGGAGGGTGTAGGCGGCGCCCGCCTTGTCCACGCGGTGCGGCGACGTCGCCGTGCGGCCCACGCAGTCGACGGTGCGGCGCTCGCGGGAGGACGCCTCGGCGTGCCGGACGACGGCGTCGGGGGCGACGAGGACGCGGTGCCCCGCGGCGTGCGCGCGCCAGCACAGGTCGACGTCGTCGCGCATCAGGGGCAGGAAGCGGTCGAAGCCGCCGAGCTGTTCGTAGACGTCGCGGCGGATCAGCATGCCGGCGGTGGAGACGGAGAGGACGGGGCGCACGTGGTCGTGCTGGCCCTGGTCCTGTTCGCGGCGGTCGAGGCCGGTCCAGCGGCGGCCGCTGTTGGCGATGGAGACGCCGACTTCGAGGAGCTGCCTGCGGTCGTACCAGCCGCGGAGCTTGGGGCCGACGACGGCGACGTCCTTGCCGAGCTCGTGTTCGTTCTCCACGGCGCGCAGCAGTTCGGTGAGGGCTTCGGGCTCGGGGGCGCAGTCGTCGTGGAGCAGCCAGAGCCACTGCACGGGCTCGCCGTACGGCAGGTCCGGCATGTCGTACGCCTCGTCGCGCCAGGACCGGCTCACCGGGTCCCAGCCGCTGGGGCGCTTCAGGTACGGCAGGTCCTCGGGGGTGAGCACCTTGGCGACGCGGACCGCCTCGTCGACGGCGGTGCCGAAACCGGAGCGCCGGGCGAGGTGCAGCACGCGGTCGGGGCCGAGGGCCTCGGTGACCAGCCGGGCGGAGTCGTCCGCGCTGCCGGTGTCCGCGGCGACCGCCTGCTGCACGGGGCGCTCCTGGCCGAACAGCCCGGCCAGGGCGTCGGGCAGCCAGCGGGCGCCGTCGTGGGAGACGAGGACGGCGGTCACGACGTGCCGCGGGAACTCAGGAGGGCGGGTCGGGTCGAACCCGGCGGCAGCGTCGTGATGGGCTGCCGGATGGCTGTGCACGGACATCGAGGTACGGGCCCCGGTTCGATGGACTGCGGTGGACGCCTGCGCCCTGCGGGGGCGCCGGGGCGTATCGGACGGGGCCCCACACTAACGGCTGCCACCAGGACGGCCCGCCGCCTGTGGATAACCCACGGGCGACGGGCCGTTCGTTGCGCATTGGTTGCGGGAGATGTGTGCCGAATTGGCGGAGCGGCTCCGGCGCGCGAGCGCGTCCGGTCACACCGCGGGCTTCATCGGTCACACCGCTGCCTTCTTCAGCCGACGGCGCTCACGCTCCGACAGGCCGCCCCAGATACCGAAGCGTTCGTCGTTGGCGAGTGCGTATTCCAGGCATTCCGATCTGACCTCACAGGCGAGACAGACCTTCTTGGCCTCGCGGGTGGAGCCGCCCTTCTCCGGGAAGAAGGACTCGGGGTCGGTCTGGGCGCACAGCGCGCGCTCCTGCCAGCCGAGTTCCTCGTCCGCGTCCTCGACCAGCAGTTCCTGAACCAGCTCGGTCATCTGCGCCCCTCGTCTGTCTGTGCGTCCCCGTGGTGCTGCCGTTACCGATTTCGGCTGAACGACACGAGTGAAATTACAAGTGTGCCGATCCGGGCCAGTCAAGCCGAGATCTGCTATTGGGCCCCTTATTCACTCTGCGGAACCAAGGCTATGCGGAAAGTGTTCAAATCGGGATAAACCACTACCCCGTCGGCGGCCCGCATCTCACTGAGGAGGACGGCGAGGTTTGAGTGCCGGTTGCTGCGCCATGTGTCCCGTCGTCCGGTGCACAAACCTTTCGCCTGCCCGAACAACCGGATGAGGTGAAACATGTCCCACATAACGGACATAGAGTTGACAGGAGAGGTGTAAGCGGGTGTCCTGGTGGGCATGCTCGCGAATCTGGCTCTTTCGATGACCCGCACCTGCGGGTCCATCGGTGCTGCCCACGCGCGCTGTTGCTGTTCCTGCTCCAGCTGTTGAGTTCATCCAGCTGTCGAGCCGCTTTCCCGCGGTCGCTCGCGTGTACGCGCGTGTCCCGCACTGCCTTCCGACTGCCTTCCCGGCTTCTCCGCTCCACCCATCCTTCGCGACACCCCAGCTCTCTTACGTTGAGGAACCACCGCACGATGAACAGCGACAGCGACCTCCAGATCGCCGGCGACATCCTCGAAGTCCCGCACCTCTTGCAGCCCGCCCGCGAGCACCCCGCCACCGTGGCCGAGTTCGTCGGCCTCGCCCGCGCCATCGCCGCCGACCGCTCCCAGTGGGAACACCTCGTCGAATACGACGCCACCAGCCGCTGGTACCACCGGCTGCGCGTGGGGCCCGGCTACGAGGTCTGGCTGCTCTCCTGGGTGCCCGGACAGGGCAGCGGCCCGCACGACCACGGCCCTTCCTCCGGCGTACTCACGCTCCTGGAGGGCGCGTTGACGGAGCGCACCGGGCGGGGCACGCGGGCGCTCGAAGCGGGCGCGCAGCGCGTCTTCGCGCCGGGTTACGTCCACGACGTCGTCAACGACTCCCTCGAACCGGCCGTCAGCCTGCACATCTACTACCCGGGCCTGACCGAGATGCCGATGCACTCGGCCCAGTGCGCCGCCGCTGCCGGCGACGGTGTCGCGGAGGATGTCGCAACCGCCTGACGGACTGTCGCACCCGCCTGACATGCTGGGCGCATGCGCATTGTGGTTCTGGCCGGCGGCATCGGCGGCGCCCGTTTTCTCCGCGGGCTCAAGAAGGCCGCGCCCGACGCGGACATCACGGTCATCGGCAACACCGGTGACGACATCCACCTGTTCGGGCTGAAGGTCTGCCCCGACCTGGACACCGTGATGTACACGCTCGGCGGCGGCATCAACGAGGAGCAGGGCTGGGGACGTTCGGACGAGACGTTCAAGGTCAAGGAAGAGCTCGCGGCGTACGGCGTCGGGCCCGAGTGGTTCGGGCTCGGCGACCGCGACTTCGCGACGCACATCGTGCGGACACAGATGCTGGGCGCCGGATATCCGCTCAGCGCCGTCACGCAGGCGCTCTGCGAGCGGTGGCGGCCCGGCGTCCGGCTCATCCCGATGTCCGACGACCGCGTCGAGACGCATGTCGCCGTCACGATCGACGGCGAGCAGAAGGCCGTGCACTTCCAGGAGTACTGGGTGCGGCTGCGCGCCTCCGTGGACGCGCACGCCGTGGTGCCCGTCGGCGCCGAGCAGGCGAAGCCGGCGCCCGGTGTGCTGGACGCCATCGCGGAGGCCGACGTGGTCCTCTTCCCGCCGTCCAACCCCGTCGTCAGCGTCGGGACCATCCTGGCCGTGCCCGGCATCCGCGAGGCCATCGCCGACGCGGGCGTGCCGGTGGTCGGGCTCTCCCCCATCGTCGGGGACGCGCCCGTGCGGGGCATGGCCGACAAGGTGCTGGCCGCGGTCGGCGTCGAGACCAGTGCCGCCGCCGTCGCCGAGCACTACGGGAGCGGGCTGCTCGACGGGTGGCTGGTCGACAGCGCCGACGCGGGTGTGGTGGAGCGGGTGGAGAGCGCGGGGATCCGGTGCCGGGCCATTCCGCTGATGATGACCGACGTCGACGCGGCGGCGGAGATGGCGCGGGAGGCTCTCGCGCTCGCCTCGGAGGTGCGGGCGTGACCTCGCCGTCGTTCCGGGTGTGGGCCGTCCCCGGGCTGCCCGAGGTACGCGAAGGCGACGACCTCGCCAAGTTGATCGCCGCCGCCGAGCCGGGGCTCGCCGACGGTGACGTCCTGATCGTCACGTCCAAGATCGTCAGCAAGGCCGAGGGGCGGATCGTCGAGGCGGGCGACCGCGAGGCGGCCATCGACGCGGAGACCGTACGGGTCGTGGCGCGGCGCGGGACCCTGCGGATCGTGGAGAACCGGCAGGGGCTCGTGATGGCCGCGGCCGGGGTCGACGCGTCGAACACGCCTTCGGGGACGGTGTTGTTGCTGCCCGAGGACCCCGACGCGTCGGCTCGCGCCGTGCGGGACGGGGTGCGGGACGCGCTGGGCGTCGAGGTCGGCGTCATCGTCACGGATACGTTCGGGCGGCCCTGGCGGGCCGGGCTCACGGATGTCGCCATCGGGGCGGCGGGGGTGCGGGTGCTCGACGATCTGCGGGGTGGCGTGGACGCGTACGGCAATCCGCTGAGCGCGACCGTGGTCGCCACGGGTGATGAGCTGGCCGCCGCGGGGGATCTCGTCAAGGGGAAGGCCGCGGGGTTGCCGGTCGCCGTCGTGCGGGGGCTGGGGCGCGTGGTGGCCGGTGCCGCCGGGGGCGGGGGTGACGTGGAGTCGGACACCGGGGCGCGGGCGCTGGTGCGCGGGGCGCAGGACGACATGTTCCGGCTCGGGACGTCCGAAGCGGTGCGGGAAGCGGTGACGCTGCGGCGGACCGTGCGGGAGTTCACGGACGACGAGGTCGACCCCGGGGCCGTGCGGCGCGCCGTCGCCGCGGCGGTCACCGCGCCTGCGCCGCATCACACGACGCCGTGGCGGTTCGTGCTGCTGGAGTCCGCGGCGGCGCGGGTCCGGTTGCTGGACGCGATGCGGGACGCGTGGATCGCGGATCTGCGGCGGGACGGGAGGTCCGAGAAGTCCATCGCCAAGCGGGTGCGGCGCGGGGATGTGCTGCGCAGGGCGCCGCTTCTGGTCGTGCCGTGCATGGTGATGGACGGCTCCCATACGTATGGGGACGCTCGGCGGGACGGGGCCGAGCGGGACATGTTCGTGGTCGCGGCGGGGGCCGGGGTGCAGAACTTTCTCGTGGCGCTGGCCGGGGAGCGGTTGGGGTCGGCCTGGGTTTCCTCGACGATGTTCTGCCGGGATGTCGTGCGGGAGGTTCTTGAGTTGCCGGGGGCGTGGGAGCCGATGGGGGCGGTGGCTGTGGGGCGTCCGGCGGGGGAGCCTCCCGCTCGGGGTGGGCGGGATGTGGGGGGCTTTATCGCGGTTCGGTGAGGTTGCGGGGCGGGGCGGGGCTGGGCTGGGCTGGGCTGGAGGTTAGGGGCGGGGCTTGGGGGTGCTTGGCTGGGGTCGGGTTTTCGCTGCGGGGTGGTTGTGGCTGGTCGCGCAGTTCCCCGCGCCCCTGACGGGGCGCTTCTGGCCGTGGGCCCGTGCGGGTTCGTGAGGGTTGCTCGCGCAGGTCCCCGCGCCCCTGACGGGGCGCTTCTGGCCGTGGGCCCGTGCGGGTTCGTGAGGGTTGCTCGCGCAGTTCCCCGCGCCCCTGACGGGGCGCTTCTGGCCGTGGGCTCGTGCGGGTTCGTGAGAGTTGCTCGCGCAGGTCCCCGCGCCCCTGACGGGGGTGGTCAGAGGAGGGCGATGTCTGTTTTGCGCATGCGGGGGGTTCTGCGGGGTGGGGTGTGGCCGCTCAGGAGGATGAGGCGGGTGGCTCGGTGGCGTTGGCCCTCGTAGGGGGTCAGGAGGCGCAGCATCGTCTCGTCGTCCGCGTCGCGGTCGTCGGCCAGGGCGTGGCCGACGATGCCCGGGAGGTGGAGGTCGCCGACCGTGACCGCGTCGGGGGCGCCGTTGCTGCGCTGGACGGTTTCGGCCGAGGTCCAGGGACCGATGCCGGGGACCAGTTCCAGGCGGGCCTGGGCCTGGAGCGACTCCATCGTGGCCGCCTCCTCCATGCGGCGGGCCACCTTCACCGCGCGCAGGATCGTCGCCGCCCGCTTGTTGTCGACGCCCGCCTTGTGCCACTCCCACGAGGGGATCAGGGACCAGGTGCGCGGGTCCGGCATCACGTACATCCGAGGGGTGGGGCCGGGAGCCGGCTCGCCGTGGCCGCGGACCAGGAGGCGCCAGGCGCGGTAGGCCTCGTCCGCGGTGACCTTCTGTTCCAGGATCGACGGGATCAGGGACTCCAGGACGAGCGCCGTGCACACCAGCCGCAGGCCGGGGCGGCGGCGGGCCGACGCGGCGATCAGGCGATGGCGGGGCTCGAAGGCGGAGGGGTCGTCCGACTCGCCCAGGAGGGCGGGGAGGCGGTCGAGGAACCACGCGGCGCCCGGACCCCAGGCCTCGGCCTCCACCGTGCCGGCGCGGAGCGCCACGCGCAGGGTGCCGGGGCCCTCGGGCGTACGGCTGGCGCGCCAGACCGAGCCGTCCGGGGTGATCCGGAACGTGGGGTCGCCGGGGCCGCGCCGCAGGACCCCGAGGGTCACGCCCAGGTCCAGGGGGAACGGGGGCTGCCAGGAGCGGGTCAGCGGCGCCGCGCTCTGGCGGGGGACGCCTGACGGCACGGCCGTCTCGCCGCCGCGCACGGTGGTGCGGGTGGGGCGCGGGGCGAAACGGGACGACACGTGTACGAGGGTAGGCGACGCCCGCCCGCCGGGGCGCTACTGGTCGGAGGAGAAGCGGACCGCGCCCGCCGGAAGCGTGGCACCGCACCAGACGCGTACGCCGTCACGCAGTTCGTTGTCGGCGCCGACACTCGCCCCGTCGCCCAGCACCGCACCGCTCAGCGCCGTGCGCGCGCCGACGCGGGCGTCCGCGCCGACGAGGGAGTCGGTGATCACCGCGCCCGGCTCGACGACCGCGCCGGACAGGATCGCGCTGCCGGAGATCCGCGCGCCCTCGCCGACCCTCGCGTTCTCGCCGACGACCGTGCCGCCGGTGAGCTTGGCGTCCGGGGCGACGCGGGCGCTGGGCAGGACGAGGCTCTCGCCGCGGCGGCCGGGCACCGCCGGGGAGGGGGCGCGGCCGAGGACGAGGTCCGCCGAGCCGCGTACGAACGCCTGGGGCGTGCCGAGGTCCAGCCAGTACGTCGAGTCGATCATGCCCTGGAGGTGGGCGCCCGAGGAGAGCAGGCCGGGGAACGTCTCGCGTTCGACGGAGACCGGGCGGCCCGCCGGGATGGTGTCGATGACCGAGCGGCGGAAGACGTACGCGCCCGCGTTGATCTGGTCGGTGACGATCTCCTCCGGGGTCTGCGGCTTCTCCAGGAAGGCCGTGACGCGGCCGGTCGGGTCGGTCGGGACCAGGCCGTACGCCCTCGGGTCCGCGACCCGGGTCAGGTGCAGGGAGACGTCGGCGCCGGAGGTCTCGTGCGTGTCGACCAGGGCCCGGATGTCGAGGCCGGTGAGGATGTCGCCGTTGAAGATCAGGACCGGGTCGTCGGGTGCCGAGCGCAGCCGGGACGCCACGTTGCGGATGGCGCCGCCCGTGCCCAGGGGCTCGGTCTCGGTGACGTACTCGATGTGGAGGCCGAGCGCGGAGCCGTCGCCGAAGTACGGCTCGAAGACCTCCGCGAGGTAGGAGGTGGCCAGGACGATGTGTTCCACGCCGGCCGCGCGGGCCCGTGCCAGCTGGTGGGTGAGGAACGGGACGCCCGCCGCCGGGACCATCGGCTTGGGGGTGTGGACCGTGAGCGGCCGCAGCCGGGTCCCCTTGCCGCCGACCAGGAGGATCGCTTCTGTCACCTGTCGTCTCTGCTTCCTGCCGGGGCCGGCCGAACGTGGGTTTCGGCCGGCCAGTGTATGCGGACGGGTAGGCAGATCGTGCAGTTTCGTGCAGTGCGACCGGGCGTCAGCGCCCCTGGTAGCGGGCCGCGGAGGACCGGGCCGTGCCGAGCTTCGCGTACAGCTGCTTGCCGGGGCATTCTGTGGCGTATCCGTCGCGGTGCCCCGAGATCACCCGAAGTCTGACGTTCGTGCCTTTCTTGTACAGGTTGCCGCCGCCGGACTTCAAGTGGGTGGTGCCCTCGGGGTCGGCGCCGTGCAGGCCGAGCTTCCACGCGGCCAGCCGGGCGATGGCGGTCACGGCCGCCTTCGGCGGATTGGCGGAGCTGTAGGTGCCGAGGACGGCGATGCCCGTGCTGTTCGCGTTGAAACCGAGAGTGTGGGCCCCGAGGACCGGCTTGGCCACACCTCCGGCACGTCCTTCGTAGATGTTTCCGCACTTGTCGATCGCGAAGTTGTAGCCGAAGTCACGCCAGCCGCTGCTCTTGACGTGGTAGCGGTAGATGCTGCGGAGCACGGACCCGGCCTGTGAGCAGCGGTAATTGTTGCCGGACGCGCTGTGGTGGACGAAGGCGGCCTTCACCGTCTGCGTGTACGCGAAGTCCTTCTCGCGGATCCGCTCGTCCGCGCCCCAGCCCTTGCGCGTGATGATGCGGGGGCGCGGGCCGATGTAGGGCCGGGCCTGGCCGGCCACTTCGGGGCCGCCGCGGGCGGCCAGCAGTTCGTCCTCCGTCTGCTGCTTGGTCAGCTCCGGGATGGCGGCGGCGTCCATCGGGGCCAGGTCCGCGTTGACGGCCGAGGCGGCCTCCGGTTCGACGGTCATGCCGGGGGTCAGGCGCGGCACTTCGGTCTGGCTGCCGAGCGGCGGCGGTTCGTCGCCCGGGTCGACCAGTTCCAGGCGCAGGCCCTCCGGGAGCAGGGCGCCGGTGCGGTTGTGGTCGCCGTGCCGTTCGAACTCCGCCCGTACGCGGACCTCCACGCCGTCGGAGTCGCCGACCCACAGGGGGGCGGTGGCGCCGCGGACCTTGCCGGTGCCGCGCTCCAGGGTCTCGGGGTCGGCCGCGTGTTCGTGGTTGTGCGTCTCCACGCTCTGCCAGCCGGACCAGGTGGTGGTGCCGCTGGCGCGGGTGCGGACCTGGACGGTGCCGCGCAGTTCGTCGGTCGGGTCGTCCCAGACGACCCCCACCAGGGCGAAGGGGCGGACGTCGCGGCGGGCGAGGCCCTGTTCGCGCTCGTTCGGGCCGGACGAGCGGTCGGAGGCGAGCGGGGCGAGCGGCAGGGACTGGGTGCTGCCGGGGATGCCCTCGGCGGCGGGCGGTACGGCGGGCGGGGCGGCGGGGGTCGCGGCCCGGGCGTCGGCTGACGGCAGGGCGAGGGGCAGGGCCAGGGCGGCCGCGCAGGTGACACCGATCGAGGAAGCAAGGAATCCACGCATACGTCTGATCGTCGGCATAGCGGAACATATCTGTCCATCGGGGAATTGACGGACTGTCGGCCCTGAGCCGCCGAACCGGTGGTCCGGCCTCCCTCGCCACGCCGGGGGCCGGGCGGGTGCCCGCGTACCCTTGCGCCCGTGAACGCCAACGACCGCACCCCTGCCGACCTGCTGCGATCCGCGCTCGCCGCGGATCCCGGCCGTCCTCTGGTCACCTTCTACGACGACGCCACGGGCGAGCGCGTGGAATTGTCCGTCGCCACCTTCGCCAATTGGGTGGCCAAGACCGCCAATCTGCTTCAGGGCGACCTCGCCGCCGAACCCGGGGACCGGGCCGTGCTGTTGCTGCCCGCGCACTGGCAGACGGCCGTGTGGCTGCTCGCCTGTTCGTCGGTGGGCGTGGTCGCGGACGTGGGCGGTGACCCCGCCGCGGCGGATCTCGTCGTCAGCGGCCCGGACACGCTGGACGCCGCCCGCGCCTGCTCCGGGGAGCGGGTCGCGCTCGCGTTGCGGCCGCTCGGGGGGCGCTTCCCGCAGCCGCCGAGTGGCTTCGCCGATTACGCGGTGGAGGTGCCGGGCCAGGGTGACCGGTTCGCGCCCTACGCTCCCGTCGACCCGGACGGGCCCGCCCTCGCCGTCGGCGGTGCGGAGCTGACGGGGGCGGGGGTGGTGGAGCGGGCGCGCGCCGACGCCGGGCGGCTCGGCGTCACGGCCGGCTCCCGGGTGCTGTCCGGGTTGTCGTACGCGACCTGGGAGGGGCTCAGCGCGGGGCTGTACGCGGCGCTTGCGGTGGGCGGGTCGGTGGTGCTGTGCCGGCATCTTGATCAGTTGGCCGACGGTGGGCTGGAGAAGCGGGTCGAGGACGAGCGGGTGACTGTCACCGTGCGGTGAGGTGACGGTGGGGTGGGGCTGTGTGTTCGGCCGCGGGTTTGTGGGGGCCGGGCGCGCCATTCCCCGCGCCCCTCACCGGCGGCTGCCCCGTGCCCCGTGGGTGAGTGCTGCCGCCGGGCGGCGCCTCACCCGATTTCGGCAGACCGTCCGCGGGGGCCGGGCGCGCGATTCCCCGCGCCCCTCACCGGCGGCTGCCCGTACCCGGTGGATGAGTGCTGCCACCGGGCGGCGCCTCACCCGATTTCGGCAGACCGTCCGCGGGGGCCGGGCGCGCGGTTCCCCGCGCCCCTCACCGGCGGCTGCCCCGTGCCCCGTGGGGGACGGTGGTCGTGTGGTCACCCGTTCGGTCCAGCCGGGGTGGGGACCCAGAGGCCACCGGCGGCGGGGCGGGCCATGGTCGTAAGGGACGTAGCACGCACCGACGCAGCCGTGAGGGGTGGACGTACACGTGACCGACACCGCGGGCGTGCCTTTGGAGCCCAAGGCCACGTACGGACCCGGGACGGGCGCGAGCCCCACCGGGGAGGGCGTGGTGCGCCGGCGGCACCGTTGGCTGCGCGGAGTGGCGTTCACGACCGCCGTGCTGGTGCTGGGGGCGGGCGGTGCGGGATGGGCGGCGTACCAGAAGCTCAACGGCAACATCACGAAGGACACCGACGCCGCCGCCGAGCTCGCCCGCTACGACAGGGAGCGGCCGACGCCGCTGGTGCACGACGCGCAGAACATCCTGCTCATCGGCTCCGACACCCGTGCGGGCGAGAACAGCAGGTACGGCAGGGACCCGGGCACCCAGCGTTCGGACACCACGATCCTGCTGCACCTGGCCGCCGACCGGCAGAGCGCGACCGCGGTGTCGATCCCGCGTGACCTGATGGTGGACGTCCCCGGCTGCCGGCGGCCGGACGGCTCGCGGACACGGGCCCAGTTCGCCCAGTTCAACTCGGCGTTCGAGGTGGGCGGGACGGCCTGCACGATCCGTACCGTCGAGAAGCTGACGAGGATCCGCGTCGACCACCACATGGTCGTGGACTTCGCGGGGTTCAAGGACATGGTCGACGCGGTCGACGGCGTGGAGGTGTGCCTGAAGGCCCCGATCGACGACGCCGACGCACACGTACGGCTGGCCCCCGGCCCGCAGACCCTCGACGGCGAACAGGCGCTCGGTTACGTGCGCGCCCGCAAGAGCCTCGGCAACGGCAGCGACACCGAGCGGATGGACCGCCAGCAGGAGTTCCTCGGCGCGCTCGTCAACAAGGTGCAGAGCAACGACGTCCTGCTGAACCCGTCGAAGCTCTACCCCGTCCTCGACGCGGCCACGTCGTCGCTGACCACCGACCCGGCGCTCGCCAGCCTGCGCGGCCTGTACGAACTGGTGCGCGGCATGCGCGGCATCCCCACGGAACGGGTGCAGTTCCTCACCGTCCCGCGGCAGTCGTACACCTACGACGCGAACCGCGACGAGCTGGTCGAGCCGGCGGCGGAGCAGCTCTTCACGCGGCTGCGCACCGACAGCCCGGTGGCGGTGGTCCCCGAGCGGCCCGAGAAGCCCCGGGAGCCGGGGCCGAGCCAGGAACAGGCGTCCCGGGGAGGCCCGGGTCGCGCGGACCGTGCCGGGCAGCCGGACGCCCCCTCGCCCACGCCCTCCGCCGCGCCGACGTTCCGGGGCAACACGGCGGCGGAGACCGCCTGCGGGTAAAGCGATGCCCAAGGGGAGACGGCTTTCACCCAAGGAATTGGGCGGATTGCCCAGTTGTAGGGGAGTGGAATTTGTCACCGGCGTCGTCCGGCGCTGAACTGGGCGGATAGTGTGAGCGATCCGGTGCGCCGGGCCCTTTCGGCCACGCACCGCTGGAACGACTGACCGAGCGCCTTCTTGAGGGGGATGAGGCGCCGCGTGGCCCCGACGGAGGACGCAAACAACCGTGGACGCGCAAGGCCGTGGGCGGGCGGAGAACATCGACCCCGCAGACCAGTGGGTGCTCAACCCGGACACCGGTGATTACGAGCTGCGACTGAGCCCTTCCACAGGGCAAGGATCCTCGACGGTTCCCGGGCCGCGCAGGGCCGCGTCC
>NZ_JAFEXF010000133.1 GCF_016905445.1 Streptomyces sp. G44
TCGACGCACGTCTCGTGGTCGGAGCGGGAGATCGCGGCGCTCACGGCGGCCGGGAGCCTCGACTTCGCGCTGGTGGGCACGTGCGGGGCGAGCCCGCCGCCGGAGAGCGAGCTGCTGGTGTGGCGGGGGGGGGGGGGGGGGCCCGGGGGGGGGGGGGGGGGGGCCGGCCACCCCCCCCCCCCGCCCGCGGGGGACGGGGTGGGGGGGGGCCCCCGCCGGGCGGGGGGGGGGGGGGCGGGGGGGGCCCCCGCCGGGGGGGGGGGGTGGACGGGGGGGGGCGCCGGGGCCCCCCCCGGGAGGGTTGGCCGGGGGGGGGGGGGGGGCCCCGCCCGCGGCGCCCGCGCGCACCGGGGCCCCCCCGCCCCCCCCCGCCACGACCGCCTCGCCGGGCACGCCCGCGCCGCCGTACCAGTGCCCGATGGACCGCGCGAAGAACCGCTGCCCCCGGAGGCCGACGCGCCGCGCCGTCTCCCGGTCGCCCGGCACGATCGTCGGGCAGAGCGCGGAGAAGTGGTCGTTGACGACGCTCGACACCAGGCGCGCGTCGGTGCAAGCCGCGAGCGCGGCCGTCGTACGCCTGTCTCATCCCGGCGACCACCTCGGGCCCCGCGAAGCCCGTCACCAGCGCCCCGATGCCGCGTTCGACCGCCTGCTTCAGGGTCTCCGTCCTGCTGCACGCCAGGAAGAGCGGGGCGTGCGGGGTCTGTTTCGGGCGGGGCAGGATCGGGTGCGGGCCGATGTCGAGCAGTTCTCCATGGTGCTCCAGTTCCTCCTTCTCCCAGGCCTCGCCGATGACGCGCAGGGCCTCCTCGACCTCCTGGGTGGTGCGCTCCTTGTCGACGCCGCACAGCCAGATCTCCTGCTCGGCGCCGCCCCGCCCGGCCGCAGGAAGACCTCCGGGGCGCTCATGTGCGCGTACCACTTGAGGGAGTGGTGCTCGACCGTGCCGCCGCGACAGAGCCCGCGTCTCAGGCCCGCACCGGGAACGCCCGTCACTCCTGTCAGCCATATGTCTGACCGTCAGACGCGGAAGCGGCAAGGCTTCGCGCAGGCATTTCCCCGTGGAGCGGCGTCCGTCACGCCCTCCGGGCCGGCCGGGACCGGATCAGCCCCGGGGCAGATCGGCCCGGACGGTCTTGCCCTGCGGGCCCGCGCTCACCTGGACCGCGCGGGCGAGACTGCGCACCATCGGCCAGCCGAAGCCGCCGGTGCCTCCCGCCAGATCGGGCGTCCGCTCGCGCGGCGGCCGTGGGTCGGCGTCGGTGACGGCGACCGTGATGGTGTCCCGGTGCGCCACCAGACGCAGTGAGCAGGAATCGCCGCGCGCATGCCGTACGGAATTGGTGACGAGTTCGGACACGGTGAGTTCGACGCTCGCGGCGGCCTGTTCGTCCAGGGCAGGACTGAGGCCGCCCAGGAAGGAGCGGGCGAAATCCCGGGCCCGGGGTACGACTTCCGGCCTTTTGTCGAAGACCGTGCGGTCCAACATGGTGACGCCGTGCTGTGAATGGTCCGTCCTCATACGCCCCTCCTCGATCAGGGGTGGACTGTACGAAAGGGTCTCTTGCCCCTGAACCCGACTTCTTAACGTCCATCCGGCCCGCGGGTGTGGTCGGCGTCACGGAACCTCCGCATGTCGGAAGGGACATGAACCTTTCGCGGAGGGGTAGGCGCGGCTCACCGGCCTACAGGGGACGAGGGGGCCGGCGGACAGGGAGGTATACATGACGATGGCCACTGGAATCCGGACCCAGACGGACACCGGCGTCACGGAACTGCCGGAAGTGGTCGATCCGCAGGCGGTGACCCCGAAGGACTCGCGCGCCTTGTCCCAGTTGTTCTTCGATCAGCTCGCGGTGCTGGAGGAGGGCACGGCCCAATACCAGTACGTGCGCAACACCCTGATCGAATTGAACATGTCCCTGGTGCGCTATGCGGCAGGCCGTTTCCGTAATCGCGGCGACGATATGGAAGACATCGTCCAGGTCGGGATGATTGGCCTCATCAAGGCGATCGACAGATTCGAGCTCTCCCGCGAGGTGCAATTCGCGACGTTCGCGGTGCCTTATATCGTCGGCGAGATCAAGCGATTCTTCCGTGACACGTCCTGGGCGGTCCATGTGCCGCGCCGCCTCCAGGAGGCCCGGGTCGAACTCGCCAAGGCCACCGAGGAACTGAGCAGCCGGCTGGGCCGCTCCCCCACGGTGGACGAGCTGGCCACCCTGATGAACCTGACCCCCGAGGAGGTCATCGAGGCCCGGCTGGCCTCCAACGGCTACAACTCCTCCTCCCTCGACGCCGTCCTGCACGGCGACACCACCGACGAGACGCCCCTGGCCGACTTCATCGGCTCGGAGGACCCCTCCCTGGAACTCGTCGAGGACTTCCATTCGCTCGCTCCCCTGGTCGCCGAGCTCCCCGAGCGCGACCGGGAGATCCTGCACCTGCGCTTCGTGGAGGAGCTGACCCAGTCGCAGATCGGTGAGCGTCTCGGCGTGTCCCAGATGCAGATATCCCGCCTGCTCTCCCGCACCCTGGCGACGCTGCGCAAGGGGATGGTGCCCGCCGACGCGTGACATCCGGGCGGTGTTGGGCCATCCCCTGCCCGGCACCGGCCGAGACGGCGGAGATCCCGGGCCGGTCGACACCCTCCCCGGGCAGAATGCCCCGGTGAACAACGTGCTGTGCGGGCTCGCCGCCAACCCGGCCCTGCCGCCCGAACTGACCGACCGTCTGATCGCCGTCGCCGACCCCGAGATCGCCGCGGACCTCACCGGACGCGGCGATCTCACGCGTGCGCAGGCCGTCGCGCTGGCCTCGCGCGTGGCGGAGAGCGCCGTCGCGCTCGCGTACGAGGGCCGGCTCACCGCCGCCGACATCGACCCCGCGACGCGGCCGGACGCCGCCCTGGCCCTGCTCGACCAGGGAGCCGGGGACCCCGCGTGGGCGCGGCGGTTCGCGACGGACCCGGTGGCCGAGCGCCGGGAGAAGCTGGCCGCCTGCCCCGGGCTGCCCGCCGACGTGGTGGAGACGCTGGCCCGGGACCCGCGGGCACGGGTCGTCGCGGAACTGGCGTACGGCGTCCCCGCGCCGATGGCCGCCCGCCTCGCGCGCCACCCCCACGCCGAGGTCCGCCGCGCGGTGGCCGCCAACGAGGCGACGCCCCCGGCGGTCCTGGCCGCGCTGGTCACCGGCGAAGGGCTGCCTCCCGCGCGGCGGTGTCTCGTCTGTGACGGCGAGGAGACGCCGTTCACGCATGATCCGTACTGCCCCCGCACCGACTGCGACCTGCCGCCGGGCGCGGCCTGTGGGGGCTCCCATGAGTCCGCCGTGCACGGCATCCACTTGGCGGCGCTGGGCAACCCGGCCACACCGGCCGAAGCCGTCGCGGGCTTCGCCGACCACCCTTCGATGCTGCTGCGCCTGACCCTCGCCGTCCGCACCGGCCTGCCCCGCGAGGTGTACCGACGCCTCGCCGACGACCCCCTGCCCGGCGTCCGCGCCGACCTCGCGAGGAATCCCGCGCTCGACGAACCCTTGCTGCGCGCGCTGGCCGAGGACCGCGACCCCGACGTACGCCGGTCCCTCGCGCACCACCCGCGCGTGCCGTTGGACGTGCTCGTCGGCGTGGCCGGCACCACCAGGATCGGCGCCGCGCTGCTGCCGCGCGTCGCCGCCGCCTCCCCCGCCGAGGTCGAGGAACTCGCCCGGTCACCGCACCCCGCCGCCCGGACGCTCGTGGCCGCGCGGCGGGACCTGCCCGCCGGGACACGCGACGCGCTGGCCGCCGATCCCGACGCGAAGGTCGTCAACGCCGTCATCGGGCACCCCGGCCTCCCCGAAGCGCTGCTGCGCGCCGCGGTCGAACGGTACGGAGGGCAGGTCGCCGCGAAGGTGGCGGCCCACCCGGACGCGTCCCCGGCGCTGCTGGAGGACCTGGCCCTGCGGCAGCCTCCGGTGCGCAAGGCGCTGCGCGAGATCGCCCGGCACCGGCGTGCGACGGGCCGGGCGCTGCTCGCCTGTCTGCCGGACGCACGGGCCAGGCCCCTGGCGGCCGGCCATCCGGCGCTTCCCCCGCAGGCCCTCGTGGAGTTGCTGGGGGACGGCGGCGGCGAGGCCGACGGAGAGGTGGTGCGAGCGGCGGCCGCCAATCCGGCCCTGCCGCGCGCGGTGATGGCCGCGCTGGTGCCGTGACGGGCCGCCGGGACGCCTGATGTACGCGGCGGGGCTCGGCCTACGCCGTGCGTGCCGGCCCCTCGCGGTGCAGGACCGCCGAGAGATGGTGCTGCAAGGGCTGCCCCACGGCCGCGAGGTCGTGGGCGAAGGTGAGGGTGTGGGGGCCGGTCAGGGTGTAGCGGCGGCGGGTGGCGTCGACCTGCTTCGCGGTGGGCGCGAGGGCGACCTGATGGGTGGCCAGGTCCACCGAGCCGCCGTCCGCGTGGCCGACCGCGATCTCCGCGATGCCGGTGGGCTGGGTGATCAGCGCCTCCACCCCGCCGTCGGCCTGGAGCCGCCACCAGCCGCTCTCCCGGGCCGAGGGGCGCAGCGGCCGGCCGTCGGCGTCGAGCAGCCAGGCCCTGGCCTCGTAGTGCAGGAAGGGGCGGCCGTCGTGGCTGAAGGTGATCTCCTGCGCGTACGCGAAGTCCGCGTCGAGCGTCGGGTACTCGCCGCGGCCCCGGCCGCGCCAGGTGCCGAGCAGACCGAGCACGGGCGTGAGCAGCGCGTGCGGGGCGGGCGCCTCGTCGGGGCGGTGGGCGTCGGGGTAGGGATGCCGCGGTGCGGGTTCGGACACGGTGCGTACTCCTGGGATCGGGCGCGGGGTGGGGCGGGTGCCGGGGTGCAGCCTAGACGCGGGCCGCGCGGGCTCCGGCCGGGGAGACCGAACCGTCGTACGCGATCGTGCCGTTGGCCGGCGGTGGGCCGCAGGAGTGACACACGCGGCGGCGGGGACGCCGGAACTCCGGTCGGTCGAGGGAGCGCGCTACCTATCGGTACGGGGTACACGACGCAGCGAACCCCACTGTCCAGCCGAGAAGGAGCACTGTCATGGCGGCCCAGGCGAACGAGGCGACGTCGAAGGATGTCGTGGAGCTGATCCTCGACGACCACCGGCGGATGGAGGACCTCTTCCGTGAGATGCGCAGCGTGGAGGGCGACCGGGCGGGAGCCCTGCGGGAGTTCTCCGGCCTGCTCATCGCGCACGCCCTCGCCGAGGAGGCCGAGGTCTACCCCGCCCTCAAGCGCTACCGGGACATCGAGAACGACGAGGTCGAACACGGCGTCGAGGAGCACGAGGAGGGCAACAAGGCGCTCCTCGCCCTGCTGGAGGTCGACGAGGTCGGCTCCGACGACTGGGACGAGAAGCTGGAGGAACTCGTCGAGGCGGTCACCCACCACGCCGACGAGGAGGAGCGGACGATTCTCAACGGCGCGCGCGAGAACGTCGCGATGGAGCGCCGCGAGGAGCTGGGCGCGGCCTTCGCCAAGGAGCGCGCCAAGCAGCTCGGGGCAGGCTGCGGAGACGTCGAGAACGTCCGTCGCGTCGTGAAGTCCTGAGCGTGGCGGGCGCCGCGCGCACGGAGGAGACCTGAGCGCGGCGCCCACCGGGCGTACGAAGAAGCCCTGGGTGCGGTGTCCGTCAGGCGCGCAGTGAGCCTCTGAGCCGCGGCGCCCACCGGGCACACGAAGGATCCCTGCGTGCCGCGCCCCGCCCGTCCGCTCAGTCCTGGAGGGGCGGCCAGACCGGGCGGTGGGCCGGCGGGAGTTCCGCCAGGGCGTGGCCGACCGTGCGGTGGCTGGGGAGCAGGTGGGCGCTGCCGGTCTGCGCGAGCAGTTCCGTCAGCCGGCGGCCCGCCCCGGCCAGCAGGAGTCTGCCGTCGCGGCGGTCCAGCAGCCACCGCATGGCCAGCAGGCAGTTGAGCCCCCGCGAGTCGCAGAACGACAGGGCGGTGGTGTCCAGGACCAGATGGCGGTGCCCGGCGTCCACGCAGGCGCCGAGCGTGCCGAGGAAGAGTGCCTCGCCGGTCTGGTCGAGTTCGCCGGTGACACGCAGCACCACGCAGTCGTCGCAGCTCGCCAGCTCCGTGATCGTCAGACGATGGATCTGCGTGGACATCGGCGCCTCCATCTCCTCGCGGCGCCACCCTACGCCCGCGAAGCCCGGTGATCGGCACTCTTATGGAGGAGTGTGCCCCGCATCTCGCGGGACAGCGGAGCGGGACGTGTTTTCTCGGCGGGCCGGTCCACGGTCCGCTCGGCGGTCGCTCCGTCGTCACCCGGCAGTCGCCGGCCGGTTGCCCGGCGGGTCCCCCGGGGGCGGCCCCTCTCACGTGTGCGGCCTTGCCGACTTTCGGCGGGCCGGGCCCGGTCCGCGGCTACGCTGGTCGGGTCACCACCGCGCGGGCGGGTTCGGACCGCGGGGCGGAGCGGCCGAGGGAGGGTGCGTGGACGGGGGCACGGTAGGACTGCGGGTCGCGTCGGCGGTGATCGCGCCGCTGCTCAAGCGGTTGCTGCTGCCCGCGGCGAAGGCGCCGGGAGCGTCGTTCCAGGAGCGGCCGATCCCGGTCAGGCGCCTCATGGCCTTCTCCCGCGAGCACCGCACCCTCAGTGAGGACGATCTGCACCGGATCGCCCGCGAGCTGGTGCGCCGGGCGGTGCGGGCCGCCGGGCCCCACGACCCGCCGGTCGGCGCCGACGAGAAGGACGCCGTGGCGCTGGCGCTGACCCGTACCCTGCACGCGCTCGGCGACCTCGACATGGACGATGTCCAGGCCTTCGCTCTGGGGCCCGAGGAGCTGGCCGCCGAGCTGTCGCGGCGGGCGGGGCCCGAGACCCGCAGACTCCTGAGCGAGGACGCCGCGCGCTTCCACGACCGGCTCCTGGAGACGGCGTGCGTCCACGTGGTGCGGTTCTTCAGTGAGCAGCCGGGGTTCGCCGCGCGTACGCAGGCCGAGCAGAGCCGTGAGATCCGCGAGCAGAGCGAGCGGCTGGAGCGGATCCTGGAGCGCCTTCCCGATGTCTCCGCGCGCGACGCCCGGTTCGAGGAGGAGTACGCGCGCTACGTCGTCCGGTATCACGGCAGGCTCACCATCCACGGCGTCGACCTGCGCGAACCCGACGGCCAGGAATGGCCCCTGGAAGCGGCCTACTTGAGCCTGGAGGCCACTTTGCAGCGCGGGCCCGCGGACGCGGCGCCGATGGCGGACGGCGAGCCGGCCGAGCGTGCGGCGGCACCGGTGGAGACCGCCCTCGCCACCCACGACCGGGTCCTGCTGCGCGGCGTGGCCGGGACCGGCAAGACGACGCTCGTGCAGTGGCTCGCCCTCACCACGGCGCGCCAGGAGCGGGTGCCGGGCGCCCTGTCGCAGCTGCTGGGGCGCGTGCCGTTCGTCCTGCCGCTGCGCGCGCTGGCCCGCAAGGGCGCCGAGCTGCCGATGCCCCAGGACTTCCTGCGCTGGATCGACTGCCCCCTGGTCGGCACCGAACCGGACGGCTGGGCCACGCGCGTGCTCCGAAACGGCCGCGCGGTGATGCTGATCGACGGGGCGGACGAGATCCCGAGGGGCGAGCGGGGCCGGGTCAAGGCGTGGCTGAAGAAGCTCCTCGCGGTCTTCCCCGGCAACCTGTGGCTGCTCACCTCGCGTCCCTCCGCCCTCGAACCGGGCTGGCTGCGGCACGAGGGCTTCCACGAGTACACGCTCAGCGCGATGCGCCCCGCCGACATGCGGCGGTTCATCGAACGCTGGCACGCGGCGGCGGGGGCGCCCGCGGCCCTCGGCGAGTCACTGGCCCTCGCGCTGCGCAGCAGGCCCGAGCTGAGCCGCCTCGCGACCAACCCCCTGATGTGCGGGCTCATCTGCGCCCTGCACCGGGAGCGCCGCGGCTTCCTGCCGCGCGGCCGCGCCTCGCTGTACGAGGCGGCGCTCGCCATGCTCCTGGAGCGGCGCGACGTGGAGCGTGAGGTCTACGGCGGCGTCGGCGGCACACCGCAGCTGGACCAGAAGTCGGCCACCGAGCCGCTGCGGCGCCTCGCGTACTGGCTGATCCGCAACGAACGGACCCAGCTGGACCGGGCGGACGCCGTCGACGTCGTACGCCGCCTGATGCCCTCGGTGGAGCGGCTCGCGGAGATCGGCGAGGCGGAGGACGTCCTCCAGCTGCTCCTGGAGCGGTCCGGGCTGCTGCGCGAACCCGCGCACGGCGCCGTCGACTTCATCCACCGCACCTTCCAGGACTTCCTGGGCGCCCAGGCGGTCCTGGAGGAGCGGGACATGGGCATGCTGGTGAACAACGCCCACCTGGAGCAGTGGGAGGACGTGGTGCAGATGGTCGTCGCCCAGGCCCGGCACCACGAGCGCGGCGAACTGCTCACCCGGCTGCGCGAGAGGGGCGAGCGGGAGCGGGACCCGGCCGTCCAGGCGCGGCTGCGGCTGCTCGCGCTCGCCTCGCTGGAGCAGGCGACCAGTGTCGCGCCCGCGGTGCGTGAGGCCATCGAGGGCCAGGCGGCGCGCATGGTGCCGCCGCGTGGTCTGCGCGAGGCCAGGGCCCTGGCGCAGACGGGGCCGCTGCTGCTGGGTCTGCTGCCGGGCGCGACGGAGCTGACGGGCGACGAGGAGCTGGCCACCGTCCACGCGATCTGCCAGATCGGCGGGGACGCCGCCATCCCGCGCCTGCGGGAGTTCCTGCACACCGGCCAGTCCGCGGTACGCGCCCAACTCCTGTACCACTGGGACCGGTTCGATCCGGAGGTGTACGCGGAGGAGATCGTCCGGCCGCTCCTGGAGCTCGCGCCCGACGAGACCGTCACCCTCCGCTCGCGCGCGGAGCTGGACATGCTGCGCACCATGTCCGGGTACCGGCGCGTCAGCCTGCGGGGCGACTTCACCCCGGACGACGTCCGTTCCGCCCTTGACGCCGGTCAGGTGCGGGAACTCCAGCTGCGCGACATCCTCTCCCTCGACTCGCTCGACGTGCTGTCCGGCTGCACCGGCCTGGAGTCGCTCGGCCTGCGCGGCTGCCGCAACGTCGAGGACCCCGGGCCGCTGACCCGGCTCCCCGCGCTGCGGCGGCTCGCGCTGCGGGACCTGCCCCGCTTCGAGCCGCTGCGCGAACTGGCGGGCTGCGCGCGGCTCGACACGCTTCTGATCGGCGCCGACGTGCCCTGGCGCGGTCTCGCCGACCTGCCGTGTCCGGAGCGGCTGCGGGTCCTGTCGCTGCCGCCGACCGCCACCCGCCTCTCGGACATCGCGGTGTGCGCGAACCTCACGGAGCTGCGGCTCCAGGAGGCGAGCGAGCGGCTGACGCCCGACTCCTGGGGATCACTCCTCGGCGACCTCCCCGAGTTGCGTACGCTCACGCTGACCTCGGCACAGCTGAGTCTGCTGCTGTTCGCCCCGCGTACGCGGCTGCCGCAGGTCACCCGGCTGAACGTGCACGCGGGGGCGGGCACCGCGGTGCCGCTGCGCCGGATATCCCTGCGGCTGCCCGGACTGGAGGAACTCCACCTCACGGAGGCGTCGGTGGCCGACCTCGGCTCGCTCGCCGCGCTGCACCGGCTGCGCAGGGTGCGGCTTGACCATCCGGGCGAGGTGAGCGGAGCGGAGGCGCTCCCGCCCGAGGTCGAACTGTCCGTCCATCCACAGCGCTGATCGACGGACTGACACCGGGCATGTGCTACGGGTAAGTTTCGTGTTCCCAGGCACGGTCGAGAAGGAGCGGCACTACGGAGGCGGGGCCCAGTCGGATGGAGAGAGCGGAAGACGTGCCGCTGTACGGCAGGGACCCGCTCCTGCGCGCGCTCGTCCCACGGCTGACCGGCCTGAAGTACGACGAGCGGTCGCGGACGGCGCGGGAGTTCCAGCACGACCTGCCCGTGGTGCTGCTGACCGGGCGGCACGGCATGGGCCGCAGCGCGGTGCTGCGGGAGCTCGCGGCCCACTACCGGGGGCGGCTCCCCCTCGCCCACATCCGGGTCGCGCCCGAGGGCGCCGGCGCCTACGCGTCGGCCGTCGCCCTGGGGTCGCGCACGGGCGGCGACGCCGACGGTCACGTCGCCACCGGCCTGGTCGGTCTGCTGACCGAGCTGGCGCGCCAGTTGGGGCCTTCCTACCGGCGCCCTTTCCCCGTCCTGCTGCCCGGCCTGTTCGCGGTGACCAGCTGGGACCCGGGTGACTGCACCGAGCGGGACGCGGTCTGCCTGCGCCTCGCCCGGCTGCTGATCGCCTGCCGCATGGCCGACGCGCCCGAGCAGGACGTGCGCCGGGCGTGGGCGGCGGCGGTCGAGGCCCGCGTGGCATCGGGGGCGCCGTGTCAGCCCGGCGGGGCAGCCGCGAGCGTCTCCCGCGCCCTGCACGGCGAGTACGCGTACCGGCACCGCGCGGGGTCGGAGCGGGACTGGTACCGCGCGCGTTTCCCTCAACTCCCGCCGGACGCCGACCCGTTGCCGCTGCTCGGTGACTGGTACCACCAGGGCGGTGACTACCGGCGCGCGGTCGAGCGGACCCTCGTGGCGGCGTTCCGCCATGACGTCGCCGGTGCGTACGGACGGCTTCAGCGCTGGAACCGCGAACCATGGCCCCTGGTGCTCCTGGACGACGTGCACCTGCCGGCCGGACGGCGCTTCGTCGACCTGCTCCTGGAGCACCGGGCGACGCCCGACTCCCCCGAGCGGGAGGAACTGGTCGTCGTGGCCACCCGGCTCGGCGAACCGCCCGGCAACGACCCCGGCCCGCTCCGCCGCGAACTGCCCGAGCTGGTGCGGGCCACCGGCTGGGAGCGCCGCGGCACCGTCCCCTCCGCCGGTCTGCTCACCGTGCCCCTGACACCGCTGAGCCGCGACGACGTCCTGCCGCTCCTGGAGGCCGGTTCGGCCGGGACCCCGCTGCACCCCTACCTCGCCTCCGCCCTGCACGCGCTGACCCGCGGCCATCCGGCGGCCACGGCCATGCTCTGCTCGGCGGTGCGCGCCGCGACGCGGGCGGGCCGTGCCGTGGCCCCCCGGGATCTCCTCGACCTGTCCGCGCCGGACGGGCGGCCCGTCGGCGAGGCGCTGCTGGAGCGGCTGCTGCCGGACCGCCGCCAGCGCGACCGGCTGACCCTCCTCTCCCTGGCCAGGGACAGCACGGCGGCCGAGGCGCTGGCGACCCGGCTGCGTCTGGAGGGCCCCGAGCAACTGCCGGCGAACGCGGTCACCGACTACCTCGAACAGCAGCACTGGCAGCACCTCACGCCGCCCGAGAGCCCGCTGGTGACCGATCCACTGCTCCAGAGGCTCCTGGTGCACGAGGCCCGTCGGCTCTCCCCGGGACCCGACGACAGCCGGGGCTGGCAGGAGATCCACCGCTTCCTCCAGAACCACCATGCCCAGCGCGGCGACGACGGCGAGGCGGACGCCCTGCGGCACATGCTCGCCGCGGGGGGCGTGGAGACGGTGGTGGCGTCGCTGGCGGAGGTGTTCCAGTCGGAGCGGGACGAGCGGGGGGCGGGGCACTGGCTGGGGTGCCTGCGGTACGCCGCGACCGCTCCCACCCCGCCCGAGCGCGACTGGCGGGACGACCGGCTGCGGATCGCGCTCGGGGCGCACGACGGCCGCTACATCCACCTCGACGACACCGAGCGGTGCGTCAACCGGCTGCTGCACGCCCTGTGGTACCTCTCCGAGCCGCACACGGAGCCGGATCCCGACACGTGCACGGCGATCGAGCAGGAGCTGGCCTATCTCTCCCTGCGTCATCCTTCCTGGCGCGTCGCGCTCGGCCAGGCGGCCCGCAGATGGCCCGCCGCGGCCCGGGACAAGCGCCCCCTCCCCGTACCAGGACAGTGAGGAAGCATGTTCCGTCGCCACCCCCGCGAGTGGGGACCGATCGAGTGGGCCGCGGCCTCGGCGCTGGTGCTGGTGGCCGCGGTGGTCGCCCTGCTTCTCACCCTCGGCGCCCGCGGACCCGGCAGGTGCGGCGACGACCTGCGGGAGATCGACGGGGACTGCGTCGGGGTCACCGAGTACGCCTTCGACGCGGATCCGCGCCTGGCGGGCCTCATCGAGGCGGTGGCGGACGAGAACGCGCGGGTGCGGCGGGACGCCGAGGATCCCGCCGAGAACAGCGCGCGGATCCCGTATGTGCGGATCGCGCTGATGATGCCGTACACCTCGGACGAGTCCAGCGCGATGACCGTCGACATGATCCGCCGCGGTCTGGCCGGGGCGCTGGCGGCGCAGCAGGAGGCCAACAGCGGCAGCGGCCCGCACTACCAGCTGCTGCTGGCACCCGACGGCCGCAACCTCGACCACTGGCGTCCCGTCGTCGCCCGGCTCGCGGAGCTTGCGGAGGACGAGCGCACCCCGCTGGTCGGCGTGACCGGGATACCCAGCAGCACGTCCGACACGCGGCGGGCGGTGGCCGCCCTGAGCGAACGCGGCATCCCCACGGTCGGGCCCGTCATCACGGCGGCCGACATGAACGCCGCCCACTTCTTCAAGACGTCGCCGAACAACGACCAGTTCGCCCGCGCGCTGAAGCAGTACCTCGCCGAACGGCCCGAGCGGGGGCGGGGGTTCCTGGTCTGGGACAACCGCAGCGAGGACGTGTACTCGCGCAACCTCCGCCGGGTCTTCGAGAAGCACTTCGACAAGACGTACGACTTCAAGGGGCACAACTCGAACTTCACCGGCTCCTCCGGCCGGGACAAGGGCATTCCGCGGCGGTTCACGGACGCGGTGCAGAAGATCTGTACCGCGCGGTCCGACACCGTCTTCTTCGCCGGGCGCGACCAGGACCTGCCGGCGTTCGTCAAGCGCCTCGCGCAGGAGGGCGACTGCGGCCGCGGCTCGCGGCTGCGCCTGCTGAAGGTGGGCATCGGGCTGGAACCGACCCTCACCACCGGTGAGACCACGCGCTGGCTGAAGGAGGCGCGGGCCACGATCATCGACGCGTCGTCCGTCGACCCGGCCTGGTGGCAGGGGAGGAATGATCCGCCGCGCGCGCTCGGCCGCTTCCTCGACCGCTTCGGGAAGCTGGAGGCCCGGCACGAGCTGGGAGCCGATCCGCTGAACGACGGGTACGCGGTGATGTACCACGACGCGTTCACCCTGCTCGCCGACGCCGTCGACCGCACGTACAGCGAGGTCAACGAAGGCGGGGAGGGTCCCCGGGGGAAGGACGGCCCGCTGATCCCGTCGAAGAACGACGTCTACAACACCCTCATCATGCCGAGCATCTCGGCGAACGGTTGCAGCAATTGCCTGCGGGGCGCCGGGGGTTCGTACGGTTTCGAGGGTCCGGGGGCGAACGACCAGTGGGCGGTCTGCAAGCCGGTCCCGATCGTCGAGTATCCGGCCGCCGGAAGCGGCCGGGCGGCGGGGGAACCTCTGCCGGTCTACCGGACGTTCAGAGGCGGGGACGACAGGACCTGCCCCGACTGACCACTCCGTACGACACCGCTGAGGCCCGCCCCGTGAACGCGCACGAAGAGCACGACATGATCGCCGTCCCGCCGGGCGAGGTGACCCTCTCCGACCGCCGCACGCGGCGCAGGTGGACGGTCGACCTCGCGCCGTACCGACTGGCGGCGCACCCGGTCACCCAGGAGCTGTACGCGCGCGTCACCGGCCTGCGGCCGAGCACCTCGCGCGGGGACCGGCTGCCCGTCGAGGGCGTCTCCTGGTGGGACGCGGTCCGGTTCTGCAACGCCCTGTCCGAGCGAGCCGGTCTCGCGCCCGTCTACGACATCGGGGCTGACGGCGAGAGCGTGACATGGGACGCCGCGGCCGACGGCTACCGCCTGCCGACGGAGGCGGAGTGGGAGTACGCCTGCCGCGCGGGCACGACGGGACCGCACTACGGCCCGCTCGACGACATCGCCTGGTACCGCGGCAATTCCGGGGAGCGCGTCCACGACGTGGGCAGCAGACAGGCCAACCCCTGGGGGCTGTACGACATGCTGGGCAACGTCTGGGACTGGTGCTGGGACGTGTACGACGCCGAGGTCTACGGCGGCTACCGCGTGCTGCGGGGCGGCGGCTGGTTCGACGAGCACTGGAGCTGCCGGGCCTCCGCGCGGCGCCGCAGCCATCCGAGTTACCGCGTGGACGACGTGGGGTTCCGCGTCGCGCGTTCCTCACGGTGAGGGGCGGGCACCGATCCGCTTCTCGAACCAGTGGTGGGCGGGAAGCGGCGGGCGAGGCCGCGGGCGTGCGGCGCCACCCCCATGCGTTTGATCTCGGCGGGGGCGCCGGGCGGCGGCTTCAGCCCGGCGCAGCCGATGGGTTCGCCCTGTGCCCGCGCGACGAGGAACAGGCCGCGTGGGGGCCGCGGTTCGCCCGCGTCGGGCAGGAGGCTGCGGGCGGGGTCGAAGCCGGTGTGAAGAGGTCCTGGAGTTCGGCGAAGTAGGGGCGCAGGCAGTGCCGGGCGTCGGGGTGGTCCGGGTCGGCGGCGTCCAGCGTGACGGTCGAGGCGGTCAGCAGCCGGTCGACCTCGGCCATGGCGGCGACCAGCCGCTCGCGCTGGGCGGCGTGGAGCGGCCGCAGGAGGGCGCCGGCGAGTTCGTCGCTGCGGGCGTCGAGCAGGGCGCGTTCGGCGCGGCCCGCCGCGGTGAGCCGGACGGTGCGCACCCACGGTCCTCGGGAAGCGGCGCCACGGTCACCAGGCCGTCGGCCTCAAGGGACCGCAGCAGGCGGCTGAGGTAACCGGAGTCGAGCCCGAGCCGCTCGCGCAGTCCTCACAGGTCCTGCTCCCGCTCCCCGATCTCCCACAGCAGCCGGGCCTCACCGACGGGCCGGTCACCGCCGAGGGAGCGGTCGTGGAGCACGCCCACGCGTTCGGTGACGATGCGGTTGCAGCGTCGTACTCGTGCGAGCTGCGCCCCGTCTGGTCCATCCTCGGACCGTAGTCAGAGAACGGACCAGGCGTACACCCTGTGCCGGGACGCGGTCGCGCGTCCCGTCCCGGGTCACCGCACCGTGATGTACCCGGGCGCCGGCAGCCGGGGGGCCGTGGCGGGCTCGTGGATGTCCGCCAGGGCCATGAAGAGGAGGGCCACGGCGAGGGCGCCGGGGTCCGGGACGCCGAGGGCGTGGTCGCCCACGTAGCTGGCGCGGCCGCGGCGGGGGCGCAGCTCCGCGGTGGCCAGTGCTCCCCGGATGGCAGCCTGGGCCGCTTCGGTCAGGGGCGCCTCGGGGGCTTCCTCGCGCGCGGAGGCGGCCAGCGACTCGGCGGCTGGCGCGAGGGCGTCGACCAGCGTGCAGTCCCCCGGCTCGGCGCCGCCCACCCGGTGGATGACGGCGAAGCCCGCCTCCGCGGCCTCCGCCAGGGCGGCGGCCGACGGCGCCCCTCCGTCCTGCGGCGCCGCGGACGCCAGGTGCTGGAAGAGCAGGCCGAAGAGCGGACCGCTGGTGCCGCCCACGTCGTCGAGGAAGGCCTCGGCGAGGGCCGCCGTGCCGTCCAGGCCGCGCTCGTCGGCCAGCTTCACCGCGCGCCGTACACCACCCGCGAGGTTGTCGCCGAAGTCGCCGTCGCCGACGAGCTGGTCCAGCTCGGTCAGGTTGTCGCGCACCTGGGAGACCGTCAGCGCGTAGCGGTCGAGGAGGGCGCGGTCGCCCTTCGGCTGCGCGGTGGTCGCGGTGACGGTGTCCGCCGGGGAGAGGGCCTGCTCCGGCTCGGCCGACGCGTCCGGGGTGCGCGTGGGGCGCGGCAGGACGAGCGGGGTGCGGGTCGGGGCGCTCCACAGCTCGGCCCACCCCTCTTCGAGCCGCGTCACGGTCAGGGAGAAACCGGCCATGTCCAGGGCGGCGGTGAAGGTGCCGGGCACGACGAACACCGGCCGCAGGCCGCGGGCGGTGAGCTCGTCCCTGAGCAGGACGCCGATGGCGTGCAGCTCCAGCTCGGTGGTGGCGCCGAGGCCGTTGACGAGGGCGAGCACGTCACCCGGCCCCTCGGGCAGGGCGTCGAGCAGGTCGTCGGTCATCCGCCGGACGAGGTCGCCGACGGCGGGGCGCGCGATGGTGCGGATGCCGCGCTCGCCGTGGATGCCGACGCCGTAGTCCAGGGTCCCGGCCTCCAGGGCGAAGGCGGGGTTGACGGTGGTGGGGGAGGTCTGGGCGCGGGCGGCGACCGCGATGCTGCGGGACGCGGCGACGATCCGCCGCCCCAGCTCGGCGAGTTCCTCCAGCGAGGCGCCCCGGTCGGCGGCGGCGCCCAGCAGCTTCTCGACGACCACGGTGGCGGCCGTGCCCCGGCGCCCGGTGGCGCTGTCCGCGCTGTCGGTGGCCAGGTCGTCGTCGACCAGGACCGTGGCGACCGGGATCCCGTCATGCCGCAGCCGCTCCGCCGCGATCTGGAAGTTGATCACATCGCCGGTGTAGTTCTTGATGATCAGCAGGACGCCGCCGCTCTTCGCGGCGGCCGCGCTCGCCTCGTAGATCTGCCGGTTGTGCGGGGAGGCGAAGATCTCGCCGGGGCAGACGGCGTCCAGCCCGCCGCGTCCCAGGAGCCCGGTGTGCAGCGGCTCGTGCCCGGAGCCGCCGCCCGAGACCAGCGCGACCGCGCGGTCCGGGTGCGGGTCGAGCGCCCGCAGGTAGAGGGGGGACGGGTGCGTCTCGATCAGCCCGGAGTGGGCGAGGGCCAGACCGCGGGCGGCGGTCAGCACGGGGTGGGACTCCGGCAGGAAGTAGCTCATCGGTGAGTTTCTCCGTACGTGTGCGGGGTCTGCGGCGGGTGTGCGGTGCCGCGGGGCGGTGCGGCCCGTGGTCGCGGCGCTCACCATGGACCTCCGTCCCCGGTGAAGAACGGCAGCCAGGTGTACCGGTACTCTCCGGTTCCGGTCCGTGAACCGCTGTGCGACGCTGTCAACGTGCACCCGGCGCGGGTGTGCGAGCGCGCGGGCCACGCGGTGTTTCCCGTCCGTCCCACCCATCTTTGCGAGGTCTTTGCCTTTGCCGGACGCACGACGCGAGGATCTCGGCCGGATGCTGCGCGCCTGGCGGATGGCGCGCGACCCGCGCCTCCTGCCCGGCCCCGTCCCGTTCCGCGGCCACCGCCGCTACCTCACGCAGCTCGACATGGCCCTGCTGCTCGGCGTGTCCGAGCGCTGGTACCGGGCGTTGGAGAGGGGCGAGGACCGCGGCTACGCGCCGGAGATGATCGCCGGGGTGGCCCGGATCCTCGGCCTCAGCCCCGCTCGGGCCGACGCCCTGCACCGGGGCACCGGCCACGGTCCGCCTCCGCGCCCGGCGCACGAGGCGCGGCCGGACGAGGCGATGCTCGACCTGGTGCACCAGCAGCGCCGGGTGAGCTGGATCTGCGACCCGGCCTGGGACGTGGTCGCGGCCAACGCCGTGGCCGCGCGCCACTGCCCCTGGCTGGTCCACCCGGGTGCGAACGTCATGACCTGGGCGTTCTCGCCGGAGGCCCGCTATCAGCTGCGCGAGTGGGACACCCGGTGGGCCGGACCGCTGCTGGCCCGGCTGCGCCTGGACTGGCAGCGCCGGCCGGGCGACGACCGGCTGGACGAGGTGGTGCGCGCAGTACGCCGCGAACCGGGCGTCGCCGCGCTGTGGGAGGCCGCCGCCGACGTCCCGGAACCCGGCGGGGCGCGGGCCCGCCCGATGTACTTCCCGCTGGTCGCGCCCGACCCGTTCGACGTGCACGTGCGGGCCTACGGCCGTTACGACGACACCTCGCTGCGCTGGCTCGTCCTGACGCCGCGGGACCCGGCCGTCACCTTCCCTTGAGGGGCGTGGCCGGTTCCGCGTGAGGCGCCGGGGTCAGCCGCCCGTCGGGCGGTACACGGTGAGCGCCTCGGGGAGCTTGTCGATCAGGAGCGCGGCCGGGGCGTGCGCCACCTCACCGTCGTACGCCATCTGCGTCCCCTCGGGCAGCGCGGAGACGACCAGCCGCTGGGGGCGGGCCGCAGCGTAGACGCGGGTCCTGGTCAGCTGGCCCGCCAGTGCCGCGGCGAGCAGCCTGCTGCGCGCGAAGGACCCGGCGTGGGCGATGCGGACGTCCAGCAGGCCGTCGGCCAGGTCGTGCCGGCGCACCGGGGCGATGCCGACGCTGCGGTAGGCGCCGTTGCCCGCGAAGAGCAGCCATATCGAGCGGCGGCGGCCGTTCACCACTGCCCGCAGGGGGCGGCCCGTGCGCAGGATCTGGAGGACGCCGAGCAGGGTGGCGGGCGGGCCGCCGATCCTCGGGGACCAGTGTTCCCTGCTGCGGACGAGGTCGGGGTAGCTGCCGAGGCTGAAGGTGTTGAGGAAGTAGGAGGGCTCGGCGTGGGTCCTGCCCGCAGGGCCGATCCCGGCCAGCGGCTTGATGCGGCCGACGTCGACGCGCACCGCGCTGCCCTGGGTCACGGCCGCGCAGGCGTCCGCGACCGTGTCGACGCCCAGGTCGGCGGCGAAGTGGTTGAACGTCCCGCCGGGCAGCACCATCAGCGGCACCTGGAATCGCAGGGCGGGCGCCACGGCGGCGTTGATCGTGCCGTCTCCCCCGCACACGCCGAGGACGCCACCGCGCCGGGCGGCGTCCCGCGCCGCCTCCTCCAGGACCTTGGGCAGGGGGCCCGCCTCCTGCTCGTACAGCACCACCTCGGCGCGCGGCAGGGCGGCCTTGAGCTGCCGCACCGGGTCCGCGAGCTGGGGCTGCGCGCCGGAGGAGGGGTTGACCACCACGATCAGGCCCTCGCCCTCGGACAGGGCGGGCGCGTCGACGCGCGGCCGTGCGGGGGGCGGCAGTTGGGCCCGCGTGGGCACCATGCCCCGCACCGCGTAGGCGGCGACCACGCCGAGGGCGGCGCCGACCAGGACGTCCCGCGGGGCGCGTCCGCCGCGGACACGGGAGTACGCCACGGAGGCCGCGACGGGGGCGAGGGCCGCGCCCCAGCCCGCCGACTCCAGCGCGGCGCCCGTCGCGAAGGCGGCGGCGGAGGCGGCGTGACCGGACGGGTAAGGGCCGGTCAGGGGCTTGCGGGGCAGGCGGCGCAGCAACGGCGCCGCCTCCTGGGCCGGGCGCGACTCGCCCACGGTGTGCCGGCCGAGGGCGTTGACGGTGGCCGAGGCCAGGGCCAGGGAGGTCACGCCGCGCACCGCCGCGCGCCGTCCCCGCACTCCGCCGAACCCCCACATCCCGGCGGCGAGCCCGCAGAACAGCAGTCGGTGGTCGGCGCCGAGCAGTCGCCGGGCTCTCTGCCTCAGAAGATCCTTCATGTGCCCCGTATACCCCGCCCACCACCGGCTGATCCGTGAGGCGGCCTGCAACGACCACCTGACCACCGCCCTCGACACCATCCAGGGCAAGGCGCATCTGGCCTGCACTCGCTGTGGCGCAGCCCCGAGGCCCGCGCCTCGCGGTGGACGAGCACCGGTGCATCTTTGAGGCGATGACGGCCGGCGATCCGGACGCCGCGGAGCAGGCGGCCCGCCGCCACATCAGGAGGCTGCGGACCCGGCTCTCCCAGGCCGTCACGGCGGAAGCGACGCCGGACGGCGCCGGACGGCGCCGACCACCGGGCGGTGCGCCCCATCGCGTAGCCGCTTACCGCCAGCACCCGCCCCGCAGAGGGGATATGACTGTACGTGAGCACCGTCACCGGAGTGCGAGGTGGCGTCGGCGAGAGCGTCCGGCGCCCCGACGGCAGGCCGAAGGTCCGCGGCGACTTCGCCTACGCCTCCGACCTGCGCTGGTACGGCATGGTGTGGGGCGCCACGCTGCGCAGCCCGCACCCCAGCGCCCGCATCCTGCGTCCGGACACCAGGCGGGCGAGGCGGCTGCCGGGGGTGGTGGCGGTGCTCACCCACGAGGACGTGCCGGGGCGGCGGCTGTACGGCATGAAGGTCGCCGACCAGCCGGTCCTCGCCGCCGACCGCGTGCGCCACCAGGGCGAGCCGGTCGCCCTGGTGGCCGCCGAGCACCCCGAGACGGCGCGCCGCGCGCTGCGCGCTGCGGCTCATCGAGGTGGAGTACGAGGAGCTGCCCGCGCTCACCGGTCCCGAGCAGGCGCTCGCGGGCGCCGGCCCGCTGGTCCATGAGCGGCGCGTGGACGGCGGCGCGGGCTCGGCGTCCGGGTCACGGATGACGTGGATGAGCGGGGGCGCGGTGCGGGGCGCGTGCACGGAGCTGGGGGGCGCGGATCGCGGAGCTCGGTGACCTTCCGCTCCCCGAACTCCTGGCCCAGCACAGCCCCTTGGAGCCGGAGTACGAGTTCGCCCACCGCCGCACGTATCCGGTGGGCCCCGAGCGCGGGCAGGGCGACGCGCACATCGCCTTCGTCTTCGCCGCGCACCGGGCGGTCGTCGACGTCGACACGGAACTGGGTCTGGTGAAGGTGATGGAACTGGCCACCGCGCAGGATGTCGGCAAGGCGATGAATCCCCATCTCCAGCCGCACCGCGACGTGTTCGTCGTCGACGGCCTGCCGGGCAGCCCTCTGGACCCGTCGTCGGCCCCGGACGGCACGACGTCCCGCGTGGCCCTGGACGCGACGCGGAACCCGGACTTCCACGGTGTACGCATCCGCCTGGAGCCCGAGCGCCTGGCGAGCGCACAGTGGTTCCTCGACACGCCGCCGCCGCCGAGCGCCTGACCACCGGCATGCCGGGCCCCCGGCCGGGCGCCTGCTTCTCGGCGCATGGTCAGGGGCGAGGAGGTCGCCGCGCGCCACCGCCGGGAACGCACCACCCCCGACGGCCGCGCGGCCCGGACCACCGGCGCCGCCTCGCCCGCGCGCGTGACCCGTTCGGGCGAGCAGCGCGGGCCGGGGCCGCCGCGTGCTGGTGCAGTGAGGCCATGACGGGACGCATCGGCAGGTTCGACCGGCGGCTGTTCGCACGGGTGGCGGCGGCGCGGCTGCCCGGCGCGGAACAGGTTCTGCCGCCGCTGAGCTCCGCCGCGAACCACGGGCGGCTGTGGTTCGGCGC
>NZ_JAFEXF010000134.1 GCF_016905445.1 Streptomyces sp. G44
GGGGACGGGGGCCGCCGCCCCCGCGGGGGCTCGCCGCGGTGCGCAGGAGGGAGGGCGACGCCATCGAGGCCGCCGGCCAAGCCGGCACCCGCCTCGGGCACGCCGCGCGCGCTCGTGCCGGCCAGCTCGACCAGCCAGACTCCGTCCGGGAAGTGGTCCGCCAGGCCCGCCGCCGCTTCCAGGGCGAGGCGGGTCTTGCCCACGCCGCCGGGGCCCGTGAGGGTCACCAGGCGTTCGCGCCGCACGAGTTCGCGGACGCGGGCCACGGTGTCGTCGCGGCCGATGAGGCCGGTGGTGGGGGCGGGGAGGTTGGTGCGCGGCGGAGCGGTGTCCTTGGGCGGGGGCGTCGGCAGGGCTGTCGGCGGGGGCGTCGGCAGGGCCTTGGGCGTGGTCAGGGAGGCGTCCTGGCGCAGTATCGCCTCGTGGAGGGCGGCGAGTTCGGGCCCGGGGTCGGTGCCGAGTTCGTCGGCCAGCCGGGTCCGCAGGTCGTGGTACGAGGCCAGGGCCTCGGCGGGGCGGCCCGCGCCGTAGAGGGCCCGCAGGTGCGCCGCGCGCAGCCGCTCGCGCAGGGGTTCGCGGGCCACGAGCGCGGCCAGTTCGTCGGCGAGCGGGGCGTGTTCACCGAGGTCGAGGCGGGCTTCGGCCAACGCCTCCTGAGCGGTGAGCCGTTGCTCCTCAAGCTGTGCGGCGGCGGCCCGGGCGAACCCGGCGTCACGGACCTCGGCGTAGGCGGGGCCGCGCCACATGGCCAGGGCGTCGGTCAGGAGGGCCGCCCGGGTGCGGGGATCGGTTGTGGCCGCGTACGCCGTTGCCGTCAGGGACGTGAAGCGGGCCGCGTCCGTCGCGTCCTCGGCCAGGCGCAGGCGGTAGCCCGCCGGGCCGTACGTCACCTCATCGCGTCCGAGGGCGCGGCGGAGCTGGGAGACCTTCGTCTGGAGGGAGTTGGCGGGGTCGGCGGGCAGGCGGCCCTCTCCCCAGAGGGCTTCGATCAGGGCGTCGGCGGGGGCAGGGGCACCGGCGCGTACGAGGAGAGCGGCGAGGAGGGTGCGGACCTTCGGCTCGGGGACCGGGGTGGCGGTGCCGTCGGCCGTGCGGACGGTCAGGGGGCCGAGGACCTCGTATCGCATGGGGACACCGTACGTGGGCCCGCACAGGGGGCGTCGTGGGGCAGCCCCTTCCAGGTCAGGGATCCGTGCGTAGGGCGTCAGCGGTTCGTGCGCGGCCACGGGCACGGTGGTCCTGTCACCGCGACAAGCACCACCTCAAGGCAAGCAACACCGCAGGACGAGCACACCTCAAGAGGAGAGAAGACCATGCCCCGGTCCCGTGAAATCCGTCTCGCCGCCCGCCCGGTCGGCGCCCCCGTCCTCACCGACTTCGCCCTCGCCACCACCACCCTCCCCGACACCCCGCCCGCGGGCACCCTGCTCGTCCGCAACCTGTGGATGTCCGTGGATCCGTACATGCGGGGCCGTATGGACGACGCGCCGTCCTACATGCCGCCCTTCGAACTGGGCGCCCCGCTGGAGGGCGGTGCCGTGGGCGAGGTCGTGGCGTCCGCCGTGCCGCAGGTGCCGGTCGGGGCGACGGTCGTGCACTTCGCGGGGTGGCGCGAGTACGCCCTGGTCGACGCGGGCACGGCCACGGTCGTCGACACCGGGCTCGCCCCTGCCTCCACCTACCTCGGCCCGCTGGGCACGACCGGCCTCACGGCATACGCCGCGCTGACGCGCACCGCGCCCGTGCGGGAGGGCGACGTGGTGTTCGTGTCGGCCGCCGCGGGGGCGGTCGGCAGCGTCGCGGGTCAGGTGGCCCGCGCGTTGGGCGCCTCGAAGGTGATCGGTTCGGCGGGCGGGCCGCGGAAGACGAAGAAGCTGCTGGACACGTTCGGTTTCGACGCGGCGCTCGACCACCGGCAGGGCGGCCTGGCGGAACAGCTCGCGCAGGCGGCGCCCGACGGCATCGACGTGTACGTCGACAACGTGGGCGGCGACCACCTCCGGGCGGCGATCGGCGCCATCCGCCGCGAGGGCCGTATCGCGCTGGTCGGCGCGATCAGCACGTACAACGACACGACCCCGGCCCCCGGCCCCGACAACCTCTTCCAGGCGGCGAAGCAGGAGGCGTCCCTGCGCGGGATGCTGGTGACCAGCCACCTCGACCTGTTCCCGGAGTGGACGCGGAAGGCGGCCGGGATGCTCGCCGACGGCTCGCTGCGCACGGAGCAGACCGTCGTCGAAGGCATCGAACGCGCGCCGGAGGCCTTCCTCGGCGTGCTGCGCGGCGCCAACACCGGCAAGATGCTGGTCCGCCTCGCCGAAGGGGCCGAGTGAGGGCCCCGTCTTCCCGTCGCCCCGGCGCCGGCTCACCGGTCAGCTGCGGGACGGCCGCTTCTCGTCGAAGAGCCAGGTGTCGAAGACCTCGGACAGGTCCTTGCCGGACTCCTTCTCGCAGAGGGCGATGAACTGCCGGGTGTCGGCGTTCTTGTGCCGGTGCTGCCGGGTCCAGGAGCGGAGGATGTCGAAGAAGGTCTCGTCGCCGACCGCCTCGCGCACCTTGTGCACGACCATGGCGCCGCGCCCGTAGACGGGAGGATCGGAGACGCGCGCGGCGCTGGGCGGGGAGGCCGGGGCGAAGTCCCAGATGCCGTCGCTCTCGGGGTGGGAGCCGTCGTAGAACGACTCGAAGGTCTCCTGCGCGGATCTGCCGCCCTGCTCCTCCTCCCAGAGCCACTCGGCGTAGTTCGCGAGGCCCTCGCTCAGCCACATGTCCTGCCACGCGCGCGGCGTGACCGAGTTGCCGAACCACTGGTGGGCCAGTTCGTGCACCAGGAGTTTCTCGTCGGGCGCCGAGTCGAAATACGGCTTCGTCTGGGTCTCCAGGGCGTAGTCGAGACCGGGAAGATGGTCGACGACCGCGCCGGTGGAGGAGAACGGATACGGACCGAAGCGTTCGACCCCCCACTCGACGATCTCCGGCACCAGGTCGGCCAGGTCCTCGGCGTCGTCGGATTCGTCGGGGTCGACGGCCAGGTGGACCGGCAGGTCGTCGCCGGCCCAGCCCTTGCTGACCTCGAAGTAGCCGACGGAGACACTGGCCAGGTAGCTCGCCATGGGCTCCTCGCTGCGCCAGTGCCGGGTGACGCGGTCGCCCTCGTCCTCCTCCTTCACCAACTCGCCGTTGCTCACGACGTCGTAGGGGTCGCCGTCCTCGTCCTTCGGGACGGTGACCGTCACGTCGTACGCGGCCTTGTCCGAGGGATGGTGGTTGCCGGGGAACCAGGCCATGGAGCCGAGCGGCTGGCCCAGGGCGGTCGAACCGTCGTCGGTCTCGATCCAGCCCTCCACCGTCCCGTCGGCGTCCTCGATCATTTCGGGTGTGCCGTCATAGGTGACGGTGGCCTTGAACGTCTCGCCCTTCCGCACCGCCTTCGCGGGCGTCAGGGTCAGCTCGTCCTTCTCGCGCTCGAAGCGGGCGTCCGCTCCGTCCACCGAGGCACCGCGCACCCTCATCCCGGTGAAGTCGAGGTTGAAGCGGCTCAGGCCCTGGGTGGCGCGGGCGGTGATGACGGCGGTGCCCTTGAGATGGTTGGTCTCGGGGACGTAGCGCAGGGTCAGGCCGTAGTGCGTCACGTCGTAGCCGCCGTTGCCGAGCGTGGGGAAGAGCCGGTCACCCACTCCCGCCGCGCCGGGCCGGCCCGGCGCGGCGGGACTCGGAGGTGGCGTCGAGCCGGCGCAGGCGGTGCTCACGGCCATGACGAGCGCAGCGGCCGAGGCCCATCGGACCGGGCGGCGGAAAAGAGACGAGCGGGCCACCAGGGGCGAGCGGGCGAACACGGGCGAGCGGGGATGAATGGCGTTCTCCTTCACAGATGTCCGGCAGTGCCGCGGCGGGCGCAGGACATGAGCGAAGAGTTCCCCCGGCCCTTTCCGGTTGCCCGTCAGGTCACGGAAGTTTCCGCACCCGCTTCGAGCGGTCCGCATCGCGCACGCCGGTACTCAGAGCTCCGCACAACTCCCGGGCGGACACCCGGTGGCTTCGCCCGAAGGTGGCGCCGGGCCGTGGCGGGCGGGCCCAGGAACGGCGAGGATGCCCGTCGTGGCCCCTGACCGGACCCCGTCCGACTCCGCCCGGCGCACTCCGCGCCCCTCGTCCTCGGTTCCGGAGCCGCCATCGGCGTCCTGGGCGGGATGATCGGTCTCGGCGGCGCGGAGTTCCGCCTGCCGCTGCTGATCGGCCTCTTCGGGTTCGCCGCCCTTTCGGCCGTCATCCTGAACAAGGCGATGAGCCCGGTCGTGGTCCTGGTCGAGCTGCCCGCCCGGCTCGCGGCGGTGCCGGGCACCGAGGCCGCCGCCCGCTGGCCCGTCGCGGTCAACCTGCTGGCCGGCAGCCTCCTCGGCGCCTGGGCGGGAGCGAGCCGGGCGGTCCGCATGCGGTCCGCCACCCTCCACAAGGTGCTGGCCGCGCTGATGCTCCTACGACTCCGATGCCGAAGCCGGCCGCGACGCCGCACGGGAGCCGGGCCCAGGGCGGCAGCGCGAGCGTGTCCGGTGCGGGGGAGTGGGTGACCATCAGAGCGGCGGCCATGACCGCGATCACGGGCGCCGCCGGGGGCGAACTGCTGATCCCGACGATCGCGCCGCTGTTCGGGGAGGGCATCAAGACCGCCGGAAGCCTCTCGCTGGCGGTCTCCCTGCCTACGATGCTGGTCGCCTTCGCCCGTTACAGCCGCGACGGCAGCTTCACCGTCCTCGTACCCCTGCCGGCCGTGATCCTGCTCGTCTCCGCGTGCAAGCTCGCCCGCCACGACTGACCGCGTGTGTCCCGCAGTTGTGCGCCGCGGCCCGGAACGCGCGCCCTTGGCGGCCCTCTCGTGCGCCCCGGAGCTTCCGTGCCACTCGCTCGGGGGGTTAGACCGCCACTTCCTTGTCTTCCCGCAGCGGGCCTCCTGCAATGGAAAGGCGGGCCCGCCCCTGTGGCGGTTCCGCGGTCCAGTGCTCAGCGAAAAAAGAGGAACACAAGACACGCGAGCGAAAGGGTGGAATTGATGGAGCAGACGAAGCAGCCCGTCCAGACCGGCGGCGAGTCACTGTTCGAGGAGATGGCGATCTCGGAGTCGGAGGAGGCCTTCGCCGGACACAGCTGTCTGTGCTGGTCCACCGCGAACGCCACGAGCACGACGGCCACCGCGCCAGGAGCCTCCTGAGGCCCCGCGCCCCCGGCCGTGCGCGCCGCGCGGCCGGGGGCGCTTCGCGCACTGCGGCCGCACAGCGTGAGCGCCGCGCCCAGCGCCTGAGCCGAGCGCCTGTCTCCTCACCCCTCCGGAAGGCGGCCCCATGGATGCCCACACCGAACTGCGGCCCGACGTAAGCCTGGTGCCGCGCGGCGACCACCTCTACGTCTGCGCGAGCACCGGCACCCTGCGCGTCCCCGTCCGCGTGCCCGCGTCCGGGAGCGGCAGCGGGGCGGTGCGGGCGGACGCCGTGCCCGAACAGGTGGTGCGCGGCCTGCGCTCGCGCGGACTCGCGTACCAGGGCGAGGAGCACACCCACCCGCTGTACGGAGAGCTGGCGGCCGTCCGCGCGGGCCGCCCCGTCGCCGTCGCCCCGGGGGGCCCGGGCGGCGAGGTGAGCGCCCTGCTGGAGCGCATGGGCCTGCGGACGGTGCCCGACGACCGGACGGCGGAGGCGGCTGCCGCGGTGCTGCCGCTCTCGCTCCCCGAGGAACAGCTGGTGGAGCGGGTCACCGCCGCACTGGAGGCCGGTACGCCGCTGGTCACCTACCTCGACACGCCGACCCGGCTGTTCCTCGCCACCCTCGGCCCGCCCCGCACGCCCTGCCCGGTGTGCGTGGTGCGGCGGCTGCGCGCCAACCACGTCTGGCAGCCCATCGCCGACCTCCCGCTGGACGTCCTCTTCGGCGCGGCGGACACCGGCGCCTGGCCGAGCACGGCGGTCGCCGCGGGGCTGCTCGCCCACGAAGTGCTCACCCTCATGGGCCCCGGCACCCGGCACGAGCAGACACCCGCGGACGCGCCCACCGCACGGCACGAGCAGTCGCCCCAAGGCGCGCCCACCGCACGGCACGCCAGGCTGACCGAGGTGGCGCACGGCTCCCTGGCACGCACCGAACACCGGCTGTTCCATCTGCCGGGCTGCCCCGCCTGCGCCGCGCACACCGTGCCGCCCCGCTGCGCGGAGGAACCGGCGGAGGTGGACAACACGGTCAGCTGGGAACGGATGCGCGGCGCGGTGGACGAGCTCACCGGAATGGTGCTCCGGCTGCGGGTGGACGACCACGACGGCGCCCTGGGCGAGGCGACGTACGCGCGCACGGCCGGAATGACGAAGACGCACTGGTTCTCCCCCGTCACCGCCGAGGCGCGGGGCGGCGCGGTCAAGAGCGACCCGGTGACGGCCCGCGTCTGCGCCGTCGGCGAGACCCTGGAGCGGTACGCGGCAGGTGTCTACGACCCGGACAGCCTGGTGCGCGCCTCCGTCACCGCGCTCGGCGAGGAAGCGGTCGACCCCCGCGCGCTGCCGCTGGGTTCGGCGGCGGAGTACGCCCGCCACACCCACCTGGCCCCCTGCGACCCGGACGTGGAGATCGACTGGGTGCCGGGCCGGTCCCTGGTCACCGGCCGCACCCGGTACGTCCCCGCCTGCGCGGTCTACCTGCCCTACCGCTTCCCGCCCGGCCACCGCGCCTGGTACGACCCGATCTCCACCGGCCTCGCGGCGGGCGGCAGTTACCACCACGCGGTGCAGGGCGGCCTGATGGAGAGCGTCGAAAGGGACGCGTCCGTGGTCTTCTGGGAGAACCGCCTCGTCCTGCCCACCCTCGACCTGGACCGGCTGCCCGACGGCCCGGCCCGGCGCATCGTCGAGCGAATGCGCGCACAGGGCGTGACGGTCACCGCCAAGGACATGACCACCGACCTGGGCATCCCCGCGGTGGGCGTGCGCTTCCTCCGGCACACCGAACGGCGGCCCGTGGTCACGCACTCCGCGCGCGCCGACCTCGACCCGCATGCCGCCCTCCTCGGCGCCCTGGAGGAAGGGTGCCTCGGCTGGGCCGGCGCCCGGCTGTGGCAGGAGAACCTCGATGCCGGGGAGACGATTCCCGGGCCGGATGACGTGCTGTCCTCGCTGAAGGAGTTCTCCCTCTTCTACTGGGCCCCCGACCGGCTCGCGCACCTGGCGTTCTGGGACGAGGGGCCACTGCGCCCCGTCCCGGCCGCGCGCCCCTCCGCCGGGCTGCCGGGTGACGTCGAGGAGGCCGTGCGGCGGCTCGCCGCACGGGGGCACGAGGCGGTCGCCGTGGACATCACACCGGTCGACGTGGCCGAGTGCGGGGTGCGGGTCGTCAGGACGGTGGTGCCCGGACTGTGCCCCATCACCTTGCGCAGCGACTTCCACCGGCGCGGCGGGCCCCGCGTGTTCAAGGCGCCGGTCGCCATGGGCGTACGCGCGACACCGCTGACGGAGGCGGAACTCAACCCGCTGCCGCTGCCCTTCCTGTGACAGAGAGGCCTGGAGGAACCGTGGAAACCCGCACCGCAGAGTCGCCCGCGCACCCGGCGCACAGGTCGGGCGGGGGTGGTGCGGACGGCGGGGACGCGTCCGGCCCCGTGCGCTACCGGCGCAACCCCGACCTGCTCCTCGAATGGCAGGACGAGGCGGGGCCCGTCCTCGTCGACTGCCGCCGGTGGCGCAAGTTCGCGGCCCGTCCCCGGCTGCTGGCGCTCCTCGGTCTGCTGGACCGCCCGCTGACGGCCGAGGAGACCCATGCGCGGTGGGGCGACGGCGGCAAGGCCGGGGAGGGGAGCGGTGAGGAGGGTCTCGCGGCGACCCGGCAGGCCTTGGAGCGGCTCGCCGCCGTCGGCATCATCCGCTCCTCGGCGGGCCCCGCCTCCGCGGCCCAGGGACTGACGCCCTACGAACTCGCCGCCCACGCCCGCGCCGGACACGGGCCCGCGCCCCACGCGCAGCGGGGCTTTCCGCCTCCGGCCCGGCTGCGCCACCCCGAGGCGACGGAGACCGTCCGGTTCGCCGCCTCCGACGAGCTGCCCAGCCGCCCGCTGCGCGAGGTGCTGGCCGAGCGGCGCTGCGTCCGCGACTTCGCCCCCGCACCGCTGCCGCTGAGCCACCTCGGGGTCTTCCTCGCCCGGGCGGCCCGCGTCCGGGGCTCGATCGGCCCCCTCCGCTTCCAGCAGACGCAGCGCCCCTCCCCGTCCGGCGGCGGACGGCACAGCCTGGAGGCGTACGTCATCGCACGGGAGGTGTCCGGGCTGGCCGCGGGCGCCTATCACTACGACCCGTTCGACCACACCCTGAACCGGCTCGCCCCCTGGGACGACGAGCTGGCGGCCCTGCTGGACACCACCGTCACCGTACCGGCGTACATGGAGCAGCCGCCGCCCGTGAGCCTCCTGCTCGCCTCGCACGCCGCCCGTACCGGCTGGAAGTACGAGGGTCTTGCGCTGAGCCTCATCTACCGCGACACCGGGTGCCTGTTGCAGACGCTGTGCCTGACGGCGACCGACCTCGGCCTGGGCGCCTGCCCCACCGGAACCATGCGGCCCACGAGCGGGATCGCCTTCCTCGGCCGCCACCACGAGGAGTTGCTCCACGTCGGGAACCTGGCACTCGGGATCCCCGGCCCGCCCGGGAGCGGCGAGGCGCAGGAGCAGGGGGGAGGGTAGCGGGCGGGCGGCGCGGGGACGGCGAAGGCGGCCGTCACCCTGGGCCCGCGGCCCGTTCCCGTCCCGAGTGTGATCGGATGGTGGCCGCGGGATCTCCGATCACGGGGACCGCGCTCCGCTCACGGAACCGCACTGAAGGGAACTGCATCGTGGCAACCACGCGCTCCGCGCACACGGTCTGGGAAGGCTCTCTGACGGAGGGCTCGGGCACCGTCACCTTCGACTCCTCCGGCATCGGGGAGCAGGCGGTGTCCTGGCCCGCCCGCGCCGAGCAGGCGAACGGCAAGACCAGCCCGGAGGAGCTGATCGCCGCCGCCCACTCCAGCTGCTTCTCCATGGCGCTGTCGCACGGCCTGACCGGCGCCGGCACCCCGCCGAGCCGTCTCACCACCTCGGCCGACGTGACCTTCCAGCCGGGCACGGGCATCACCGGCATCCACCTCACCGTCGAGGGCACGGTGCCGGGCATCGACGAGGACGCCTTCGTCGCCGCCGCCGAGGACGCCAAGGCCAACTGCCCGGTCAGCCAGGCGCTGTCGGGCACGACGATCACGCTCACGGCCAAGCTGGGCTGATCTCGCGCGGCCCGCACACGGCGGTCAGCCGATGCCGTCACCCCTCTCCGGGGTGGCGGCATCGCCACGTCCGGCCGCCCCCAACGTCGGCCGGTGGCCGGGGGCCGTCGGCCCGCGTTCCCCCCGCACCCTTGGCTCTTGACAATGCCTCACTCAAGTTTTGTGATGGGAAGAGAGTGGAGCAGACCTGGATACGGGGACACGGGCTCGCGGCGGAAGGGACTGGACCATGGCACGAGCGGTGGGGATCGATCTCGGGACGACGAACTCGGTGGTGGCCGTACTGGAGGGCGGTGAGCCCACCGTCGTCGCCAACGCGGAGGGCGCGCGCACCACTCCCTCGGTCGTCGCCTTCGCGAAGAACGGCGACGTCCTGGTGGGCGAGGTCGCCAAACGGCAGGCGGTCACGAACGTGGAGCGCACCGCACGCTCCGTCAAACGCCACATGGGCGACGGCGGCTGGCGCTTCCCGGAGAGCGGCTCCGTGGACGGCACCCGCTACACCGCGCAGGAACTGTCCGCGCGCGTCCTCCAGAAGCTCAAGCGGGACGCCGAGTCCTACCTCGGCGAGGACGTCACCGACGCGGTGGTCACCGTCCCCGCGTACTTCGACGACACCCAGCGCCAGGCCACTAAGGAGGCCGGCGAGATCGCGGGCCTCAACGTCCTGCGCATCGTCAACGAACCGACGGCGGCGGCCCTCGCGTACGGCCTGGACAAGGGCAAGGAGGAGACCGTCCTCGTTTTCGACCTGGGCGGCGGCACCTTCGACGTCTCGCTCCTGGAGATGGGCGAGGGCGTCATCGAGGTGAAGGCCACCAACGGCGACACCCGGCTCGGCGGCGACGACTGGGACCAGCGGATCGTCGAGCACCTGGTACGGCAGTTCAAGAACGCGCACGGCGTGGACCTCGCCAAGGACAAGATGGCGCTCCAGCGGCTGCGCGAGGGCGCCGAGAAGGCGAAGATCGAGCTGTCCTCGTCGACCGAGACGGACATCAGCCTCCCCTACATCACCGCCTCCGCGGAAGGCCCCCTGCACCTGGCCGAGAAGCTGACGCGGGCCCGGTTCCAGGAGCTGACGGCCGACCTGCTCGACCGCTGCAAGGAACCCTTCCACCAGGCCGTCAAGGACGCGGGCGTCAAGCTGTCCGCCATCGACCACGTGATCCTGGTGGGCGGCTCGACGCGGATGCCCGCGGTGACCGAGCTGGTCAGGGAACTCACTGGCAAGGACCCCCACAAGGGCGTCAACCCCGACGAGGTGGTGGCGCTCGGCGCCGCTCTCCAGGCCGGTGTCATCCGCGGCGACGTCAAGGACGTACTCCTGCTCGACGTGACCCCGCTCTCCCTCGGCATCGAGACCAAGGGCGGCATCATGACCAAGCTGATCGAGCGCAACACCACGATCCCCACCCGGCGTTCGGAGACGTTCTCCACCGCCGAGGACAACCAGCCCTCGGTCGGCATCCAGGTCTTCCAGGGGGAGCGGGAGATCGCCGCGTACAACAAGAAGCTCGGCGTCTTCGACCTGACGGGGCTGCCGCCCGCCCCGCGCGGCGTGCCGAAGATCGAGGTCACCTTCGACATCGACGCCAACGGCATCATGCACGTCTCGGCGAAGGACGAGGCGACCGGGCGGGAGCAGCGCATGACGGTCACCGGCGGCTCCGCGCTGCCCAAGGACGACATCGACCGCATGGTCCGCGAGGCCGAGCAGCACGCGGAGGAGGACCGCAGGCGGCGCGAGGCGGCCGAGACCCGCAACCAGGCCGAGCAGCTCGTCCACCAGACGGAGCGGTTCCTCCAGGACAGCGGCGACAAGGTGCCCGCGGACACGAAGGAAGAAGTGGCCTCCGCCGTCACCGCGTTGCGGACCCTCCTCGAGGACCGCCCCGACGACACCGCCGCCCTGCGCGCCGGCAGCGAGGAACTCGCGGCGGTCAGCCAGAAGATGGGGCAGGCGATGTACGCGGCCTCCGGCGGCAGTGCGGGGGAACAGCCCGCGGCCACGGAGCCACCCGCCGAGGAAGGCGTGGTGGACGCCGAGATCGTGGACGACGAGAACGGGAAGGAAGGGCGGGGCGGGGTGTCCTAGGACCCCGTCCGTTCCCAGCCGCGCCGCTCCGGCCGCGCCCCGATCCGCTCCGGGTCCCGGGAGCGGTAGACCACGTAGGGCCGGAAGAGGTACTGGAGCGGCGCGCTGAACATGTGGATCAGGCGGGTGAACGGCACCAGGGCGAAGAGCACCATGCCCACCACCGCGTGGATCTCGTACATCAGCGGCACGCCCGTCATCGCGTCGATGTCGGGCCGGAGCGTGAACAGGCTGCGGGCCCACGGGGCGATGGACGCACGGTAGTCGTAGCCGTCGCCGGAGGAGTGCATGAGCTTGGCCACCATGCCGAGCACGATCGCCGCGAACAGCACCAGGTACATGAGCTTGTCGTTCGCGGTCGTCGCCCGGAACACCGGCGTGTTGGTGCGCCGCCGGTAGAGCAGCAGCAGGATGCCGAGGACGAGCAGGATCCCCGCCGCGGTGCCGCCGTACAGCGAGAACAGGTGATACGTGTGCTCGCTGACGCCCGCCTTCTCCGTCCACGACTCGGGGAGGAACAGGCCCACCAGGTGGCCGACGAGCACGAAGAGGATGCCGTAGTGGAACATCGGCGAGGCGATGTTCAGCAGCTTGGACTCGTAGACCTGCGAGGAGCGGGTCGTCCAGCCGAACTTGTCGTAGCGGTAGCGCCAGATGGTGCCCGCGACGAGCAGGACGAAGGCGATGTAGGGCAGGGCGCCCCACAGCAGCGTTTTCATCAGTGCTCCCCGATGAGTGCGGAGGGTGCGAAGGGTTCGAGGCCCACGTCCTCGCGCGGCGGGCCCGTCCGGGCCAGCGCGAGCGCCTCGGCGCGGTCCTTGGGGGTGGGGCCCGGCAGGCTCGCGCACACCGCCTCCAGGACGCCCGCGTACGGCGTGCCGTGCTCGGTCAGCGCGAGCCGCAGCAGCTCCAGGGCGCCGCGGTGCTCCAGCAGCAGCCCGGGCCCCGCCAGGGCGGAGAACTCCAGGACCGCGGGGAGGAAGTCCGGCAGCTCCTCGCCGGTGAACTCCAGGCCGTGCGCGCGGTAGACCTCCTTGAAGCGGACCAGGGCCATGCCACGCCGCCGGGTGTCGCCGTCCCGCCACCAGCTCAGGTACAGGCTGTGCCGGTTCTTGAAGTCGAAGACCCGCACGTAATGCGCCGCCAGCTCCTGCGGTTCGGTGCTCGACGCGTACGTCAGGAAGCCGCCGAGCCGCGGGGGAGCGGCGGCCCGCAGCAGGGGCAGCCGCTCGTGGAACTCGTCGTCCGGATAGCCGAGGCACAGCGCCGCGGCCTGGTGGAGCACGGCGTGCTCAGTCACTGTCGTCCTCCTTGGGCGCGTGCGCCTTCTCGGCCGCGCTCGGCTGCTCGTCGGCGGTCTGCCGGGCCCGCAGGGCGTGGAAGTTCTCCAGGGTGACCAGTGGCAGATGGCGTCGTCCCGAGTCCTGGCCGAACGGTCCGTCGCCGCCCATGCCGGGGCCGCCCTCGTGGTCGAGGCTGCACGAGCCGGACAGTTCGGGCGGCTCCGGCAGCGCCGACTCCTCCAGGCGCCGCGCGTCGCCGATCGCGGCGGTCGGGATGACGTACCGGTCCTCGTACTTGGCGATGGCCAGCAGGCGGTACATCTCCTCGATCTGCGGCCCCGACATGCCCACCGACCGCGCCACCGCGCTGTCGGGCGGGTCACCGAGGTTGATGGCCCGCATGTGCGCCCGCATCGCGGCCAGCTTCTCCAGGGCGGCCCGCACCGGGCCCACGTCCCCCGCGGTGAAGATCTCCGCGAGGTATTCGAGGGGGATGCGCAGGGTGTCGATGGCGCCGAAGAGGTTCGCCGCGTCCTCGCCGTCGTGGCCGGTCTCCGTCAGCGCGTCCACCACCGGGGACAGCGGCGGGATGTACCAGACCATCGGCATGGTGCGGTACTCCGGGTGCAGGGGGAGCGCCACCTTGTACGTGCTGATCAGGGCGTGCACGGGGGAGCGGCGTGCCGCCTGGATCCAGTCGTGGGAGATGCCGTCCCGCTCGGCCGCGCGGCGCACCTCCGGGTCGGCGGGATCGAGGAAGACGTCCAACTGGGCCTGATACAGCTTGTGTTCGTCCGGTTCAGAGGCCGCCGCCGTCACCTTGTCGGCGTCGTAAAGGATCACCCCGAGGTAGCGCAGGCGGCCCACGCACGTCTCCGAGCAGACGGTGGGCAGGCCCACCTCGACGCGCGGGTAGCACAGCGTGCACTTCTCGGCCTTGCCGGTGCGGTGGTTGAAGTAGACCTTCTTGTACGGGCAGCCGGTCACGCACTTGCGCCAGCCCCGGCAGTGGTCCTGGTCGACGAGGACGATGCCGTCCTCCGCGCGCTTGTACATCGCGCCGGACGGGCAGGACGCCACGCACGACGGGTTGAGGCAGTGCTCGCAGATGCGCGGCAGATAGAACATGAAGGCCTGCTCGAACGCGAACTTCACCTTGTCGGACGCCTGTTGGCGGGTCCTGGCGACCATCGGGTCCAGGTGGCCGTGCTCGGTGGCGCCGCCGAGGTTGTCGTCCCAGTTCGACGACCACTCGATCTTCATCGGCTTGCCGGAGATCAGGGAGCGGGGCTCGGCCACCGGGTAGTCGTCGCCGAGCGGGGCGTCGGTGAGGTTGCGGTACTCGTACGTCCAGGGCTCGTAGTAGTCCTTGATCTCGGGCAGCTTGGGGTTGGAGAAGATCTCCAGGAGCGACTTGATCCGGCCGCCGTTCCTCAGCTTCAGGGCGCCGCGCCTGTTGAGCTCCCAGCCGCCGCGCCACTTCTCCTGGTCCTCATAGCGGCGCGGATAGCCCTGGCCGGGGCGGGTCTCGACGTTGTTGAACCACACGTACTCCATGCCGTCACGGTTGGTCCACGCCTGCTTGCACGTGACCGAGCACGTGTGGCAGCCGATGCACTTGTCGAGGTTCATCACCATCGCGATCTGGGCCATACAGCGTCCGATGGTGACTGCGTCACGGGGCATCAGTACTCCACCTTCTGCGACCTGCGGCGGATGACGGTGACCTCGTCGCGCTGGTTGCCCGTCGGACCCAGGTAGTTGAACGCCCATGACAACTGCGCGTAGCCGCCGATGAGATGGGACGGCTTGAGGATGAGGCGGGTCAGGGAGTTGTGGATGCCGCCGCGCCTTCCCGTGGTCTCCGTCTTCGGCACGTTCACCGTGCGCTCCTGCGCGTGGTGCATGTAGACCGTGCCGGCCGGCATGCGGTGCGAGACGATCGCGCGCGCCACCACGACGCCGTTGCGGTTGACCGCCTCGATCCAGTCGTTGTCCCGTACGCCGATCGCGTCCGCGTCCTGTGGCGCCATCCAGATGGACTGCCCGCCGCGGGAGAGCGACAGCATGAACAGGTTGTCCTGGTACTCGGAGTGGATCGACCACTTGTTGTGCGGTGTGAGGTAGCGGACCGTCACCTCGCGCTCCCCGTCGGGCCCGAGGCGCGGCTCCCCGAAGAGGCGGTTCATGTCCAGGGGAGGCCGGTAGACGGGCAGCGCCTCGCCCAGCTCGTGCATCCAGTCGTGGTCCAGGAAGAAGTGCTGGCGTCCGGTGAGGGTGTGCCACGGCTTCAGATGCTCCGTGTTGAGCGTGAACGCGGTGTAGCGGCGCCCGCCCGACTCGCTGCCCGACCACTCCGGCGAGGTGATCACCGGCACCGGCGCGGCCTGCGTGTCGGCGTACGTGACGCGCTTGCCCTCGTGCTCGGCGGCGAGGTGCGCCATCTCCTGGCCGGTGCGCTCCTCCAGGGTGTGGAAGCCCTGCGTGGCCAGGCGCCCGTTCGTCGTGCCGGAGAGCGCGAGAATGGCGTTGGCCGCCTTCACCGCGGTGTTCAGGGCGGGGCGGCCGTCGGCGGGCCCGCCGAGCACGACGCCGTTGCGTTCCCGCAGCTCCTCGACCTCCCGGTCGGGGTGCAGGGCGATGCCCTTGGCGGGCAGGCCCAGCCGCTCCACCAGCGGCCCGAGCGCCGCGAACTTCGCGCCGATCGCCGTGTAGTCGCGCTCCACGACCGCGAGGTTCGGCATGGTCCGCCCCGGGACCGGCTCGCACTCGCCCTTGCGCCAGTCCAGGACGACCCCGCCGGGCTGCGCCGTCTCGCCCGGCGTGTCGTGCTGGAGCGCGGTGGCGACGAGGTCCCTGCGGACACCCAGGTGGTCCACGGCAAGCTCACTCAGCCGCTCGGCGATCTCCCGGAACGTGTCGAAGTCGGTCCGCGCCTGCCAGGGCGGGTCGACCGCCGGGGTGAAGGAGTGGACGTAGGGGTGCATGTCGGTGGTCGACAGGTCGTGCTTCTCGTACCAGGTCGCGGCGGGCAGCACGACGTCCGAGAGCAGCGTGGAGGACGTCTGCCGGAAGTCGAGCGAGACGAGCAGGTCGAGCTTGCCCTCGGGCGCCTCGTCACGCCACGTGACCGTCGAGGGGCGTTCGTCCGGGGCCGCTTCCTCGGCGCGCAGCGACGTGTGCGTGCCCAGCAGATGCTTCGTGAAGTACTCGGCGCCCTTCGCGGAGGAGCCGAGGAGGTTGGCGCGCCACAGGGTCAGCACACGCGGCCAGTTCTCCGGGGCGTCGGGGTCCTCGCAGGCGAACTTGAGGGTGCCCGCCTTGAGTTCGTCGACGGCGTTGGCCACCGGGTCGTCCGTCGTCTCCGCGAGGTCGAGGGGGTTGCGGTCGAACGTGGGATACGACGGCATCCACCCGGAGCGCGCCGACAGGGCCAGGCAGTCGGCGCCCGTCATCCCCGCGAAGCGGCCCTCGCCGAGCGGTGAGGCGAGCACGTCGGCGGCGAACCTGTCGTAGCGCCACTGGTCGGTGTTGAGGAACCAGTAGGCGGTGCCGATCATCTGCCGCGGCGGCCTGCTCCAGTCGATGCCGCCCGCCAGCGTCGCCCAGCCGGTGACGGGGCGGCACTTCTCCTGCCCGACGTAGTGCGCCCAGCCGCCGCCGTTGCGACCCTGGCAGCCGGTCAGCTGGAGCAGCGCGAGGAAGGCCCGGTAGATCGTCTCGGAGTGGAACCAGTGGTTGGTGCCCGCGCCCATCAGGATCATGCAGCGCCCGCGCGACTTCTCCGCCGTCGCGGCGAACTCCCGGGCGATGCGCACGCACTTGGCGGCGGGCACGGAGGTGTGTACCTCCTGCCAGGCGGGCGTACCGGGCGTCTGTGCGTCGTCGTACGAAGAGGGCCACGTGCCCGGCAGTCCCTCGCGCCCGACGCCGTACTGCGCGAGGAGCAGGTCGAAGACGGTGGTGACCAGCGGCCCGTCCTGCCCGCCGAGCCGCGTCGCGGGCACCCCGCGCCGCATCACCTCCCCGCGGCCCTGACCGTGCGCGCCGCCCTCGGTGTCGAAGCGGGGCAGCAGGACCTCGACGCCCGCGGCGACGGGCGAGCCGTGCAGGGACAGCAGGGGCTTGATGCCGCCGAGGTCGAGGTTCCACCTGCCCTTGCCGGACTCGGTCCAGCGGAAGCCGAGCGAGCCGCCCGGCACGGCGGGCCGCCCCGTGTGCTCGTCGAGCACCACCGTCTTCCAGTCACCGCCCTCGCCCTCACCCTCCTCGCCGAGGTCGGTGGCGCGCAGGAACTTCGCGGGCACGAGGGAGCCGTCGCGCTCGGTCAGCGTCACCAGGAAGGGCAGGTCGGTGTAGGTGCGGACGTAGTCGGTGAAGAAGTCCGTCGGGCGGTCGACGAAGAACTCCCGCAGGACGACGTGCCCCATGGCGATGGCGAGCGCGCCGTCCGTGCCGGGGTGCGGGTGCAGCCACTCGTCGGCGAACTTGGCGTTGTCGGCGTAGTCGGGAGCGACCACCACGACCTTCTGCCCGCGGTAGCGGGCCTCGGCCATCCAGTGCGCGTCGGGCGTCCGCGTCACCGGCACATTGGAGCCCCACATCATCAGATACGCGGCGTCCCACCAGTCACCCGACTCCGGTACGTCGGTCTGGTCGCCGAACACCTGCGGGGAGGCCACGGGAAGATCCGCGTACCAGTCGTAGAAGGAGAGCATCGGCGCGCCGATCAGCCCCATGAAACGGGCCCCGGCGGCGTGCGACACCATCGACATCGCGGGGATGGGCGAGAATCCGGCCACCCGGTCCGGGCCGTGCGTCTTGATCGTGTGCACATGCGCGGCGGCGATGATCTCGACGGCCTCGTCCCAGCCGGCCCGCACCAACCCGCCCTTGCCGCGCGCCCGCTGGTACCGGCGGCGGCGCTCCGGATCGCCCTGGATGTCCGCCCAGGCCAGCACCGGATCCTTCAGACGCGCCTTCGCCTCCCGGTACATCTGGAGCAGGACGCCGCGCAGATAGGGGTAGCGCACCCGGGTGGGGGAGTACGTGTACCAGGAGAACGCGGCGCCCCGGGGGCAGCCGCGCGGCTCGTACTCGGGGCGGTCGGGGCCGACGCTCGGGTAGTCCGTCTGCTGCGTCTCCCACGTGATGATGCCGTCCTTGACGTACACCTTCCAGCGGCACGAGCCGGTGCAGTTCACGCCGTGCGTGGAGTTCACGACCTTGTCGTGGCTCCAGCGGTCCCGGTAGAAGGCGTCCGCGTCCCGGCCCCCGGTGAGCGCGACGCTGTGCAGGTCGGGGGCGGTGGTGCCGCGCCGGAAGAACTTGCCCGCCCGCAGCAGGGCGGCGGCGGGCTCGGTCGTCTCTGTCACCGTGGAGCTCCCTAGGTCTGCCTCTCGACGAACCTAGGGGCGGGGCGTGCGGGACACCTTCCGGCCGCCGCCGTATGGGTTGCCGGGCGCCGGGGCGGCACCGACCGCCGGGGCGCGGGCGCCACGACCTGCCGCGCGGCGGCATTACCTGTGACGTAATCGACCGGGCGGCGCGGGGGCGACACAGTGGTGGCAACGGATCAGGGCCGCACACCCGAAACGCACACCCGAAGCACACACCGGAGACGCACGGCACCGGATCCGCCCACGAAGCCCGCCCGTCCCCGCGCCCGGAAGGCAGCCCGCCATGACGACCTACCAGCTCACCGCTCTGGCCCGCACCACCGACCCGACCATCATGCTGCGCCGCTTCCTCGGCCTGGACGCCGTCGTGACCGCCGGCAACGGTCTCGCGTACGTCGCCGCCTCAGGACCCCTCGGACGCTTCCTCGGCGTCGACTCCGGGCTGCTCCTCGGCCTCGGCGTCTTCCTCACCCTCTACGGGGCGGGCGTCGGCTACCTCGCCTCCCGCAAGAGCCCGCCGACGTTCGGCGTGCGCGCGGTCATCGAGGGCAACGCCGCCTGGGCGCTGCTCAGCGTCGTCGCCCTCGTCGCCTGGCTGTCGCCCAGCACGGCCGGCGCGGTCTGGATCCCGCTCCAGGCCCTGACCGTCGGCGGCTTCGCCGCGTTGCAGTACGCGGCGCTGCGGGCGCCGCGGGCCTGAACCGCCCGGCGGCCGGGACGCCCCTGAGGCTCCCGGCCGCTAGGCCATGCGGGTCTGGAGGTACTTGGCGGTCGCCGGGTCGGCCGGGAGCAGCGTCTCGATGGCCAGCTCGGCGACCGTCACGTCCATCGGGGTGTTGAACGTCGAGATCGAAGAGATGAAGGACAGGACGTGCCCGTCGTGCTCGATCCGCAGGGGCAGCGCGAAGTACGGCACCTCCGTCCCGGCCTCGAAGGCGTCCACCCCCGGATCCGCCACCGGGTACGCCGCCACCTCCTCGTACACCGCCCGCAGGCCGTCCGAGCGCTGCAACGCGATCTGCCGCTCCATCTGGTGCAGCAGATGGCCGCGCCACTCCCGCAGATTGCGGACCTTCGGGGCGAGGCCCTCGGGATGGAGCGTGAGCCGCATGGCGTTCAGCGGCGGTCTGAGGACGTGCTCCGGGACGCCTTCGAGGAACATCGCGATGCCGCGGTTGGCCGCGATCACGTCGTACGTCGCGTCGACCACCAGCGCCGGATAGGGCTCGTAGCCGGTCAGGAGCCGGTCGAGGCTCGCGCGCAGCGTGCCCATCGAGGGGTCGGCCAGCGGGGTCTCGCGAAAGCGCGGGGCGTAACCCGCCGCGAGCAGCAGCGAGTTGCGGTCCCGCACCGGTACGTCGAGGTGGTCGGCGAGCCGCAGCACGAGCTCCTCGCTCGGGCGCGAGCGGCCCGTCTCGATGAAGCTGATGTGCCGGGCGGAGGAGTCGGCGCGCAGGGCCAGCTCCAGCTGGCTGACCCGGCGCCGCTCGCGCCAGCCGCGCAGCAGCGGGCCCACTCCGGCGGAGTTCCCCTTGGTGTTGTCCCTGGCCTTGCCTTTGCTGGTCCCCTTGGCGGGCGCGGCGGTTGTCATCCCTAGACGGTAGTCATCCTGGGACGGGAATCGAAACGGGTTGTGGCAAGGTGAGGTGATTCCGTGGAAGGAGCCCTGACCATGACCTCCGCACCGCTCTCGCAGAAGGAGATCGAGGAGCGCCTCGCCGAACTGCCCGGCTGGTCCCTCGACGGCGGAAAGCTCACCCGGACGTACCGGCTCGGCTCGCACTTCGCGGCGACCGGCCTGGTCGTGCACATCGCGCGGACGCAGGACGAGCTCGACCACCACGCCGACCTGACGCTCGGCTACGACACCGTGACGCTGTCCACGCACACGCACAGCGCGGGCGGCGCCATCACCGGCCGCGACTTCGAACTGGCCGGCCGCGTCGAAGAGTTGGCGTCCGCCCACGGCGTCCGGTGAGTGCCGGCATGCTGGACTACAGCAAGGAGGCCGACCGCTACGACGCCTCGCGCGGCGGCGAACCCCGCGCGGCGGCAGCGGCAACGGCCGTCCTCGGCCTCATCCCCGCCGAGGCCCGCACCCTGCTCGACGTCGCCTGCGGCACCGGCCTCGTCACCCGGCGCCTGGCCGCCCGCGACGGCCTGCGCGTGACGGGCGTGGACGCGGCGCACCGCATGGCCGAGATGGCGGCCGGCCGGGTGCCGGGCGCCGTCGTGCTCGGCGACAGCCGCCACCTTCCCTTCCCGGACGGCGCGTTCGACGCCGTCAGCACGGTGTGGCTGCTGCATCTGCTGTCCGGCCCCGAGGAGATGTCGGCGGTCGTCGGCGAGTGCGCGCGCGTGCTGCGGCCCGGCGGGGTCTACGTCCCCACCGTCGACAAGGCCGTCTCGCACGACGTGGGCAGCGACATCGACATCGTGCTCGCGCCGCGGGCGGTCGTCCTCGGGCTCGCGGTCGGCGTCTGGATCGGCGGCTTCGACCTGATCTACGCCTGCCAGGACGTGGAGACGGACCGCGAGGTCGGCGTGAAGTCGGTGCCCGCGCGGTTCGGCATCCCG
>NZ_JAFEXF010000135.1 GCF_016905445.1 Streptomyces sp. G44
AGCGATCCGCATGCTCCAAACCCACCACCCGCCCAAAACCCCACACCTGCGCCTGCACCACACCCGCCGGCCCATCCACACGCCCCACCGACACCCCACCCCGCGTCACCAACCACAACGGCGCCCCAACCCCCGCATCACCCAACGCCTGCACCACCAACACCACTCCGGCAAGACCACGCGAAAGCACCGGATACGCCGCACACGGCACCTCGTCGACGCCCACCGAACACACCACACCCGCGAAAGCCGCCGGCCCCTCAGCCTCCAGAGCCACCAACCGCTCCGCCAGACCCGCACGGTTCAGATCCGCCTCGGACAACGCCAAACGCACCACATCGACACCGGCCTGCTCCAACAGCCCGACGACATCAACCCCACCCGCACCCGACGCAGGACCCTCAGCACCCTCAGCACCCTCGACACCGGTGACCACCAGCCAACGACCGGACGGCACCGCGACCCCACCACGCCCGGCATCCAACGGCTTCCAGCTCACCGTGTAACGCCAGTCATCGATCCGGGTCTGATCCCTCCGCCCACGCCGCCACGACGACAACGCCGGCAGCACCGCGTGCAGCGTCTCGTCGTCCAGGCCCAGCGTCCCGGCGAGGCCGGACGCGTCCTCGCGTTCGACGGCCTCCCAGAAGGCGGCGTCGACGGGGTCGGTGGCAGCGGCGGCGTCCTCCGCCGAGACGGCGTCGAGCCAGTAGCGCTCGCGCTGGAAGGCGTAGGTGGGCAGGTCGACGCGGCTCCCGCCGGTGAGGAAGGCGCTCCAGTCGACCGTGAGCCCCTGGGTCCAGCCCTCGGCGAGGGATGCCGCGAAGCGGTCGAGACCGCCGTCGTCGCGCTTCAGCGAGCCGACGACCACCGCGTCCACGGTCTCCTGGAGGCCGAAGGTGAGGACGGGGTGGGCGGAGACCTCGATGAAGTAGCGGTGGCCCTGCTCGGCCAGCGCCTTGGCCGCCTCCTCGAAGCGGACGGTCTGACGGAGATTGGTGTACCAGTACTCGGCGTCCATCACCGTCGTGTCCAGCCAGTCGCCGGTCACCGTGGAGAAGAACGGAATGTCGGACGTACGCGGCTCAAGCCCCGCAAGGACATCGAGCAGTTCCGCGCGAATGGTCTCGACGTGTGCCGAGTGGGAGGCGTAGTCCACCGGGATACGACGCGCCCGGATCTCCTCCGCCTCACAGGCGGCGAGGAGCGCGTCCAGCTCGGCCACGTCACCGGACACGACCACGCTCGACGGACCATTGACCGCCGCCACCGAAAGACCCTCGGTCAGCCGCTCCCGCACCTGCTCGACCGGCAGCGCCACGGAGACCATGCCGCCGAGCCCGGACAACGCAAGGATCGCCTCCGACCGCAAGGCCACGACGCGCGCCGCGTCATCGAGAGACAGGGCCCCGGCCACACACGCCGCCGCGATCTCACCCTGCGAGTGACCGACGACAGCACCCGGCTTGATGCCGTATGACTGCCACAGCTCGGCAAGCGACACCATCACGGCCCACAGCACCGGCTGGACCACGTCCACCCGCTCCAACGCCTCGGCATCGTCCAGCACGTCGAACAGGGACCAGTCCACGTACGGAGAGAGCGCGTCCGCGCACGCGCGCATCCGGTCCGCGAACACCGGGGACGAAGCGATGAGTTCGGTGGCCATGCCGGCCCACTGCGATCCCTGGCCCGGGAAGACCAGGGCCACCTTGCCGCGGGTGGTGTGAGCGGTTCCCTCGACGGTCGTACCGGTCGAGTGGCCCTCGGCCAGGGCGGTGAGGCCGCCGAGGAGGTCGTCGCCGAGTACCACGGCCCGGTGTTCCAGGGCCGCGCGGCCGGTGGCGAGGGTGTGGCCGACGTCGGCCGGGTGGAGGCCGGGGTGGTCCGTCAGGTGGTCCCGCAGGCGTGCGGCCTGGGCGCGCAGTGCGGGGGCCGAGCGGCCCGACAGGAGCCACGGGACGACGGGCGACGCGGCGGTGGGCCCGGGGCCTTCGGCTTCTTCCGCGTCGTCGGCGGGTTCGGCCGCGGGGGCCTGTTCGAGGAGGGTGTGGGCATTGGTGCCGCTGATGCCGAACGAGGACACGGCGGCACGCCGGGGCTGTCCCGTCTCGGGCCAGGGGCGGGCCTCGTCCAGGAGCCGGACCGCGCCGGACGCCCAGTCGATGTGCGTGGACGGGTTCTCGGCGTGCAGGGTCTTGGGCAGGATGCCGTGGCGCATGGCCATGACCATCTTGATGACGCCCGCGACGCCCGCGGCCGCCTGGGTGTGGCCGAGGTTGGACTTGACCGAGCCGAGCCAGACCGGCTGTTCCTCCGGGCGGCTGCGGCCGTACGTGGCGAGCAGGGCCTGCGCCTCGATGGGGTCGCCGAGCGGAGTGCCGGTGCCGTGCGCCTCGACGGCGTCGACCTCGGCGGCGGACAGTCCCGCGTTGGCGAGGGCCTGGCGGATGACGCGTTGCTGGGAGGGGCCGTTGGGGGCGGTCAGGCCGTTGGAGGCGCCGTCCTGGTTGACCGCCGAACCGCGGACGACCGCGAGGACCTCGTGGCCGTTGCGGCGGGCGTCCGAAAGGCGCTCGACGAGGAGCAGGCCGACGCCCTCGCCCGCGCCCATGCCGTCGGCGGCCTCGGAGAACGCCTTGCAGCGGCCGTCGGACGCCAGGCCGCCCTGGCGGCTGAACTCGCCGAAGATGCCGGGGCTCGCCATGACGGTGACACCGCCGGCGAGGGCCATCGTGCACTCCTCGCGGCGCAGGGCCTGGACCGCAAGGTGCAGGGCGACCAGGGAGGAGGAGCAGGCGGTGTCGACGGTGACCGCGGGCCCTTCGAGGCCGAGGGTGTAGGAGACACGGCCGGAGGCGACGCTGCCCGCGCTGCCGTTGCCGAGGTAGCCGGCGACGTCCTCGAAGCCCTCCGGGACCTTGATCTGGCGGGCGCCGTAGTCGTGGTACATGACGCCCGCGAAGACGCCGATGCGTTCGCCGTGGACGGAGGTGGGGTCGATGCCCGCGCGTTCGAACGCCTCCCAGGCCGTTTCGAGGAGGAGCCGCTGCTGCGGGTCCATGGCGAGGGCTTCCCGCGGGCTGATGTTGAAGAAGGCGGGGTCGAACTGGTCGGCGTCGTGGAGGAATCCGCCCTGGAAGAGGCCGGCGTCCTCGGGGTCGACGGCGTCCAGGTCCCAGCCGCGGTTGTCGTACGGCGGCGTCACGGCGTCGGTGCCGTCGGCCACCAGCCGCCACAGTGCCTCGGGGGTGTCGACGCCGCCGGGGAACCGGCAGCTCATCGCGACGACGGCGATGGGCTCCTGGTCCCTGTCCTCCAGTTCGCGGACCCTGCGACGAGCGTGACGGAGATCCGTGGTCGCCCGCTTCAGATAGTCGCGGAGCTTATCTCCGTTCGCCATGTGACATCGGCTCCTAACAGCGGTGGTGACGGGGGGGCGGGCGTGACGGCCGTGGAGGTGGCGGGGCTCAGTCGGAGCCCAGCTCGCTCTCCAGCAGGTCGAACAGTTCTTCGTCGCTGGCGGTGTCGAGGTCGTCGTCGATCTCGGCGGGGGCGGCACCGGCCGCCGTGGTGGTGCTCCAGCGGGCCACCAGGGCCTGGAGGCGCTCCCCCACGCGGGCCTGTTCCCCGGCGTCGGTGTCGGCGGACGCCGAGGCCGCCGACGCGAGCAGGAACTCCAGCTTGTCGATCTCGGCGAGCAGGGGGGCCGTGCCCGCCGCCGCGCCGCCGGGGAGCTCCGCCCGGAGGTGGTCCACGAGGGCCTCCGGTGTCGGGTAGTCGAAGATCAGCGTGGCGGGCAGGCGCAGACCGGTCGTCGTGGTGAGCCGGTTGCGCAGCTCCACCGCGGTCAGGGAGTCGAAGCCCAGTTCCTTGAAGGCGCGGTCGGGTTCGACGGTGCTCGCGGAGAGGTGGCCGAGCACCGACGCCACGTGGGAGAGGACCATGTCGAGCAGGGCCGCCTCGCGTTCCTCGGCGGAGAGGGCGGCCAGGCGCTGCCCGAACGAGGAGGAATCCTCGGCGACGGCCGCGGCCCCCGCCTCGGCGCGCCGCCGCGCGGGCATCCGGACCAGGCCGCGGAACAGGTGCGGCAGGGTGCCGGCCGCCGCGAGGGTGCGTAGGGCCGGGTACTCCACCCCGATGGGGACCAGGGCCGCTTCGGGCGCCGACAGGGCGGCGTCGAAGAGGGCGAGCCCCTCGTCGGAGGAGAGTCCGACCACTCCGGAGCGGGCCATCCTGCCGACGTCGACGCCGTCCAGGTCGCCGGTGAGCGTGGAGCGTTCGGCCCAGAAGCCCCAGGCGAGGGAGGTCACGGGCCTGCCCTCGGCCCGCAGCCGGCCCGCCAGGGCGTCGACCGCGGCGTTGGCGGCGGCGTAGTTGCCCTGGCCCGGCGAGCCGAACACGCCGGAGCTGGAGGAGAACACCACGAACGCCGACAGGTCGAGCGAGGCGGTCAGTTCGTGGAGGTGGACGACCGCGTCCAGCTTGGGGCGCAGCACGTTCTCGACGCGCTGCGGTGTGAGGGACGGGATGATGCCGTCGTCGACGGTGCCGGAGGTGTGCACGACCGCGGTGAGCGGGTGCGCGGCGGGCACGGTGGCCAGCAGCCGCGCCAGCGCGTCGCGGTCGGCGGCGTCGCACGCGGCGATCGTGACCTCGGCGCCCGCCTCGCGCAGTTCCGCCTCCAGGGTGCCCGCACCGGGTGCGTCGGCGCCGCTGCGGCTGGCGATGAGGAGGTGGCGCGCGCCGTGCCGGGTGACGAGGTGGCGGGCGACGAGACTGCCGAGGGTGCCTGTGCCGCCGGTGACGAGCACGGTGCCCTCGGGGTCGAGGTGTCCGACGGCCTGCATGGCGGGGGCGGCTTCCGAAGTGCCGGTCGCCGGGGTGGTCTCCGGGGCGTGCGCGTGGGCGGCTCGGGCGAGGCGGGGCACGCGTATCCCGCCCTCGTGCAGCGCCAGGTGCGGTTCGCCCGCGGCGAGGGCCGCGGGCAGCAGCCGCTGGGAGCGCTCGTCGGCGTCGATGTCGATGAGCACGAACCGGCCGGGGTTCTCGGACTGGGCCGAGCGGACCAGTCCGCTCACGGCGGCTCCGGCCAGGTCCTCGGCGGGCGTGCCGGGAGCGGTGGCGACGGCCTGCCTGGTGACCAGCACGAGCCTCGACGCGTCGAGGGCCTCGGCGGCCAGCCACTCCTGCACCAGGGCGAGCCCGTCGGCGACGGCGGCGCGCACCAGGACCGGCAGGTCGCCGGTGGCCGCCGGGGTGCGGGCGAGGGAGACCAGGACCGTGTCGGGTGCGGGTTGTCCCCCTTGGACGTGGTCGCGCAGCGCGGCGAGGTCGGGGAAGACCTCGGGGGTGGCGCCCGCGGCCTTGGCGGCGCCCATGAGGTCGGTGTCGTCGGTGCCGAGCACCGCCCACCGTTCTCCGGCGGGCGGCGCGGACGCCGTTGCGGGCACCGGCGTCCACTCGACGCGGAACAGGGCGGCACCGTCGGCCGCGACAGCGCCCTGGAGCTGCTCGGTGCTGAGCGGACGGAAGGCGAGCGTGTCCGCGGTGGCCACGGGGGCGCCGGTGCCGTCGGCGACGGTGAGCGTGATCGACTCGGGTCCGTTGCGGGCGAGCCGTACGCGCAGCACCGAGGCACCGGTGGCCCGCAGGGTCAGTCCGGTCCAGGCGAACGGCAGCCGCGCGGCGGCGCTGTCGTCCATGATCCCGCCGAGGGCGGAAGCGTGCAGCGCGGCGTCGAGCAGGGCGGGGTGCAGCCCGTAGCGGGCGGCGTCGGAGCGCACCTCCTCGGGCAGGGCGACCTCGGCGTACACCTCCTCGTCGCCGACCCAGGCGGCGCGCAGCCCCTGGAAGGCCGGGCCGTAGCCGTAACCGCCCGCGGCCATCCGGTCGTACAGGTCGGTGACGTCCACGGCCCGGGCGTTGGTGGGCGGCCACGTGGTCGGGCCGGCCTGCGGCTGGGGGGCGGTGGCCGGTGCGAGGACGCCGCTCACGTGCCGTACCCAGGGTGCCCCGGCGGTGCCGTCGGTGAGGTCGGCCGGGCGGGCGTGCACGGTCAGGGCGCGGCGGCCGGTCTCGTCCGGTGCCCGCACGACGACCTGGAGCTGGACGGCGCCGCGCTCCGGCAGGACCAGCGGTGCTTCGAGGGTGAGTTCCTCGATGAGGTCGCAGCCCGCCTGGTCGCCCGCGTGCAGGGCGAGTTCGACGAAGGCGGTGCCGGGCAGCAGGGTCACCCCGCCGACGGCGTGGTCGGCGAGCCATGGGTGGGTACGGGTGGACAGCAGCCCGGTGAAGAGCACACCTTCGCCGCCCGCGATGTCCACTCCGGCGCCGAGCAGCGGGTGTTCGGCACCGCTCAGGCCGATGGCGGTGACGGGGTCGAGTGCGGAGTACGGCACGTCAACCCAGTAGCGCTGCCGCTGGAACGGGTAGGTCGGGAGGTCGGCCCGGAGTGTGCCGGCCCCGGCGAACACGGTGGACCAGTCGACGGTGGCGCCCTGCGTGTGTGCCTCGGCGAGCGAGGCGAGGAAGCGCCGCTCGCCGCCCTCCGCGCGTCGCAGGGTGCCGATGGCGGCTCCCTGCGCCCGTGCGTCGTCGATGGTCTCCTGGACGCCCATGACCAGCACGGGATGCGCGGACGCCTCGACGAAGACGCCGTAGCCCTGCTCGACGAGGGCCCGGGTGGCTTCTTCGAAGCGGACGGTCCGGCGGAGGTTGGTGTACCAGTACTCGGCGTCCATCGTGGTGGTGTCCAGCCAGTCGCCGGTCACCGTGGAGAAGAACGGGATCTCGGCCGTACGCGGCTCAAGCCCCGCGAGGACGTCGAGCAGCTCGGCGTGGATCGTCTCCACATGCGCCGAGTGGGAGGCGTAGTCCACCGGGATACGACGCGCCCGGATCTCCTCCGTTTCACAGGCGGCGAGGAGCGCGTCCAGCTCGGCCACGTCACCGGACACCACCACGCTCGACGGACCATTGACCGCCGCCACCGAAAGCCCCTCGGTCAGCCGCTCCCGCACCTGCTCGACCGGCAGCGCCACAGAAACCATGCCACCCGCACCCGACAGTGCCAGGATCGCCTTCGACCGCAAAGCCACCACACGCGCCGCGTCATCAAGAGACAGCGCACCAGCCACACACGCCGCCGCGATCTCGCCCTGGGAGTGGCCCACCACCGCACCCGGCTTGACACCGTACGACTGCCACAGCTCGGCCAAGGACACCATCACGGCCCACAGCACCGGCTGGACCACGTCCACGCGCTCCAGCGCCTCCGCGTCCTCCAGCACGTCGAACAGCGACCAGTCCACGTACGACGACAGCGCCGCAGCGCACTCCCGCATCCGACCCGCGAACACCGGAGACGACTCGATCAGCTCGACCGCCATGCCCGTCCACTGCGAGCCCTGCCCCGGGAACACGAACGCGGTGCGGCGTTCGCCTCGGGCGACGCCCTGGACCAGTGCGCCCGTGCCGTTGCCCGCCGCGAGTGCGGCGAGCGTGTCCGTGAGCGTGGCGAAGCCGTCGGCGAGGACGACCGCGCGGTGCTCGAAGGGGGTGCGGCCGGTGGCGTAGGTGCGGCCGAGGTCGGCGAGGGCGATGTCGGGGCGGGCCGCGAGGTGGTCGAGCAGCCGCCGTGCCTGGTCCCGCAGGGCCTCCTCGCTGCGTCCGGACAGGAGCACCGGTACCTGGGCGGGCGGCGCCGGCGTCCCGTCCCGGGCGTCCCGTTCGGGTGCGGGCGCCTCTTCCAGGATCAGATGGACGTTGGTGCCGCTGACACCGAAGGCGGACACGGCGCCGCGGCGCGGCCGGTCGCGTTCGGGCCACGGCATCGACTCGCGCAGCAGGCTGACGGCGCCCGCCGACCAGTCGACGTGGGTGGAGGGCTCGCTCACGTGCAGGGTCTTCGGGAGGGTGCCGTGCCGCAGGGCGAGCACCATCTTGATGACACCCGCCACGCCCGCGGCGGCCTGCGTGTGGCCGATGTTGGACTTCACCGTGCCCAGCCACAGCGGTTGCCGCGGGTCCCGGTCCTGGCCGTAGGTGGCGAGCAGCGCCTGGGCCTCGATCGGGTCGCCCAGCGTGGTGCCCGTGCCGTGGGCGTCGACCGCGTCGACGTCGGCGGTGGACAGGCCGGCGGTGGCGAGGGCCTGGCGGATGACGCGCTGCTGGGAGGGGCCGCTGGGCGCGGTCAGGCCGTTGGAGGCGCCGTCCTGGTTGACCGCCGAGCCGCGGATGACGGCGAGGACCTCGTGGCCGTTGCGGCGCGCGTCGGACAGGCGTTCCAGGAGGACCATGCCGACGCCCTCCGCGGGCCCGAAGCCGTCGGCGTCGTCGGAGAACGCCTTGCAGCGGCCGTCGGCGGACAGTCCGCGCTGGCGGCTGAACTCGATGAAGGCCACGGGGGTCGACATGACGGTGACGCCGCCCGCGAGGGCCATGGTGCACTCGCCGTTGCGCAGCGCCTGCCAGGCGAGGTGGAGTGCGGTCGCCGACGAGGAGCACGCGGTGTCCACCGTGACCGCCGGGCCCTCCAGGCCGAGTACGTAGGAGATGCGCCCGGAGATCACGGCGGCGGCGCTGCCGGTCACCAGATAGCCGTCGACGGCCTCGTCGGATCCGTAGATGCGGGAGCCGTAGTCCTGGCTGTTCGATCCGATGAACACTCCGGTGCGGCTGCCGCGCAGGGTGGTGGGGTCGACACCGGCGCGTTCCACGGCTTCCCAGGCGGTCTCCAGGAGGAGGCGCTGCTGCGGGTCGGTGGCCATGGCCTCGCGCGGGCTGATGCCGAAGAACTCGGCGTCGAAGTGGCCGGCGTCGTCGAGGAAGCCGCCGCCCCGCACATAGCTCTTGCCGGAGGCGTCGGGGTCGGGGTCGTACAGGCTGTCGAGGTCCCAGCCGCGGTCGTCGGGGAAGGCGGCCACGGCGTCGCCGCCGGCCGCGATCAGCTCCCACAGGTCCTCGGGCGAGGCGATGCCGCCGGGGTAGCGGCAGCTCATCGCCACGACCGCGATCGGGTCGTCGTCGGCGGCCGTGGCCGCGGCGGCGGGTTCGGCCACGTCGGCGCGGACGCCGAGGAGTTCGGCGCCCAGATGCTCGGCGAGCGCCTGGGGCGTCGGGTGGTCGAAGACGAGGGTGGCGGAGAGGGCGAGGCCGGTGCGTGCCTTGAGGCGGTTGCGCAGCTCCACGGCGGTGAGCGAGTCGAAGCCCAGTTCGCGGAAGGCCCGTCCCGCCTCCACCGCGGTGGGGTCGGGATAGCCGAGTACGGCGGCGGCGTTCGCGCGGACCAGTTCGACGAGCATCCGCGTCCGGTCGTCGGGGGCGGCTGCCGACAGCTTCCGGACGAGTTCGGACTCCTCCGTGGTGCCGTTGTCGCTGCCGTCGGCGGTCTCTGCGGCGGCCCGGGCCTCGGGCAGGGCGCGCAGCAGCGGGCTGGGCCTGGCGGAGACGAAGCCGGGCACGAAGCGCGCCCAGTCGACGTCGGCGATGGACACGGTGGTCTCGTCGGCTTCGACGGCCTGGACGAGCGCGGCCACGGCGAGGTCCGGGTCCATGGTCAGGACGCCGCGGCGGCTCAGGTGTTCCTGGGTGCCCTCGCCGGCGGCCATGCCGTCGCCGCCCCACGCGCCCCAGGCGATCGCGGTGGCGGTGCGGCCCGCGGCGCGTCGGCGGTGGGCGAGGGCGTCCAGGTGGGCGTTGCCCGCGGCGTACGCCGCCTGGCCGCCGCCGCCCCAGGTGGCGGAGTTCGACGAGAAGAGCACGAACGCGTCGAGCTCGGTGTCGGCGAGCAGTTCGTCGAGGTGCCGGGCGCCCGCGGTCTTGGCGCCGACGACCCGGGCGTACTCGGCGGTGTCGATGTCGGCGAGGAGGGTCGACTGGCCGACGCCCGCCGTGTGGACGACGGCGCTCAGCGGCTGGTCATCGGGGAGCGAGTCGAGGAGGGCGGCGAGCGCGTCGCGGTCGGCGACGTCGCAGGCCGCGAGGGTGACGCGCGCGCCGAGGCCGGTGAGGCGGCTCTCCAGTTCGGCGGCGCCCTCGGCGGCCGGGCCGCGGCGGCTGGTGAGCACGAGGTGCTCGGCGCCGTTGGCGGCGAGCCAGGTCGCCACGTGTCCGCCGAGGGCGCCGGTGCCGCCGGTGACCAGCACGGTGCCGCGGGGCTGCCAGGGGCTGACGGGCGCGGTGTCGCCGAGCGGGGCGCGCTGGAGGCGCCTGCCGAACATCCCGGACGTGCGCAGGGCGACCTGGTCCTCGCCGTCGAGTCCGCCGAGCGCGGCGGCGAGCCGGTTGCCCGCGCGTGCGTCGGCGGTGCCCGGCAGGTCGACGAGACCGCCCCAGCGGTCGGGGTGTTCGAGGGCGGCGACCCGGCCGAGGCCCCACACGTGGGCCTGGGCGGTGGAGACCGGCTCCTCGTCGAACGGCAGCGCGACGGCGCCGCGGGTGGCCGCCCACAGGGGGGCGGTGAGGCCAAGCGTGCCGAGCGCACGGATGAGGTCGAGGGTGGCGGCAGCGCCGCGCGGTACGACGGAGTGGTCGGCGTGCGGGCGCTCGTCCATCGGCAGCAGGGTCAGGACCCCGGCCGCCGTACGGCCGTCGAGTGCCGTGGTGATCCGCGCCGCGAGCAGGTCGGGGCCGCAGTCGTCGCCGGTGAGTTCGAGGGTGACGACGTCCGCGCCCGCGGCCGTGAGCGCCGCGGGAGCGGCCCGCTGCCACTCCTGACCGGCCAGGTCGGCGTGGGTGACGACGAGCCAGGTGCCGGTGAGGGCGGCGGTCGCGGGGTCGGTGACGGGCTGCCAGGTGACGCGGTAGCGCCAGGAGTCGACGGTGGTCCGGCGGCGGCGTCCCTGCCGCCAGGCGGCCAGGGCGGGCAGCACCTCGCCGATGGACTCCTCGCCGACGCGCAGCGCACCGGCGACGGCCGGCAGGTCGCCGCGCTCGACGGCCTCCCAGAACTCCTGTTCGCCTTCGTCGGCGGTGTCGGCGGCCTGCCACGCGGCGGGGGGCACGTCGAGCCAGTAGCGCTCGCGCTGGAAGGCGTAGGTGGGCAGGTCGACGCGGGTGGCGCCGGGGAACAGCGGGCGCCAGTCGACGGGCACCCCGCGTGTCGCGGCCTCGGCCAGCGCGGTGACGAACCGCGCCGTGCTCCCCTGGTCGCGGCGGAGGGTGCCGGTGACGACGGCCCGCGCACCGAGGTCCTCGATCGTCTCGGCGACCGGCACCGTCAGCACGGGGTGCGGGCTGACCTCGATGAACGCCTGGTGTCCGGCGCGGACGAGGGCCCGGACGGCGGCATCGAAGCGGACGGTGGTGCGGAGGTTGGTGTACCAGTAGCCGGCGTCCATCGCCTCGGTGTCGAGGAGGTCGCCGGTCACCGCCGAGTACAGCGGCACCGCGGCGGACCGCGGCCGGATGCCGGCGAGGGACCGCGCCAGTTCCTCCTCGATGGCTTCGACGTGCGCGGAGTGCGAGGCGTAGTCGACGGGGATGCGGCGGGCCTGCACCCCGTGGGTCGCGCAGTCCGCCAGGAGGGCGTCGAGGGCGTCGCCGTCACCGGAGACGACGACGGAGGCAGGTCCGTTGACGGCGGCCACGGAGAGGCCGTCGGTCAGCCGCCGCTCGACCTCGTCGAGCGGCAGCGGCACGGACACCATGCCGCCCCGGCCCGAGAGGGCGAGGATCGCCTTGGAGCGCAGCGCCACCACCTTGGCGGCGTCTTCGAGGGGCAGGGCCCCCGCCACGCAGGCCGCGGCGATCTCCCCCTGGGAGTGCCCCACGACCGCCGCGGGCTCGACGCCGTACGACTGCCACAGTCCGGCGAGGGACACCATCACGGCCCACAGCGCGGGCTGGACGACGTCGACGCGCTCCAGCGCCTCGGCATCGTCGAGGACCTCGAACAGCGACCAGTCGGTGTAGGGGGAAAGGGCGGCGGCGCACTCGCGCATCCGTTCCGCGAACGCCGGTGCGGAGTCGAGGAGTCCGGCGGCCATGCCGACCCACTGCGATCCCTGTCCGGGGAACACGAAGACGGTCCGGTCGGCGCTGCCCTGGGCGGCGTGCTCGACCACGCGGGGGTCGGGGGTGCCTGCCGCGAGGGCGTCCAGGGCGGCGAGCAGCTCCTCGTGGTCGCCGCCGAGCACGACGGCGCGGTGTTCGAGGCGGGCGCGGGTGGTGGCGAGCGAGAGACCGATGTCGCCGGGCGTGACACCGGGGGCCGCCGCGTGGGCGCGCAGGCGGCGCGCCTGGTCGCGCAGGGCCTCGGGGGTCTTCGCGGAGAGCAGCCAGGGCACGACGCCCGGGGCTGCCCCGGACGGCGCCGGTTCCGCGGGTTCGGGCGTGGCCGCCGGCACCTGCTCGACGATGACGTGGGCGTTGGTGCCGCTCACGCCGAAGGAGGAGACGCCCGCGCGGCGCGGCCGTTCGGTCTCCGGCCACGGGCGGGCCTCGGTGCACAGCTCGACGGCTCCGGCGGCCCAGTCCACGTGCGGGGTCGGTTCGTCGACGTGCAGGGTCTTCGGCAGGACGCCGTGGCGCATCGCCATGACCATCTTGATGATGCCCGCCACGCCCGCGGCGGCCTGGGTGTGGCCGAAGTTGGACTTGATGGAGCCGAGCCACAGCGGCCGGCCGGCGTCGCGGTCCTGTCCGTAGGTGGCCAGCAGCGCCTGTGCCTCGATCGGGTCGCCCAGTGTGGTGCCGGTGCCGTGGGCCTCGACGGCGTCCACGTCCGCGGGGGTGAGCCCGGCCGACGCCAGGGCCTGGCGGATGACGCGTTGCTGGGAGGGGCCGTTGGGCGCGGTCAGGCCGTTGGAGGCGCCGTCCTGGTTGACGGCGGAGCCGCGGACGACCGCGAGGACCTGGTGGCCGTTGCGGCGAGCGTCCGACAGGCGCTCGACGAGGAGCAGGCCGACGCCCTCGCCCCAGCCGGTGCCGTCCGCGGCGCCGGCGAAGGACTTGCAGCGGCCGTCGGCCGCCAGGCCGCGCTGGCGGCTGAATTCGACGAACGTGCCGGGCGTGGACATGACGGTGACACCGCCGGCGAGGGCCATCGTGCACTCGCCGTTGCGCAGCGCCTGGACCGCCAGGTGCAGGGCGACCAGCGACGACGAGCACGCCGTGTCGACGGTGACCGCGGGCCCTTCGAGACCGAAGGTGTAGGCGACCCGGCCGGAGGCGACGCTGCCCGCGCTGCCGTTGCCCAGGTAGCCCATCAGCTCGTCGACGCCTTCCCCGGAGGCGCCGAACGCCAGGGAGGAGTAGTCGTGGTACATCACACCGGCGAACACGCCCGTACGGCTGCCGCGCAGTGACGCCGGGTCGATGCCGGCGCGTTCGAACGCCTCCCAGGCCGCCTCCAGGAGGAGCCGCTGCTGCGGGTCCATGGCCTGCGCCTCGCGCGGGCTGATCCCGAAGAAGGCGGGATCGAAGTGGTGGGCGTCGTACACGAAGGAACCGGACCGGGTGTACGAGGTGCCGTTGCGCCCCGCAGGGTCGTAGAGCCCGTCGAGGTCCCAGCCGCGGTCGCCGGGCAGTTCGGCGACGGTGTCGGTGCCGGAGGCGACGAGCTGCCACAGGTCTTCCGGGGAGGTGACGCCGCCCGGGTAGCGGCAGCTCATCGCGACGATGGCGATGGGTTCGTCGGTGGCGCCGGTGAGCTGCGGGGCGGCGGCGGGCAGGGGGCCCGTGCCGAGGAGTTCGGTGAGCAGGAAGCCCGAGAGGGCCGCGGGTGTCGGGTGGTCGAAGACGAGGGTGGCGGGCAGGCGCAGCCCGGTGGCCGCGTTGAGCCGGTTGCGCAGTTCGAGCGCGGTCAGCGAGTCGAAGCCGAGGTCGCGGAAGGCGCGGCCCTCGTCGACGGCGTCGGGTCCCGCGTAGCCGAGTACTCCGGCGACGTTCGCCCGGATCAGGGAGGCCACCTCGCGCTCCCGGTCGGCGGTGGGCAGTGCCGCCAGGCGCCGTGCCAGCGACGAGGCCCCGTCGGGGGCACCACCCGCGGTGCGCCGCGCCGGCACGCGTACGAGATCGCGCAGCACGGTGGGTACGTCGGTCAGGCCGGCCCTGGCCCGGGAGCGCAGCACGGCCAGGTCGAGGCGGACCGGGACGAGCGCGGCCCGGCCGGCCGCGAGTGCCGCGTCGAACAGCGCGAGGCCGTCCTGCGAGGTCAGGGCGGCGGCACCGGAGCTTTCCCGGCGGGCGACGGCGGCTTCGTCCAGGTGACCGGTCATGGTGGAGCGTTCGGCCCACAGTCCCCAGGCGAGGGAGGTCGCGGGCAGCCCCCGTGCGCGCCGCCGCGCGGCCAGCGCGTCGAGGAAGGCGTTGGCGGCGGCGTAGTTGCCCTGGCCCGCGGCGCCGAGCGTGGAGGCGGCGGAGGAGAAGACGACGAACAGCGACAGGTCGGCGTCACGGGTCAGCTCGTGCAGGTTGACGGCGGCGTCCACCTTGGGCCGCAGCACGTGGTCGACGCGCTCGGGGGTCAGCGAGGAGACGACACCGTCGTCGAGGACGCCCGCGGTGTGCACGACGCCGGTCAGCGGGTGCGCGGCGGGCACGGCGGCGAGCAGCGCGGCGAGGTCGTCGCGGTCGGCGACGTCGCACGCGGCGATCGTCACGTCGGCGCCGAGCTCCCGCAGTTCCGCGGCGAGGGCGGCCGCGCCGGGGGCGGCTTCGCCGCTGCGGCTGGCGAGCAGCAGGTGCCGCACGCCGTGGGCGGTGACGAGATGCCGGGCGAACAGGCCGCCGAGGGTGCCGGTGGCGCCGGTGACCAGCACGGTGCCGGTGGCGGGGACGGCCGGCAGGCCCTCGGGGCCCGTCGGCTCGGTGCGGACGAGCCGGGGGACGAGGAGGGTGTCGCCCCGGAGGGCGAGCTGCGGCTCACCCGAGGCGACGGCGGCGCGCAGCAGACCCTCAAGATCGAGACCTTCGGGATCAAGGCCTTCAGGGTCGAGGTCGAGCAGGACGAACCGCCCCGGGTTCTCCGACTGCGCGGACCGCACGAGGCCCCACAGGGGGGCATGGGCGAGGTTCGGCACTCCGGCACCGGGCACGGCGTCGACGGCGCCCCGCGTGACCACCACGAGCCGGGAGCCGGCGAACCGTTCGTCGGCCAGCCACGCCTGGACGGTCTCCAGCGTCTCGTACGTGGCGGCCCGCACCGCCGCGGGCAGCGTCGTGCCGTCGGCGAGCTCCGGACCGTCGGGGTTCCCGGGGGCCCCGGAGGGTCCTGGGCTCCACAGGACGGTCGCCGGCACGGAGTCCTCGGCGCCGAGGGCGGCGAGGTCCGCGTAGGTGTCGAGTCCACGGGGAGAGCCCAGCGCGGAGCGCAGCCCGAGGCTGTCGGCGCCGACGACGGCCAGGCGGGTGTCGCTGTCCGCTCCGTCCGGCCGGGCCGCGGTGACGACCCGCCAGCTCAGGTCGAAGAGGAACTCGTGGGTCTGCGCGGACCGTTCGGCGCCGCTTTCGGCAACCGGCCTGAGCGCGAGGACGTCCACCGACGCGACGGGGGCGCCCTGCTCGTCCGCCGCCTGCACGGCTATGCCGCGCGCCCCCGCGGGCGAGAGCCGCACACGCAGCGTCGTGGCACCGGTCGCGTACAGCGAGACGCCGTTCCAGCTGAAGGGCAGCAGTGCCTGCGCTCCGTCGGCGCCGACGTCGAGGAGGCCGAGTCCGACCGGGTGCAGTGCCGCGTCGAGCAGCGCCGGGTGCACACCGAACCGGCCCGCGGCCGTGCGCTGCTCCTCGGGCAGGGCGACCTCGGCGAACACCTCCTCGCCACGCCGCCAGGCGGCACGCAGCCCCCGGAAAGACGCACCATACGCCAGACCCACCTCGGCCAGCCCCGGATACAACCCCTCCACATCCAGCGCCGTCGCCCCCACCGGCGGCCACACAGCCAGATCAAACCCCGCACCAGCCACACCAGCCGCACCAGACCCACCGGACTCCACCAGCACACCACTGCCATGCCGCGTCCACGGACCATCCTCACCCGCCTCAGCAGCACGCGAATACACCGCGAAAGACTGCCGCCCGGCCCCCTCACCCCCCGACACCACCACCTGCAACCGCACACCACCACGCTCCGGCACCACCAACGGCGCCTCCAACGTCAACTCCTCCACCCGGTCACACCCGACCAGATCCCCCGCCCGCACCGCCAACTCCACAAACGCCGTACCCGGCAACAACACCACACCCGACACCACATGATCCGCCAGCCACGGATGCGTCTGCACCGACAACCGACCCGTCAGCACCACACCATCAGCATCCGCCAACGACACCACAGCACCCAGCAACGGATGATCCGCCGCACCCAACCCCACCGAACCCACATCACCCAAAAACCCACCAGCCGCCTCCGGCCAGAACCGCTCCCGCTGAAAGGCATACGTAGGCAGGTCGACGCGGCGTCCGCCGGCGAGCAGGGGTGACCAGTCGACGGGCAGGCCGCGCACCCAGCCCTCGGCCAGCGAGGTGACGAAGCGGCGGAGGCCGCCCTCGTCGCGGCGCAGCGAGCCCAGGACGAGCGCGTCGGTGCCCGCGGCGTCCAGGCTCTCCTGGAGACCGACGGTCAGCACGGGATGCGCCGACGCCTCGACGAAGAACCGGTACCCCTGCTCCGCCAGTGCCCTGGTGGCCTCTTCGAAGCGGACGGTCTGGCGGAGGTTGGTGTACCAGTACTCGGCGTCCATCACGGTGGTGTCCAGCCAGTCGCCGGTCACCGTGGAGAAGAACGGGATCTCGGACGTACGCGGCTCAAGCCCCGCGAGGACCTGCTGAAGCTCGGCATGGATGGCTTCCACGTGTGCCGAGTGGGAGGCGTAGTCCACCGGGATACGCCTCGCCCGCACCTCATCGGCCTCGCAGGCGGCGAGGAGCGCGTCCAGCTCGGCCACGTCACCGGACACCACCACGCTCGACGGACCATTGACCGCCGCGACGGACAGACCTTCCGTCAGCCGTGCCCGTACGTCGTCGACGGGCAGCGCCACGGAGACCATGCCGCCGAGCCCGGACAGCGCAAGGATCGCCTTCGACCGCAGCGCCACCACGCGGGCCGCGTCATCGAGAGACAGCGCACCAGCCACACAGGCCGCCGCGATCTCGCCCTGGGAGTGGCCCACCACGGCCGCGGGCTTGATGCCGTGCGACTGCCACAGCTCGGCGAGCGACACCATCACGGCCCACAGCACCGGCTGCACGACATCGACGCGCTCCAACGCCTCGGCATCGTCGAGGACCTCGTACAGCGACCAGTCCACGTACGGAGAGAGTGCGTCCGCGCACGCGCGCATGCGCTCCGCGAACACCGGCGAGGAGGCGATGAGTCCGGTGGCCATGCCGACCCACTGCGAACCCTGGCCCGGGAAGACCAGTGCCACCTTGCCTCGCAGGTCCGCGACGCCTCGCACGACGTCACCGGTGGGTGTCCCCTCGGCGAAGGCGGTCAGCGTGGACGCCGGGTCAGCGGCGACGACGACGGCGCGGTGGTCGAGGGCGGCACGCGTCACGACGGTCGAGTGGCCGATGTCGAGAGGGGACAGGTCCCGGTGCTCGTCCAGGTGGTCGCGCAGCCGTACGGCCTGGGCGAGCACGGCGGCTCCGGTCCGGCCCGACAGGACCCACGGCACGACGGCTCCGGCAGCGGGCGCGGTCCGCTCGGCCGCTTCCTGGTCCGCGGGTGTGTTCTCCGCGGGCTTGTTCTCCGCGGGCTTGTTCCCGGCCTCGGGCAGGGGCTCGGGGGCGGGCGCCTGTTCCAGGATGGTGTGCGCGTTGGTGCCGCTCACGCCGAACGACGACACCGCGGCACGGCGCGGCTGCCCCGTCTCGGGCCAGGGGCGGGCCTCGGTGAGCAGTTCGACGGCTCCGGCGGACCAGTCCACGTGCGGGGTCGGTTCGTCGACGTGCAGGGTCTTCGGCAGGACGCCGTGGCGCATCGCCATGACCATCTTGATGACGCCCGCGACGCCGGCGGCGGCCTGCGTGTGGCCGATGTTCGACTTGATGGAGCCGAGCCACAGCGGACGGTTCTCCGGGCGGTCCTTGCCGTAGGAGGCGAGCAGGGCCTGCGCCTCGATCGGGTCGCCGAGGGTCGTTCCCGTCCCGTGCGCCTCGACCACGTCGATGTCGGCCGGGGCGAGTCCGCCGCTGCTGAGGGCCTGGCGGATGACGCGGCGCTGGGACGGACCGTTGGGCGCGGTCAGGCCGTTGGACGCGCCGTCCTGGTTGACAGCGGAGCCGCGGACGACCGCGAGGACCTCGTGGCCGTTGCGGCGGGCGTCCGAAAGACGCTCCACCAGGAGCAGGCCGACGCCCTCGCCCCAGCCCGTGCCATCGGCGGCGGCGGCGAACGGCTTGCAGCGGCCGTCGGACGCGAGCCCGCGCTGACGGCTGAACTCCACGAAGAGGCCGGGCGCGGACATGATGGTGACGCCGCCGGCGAGGGCCATGGCGCACTCGCCGTTGCGCAGCGCCTGGACCGCCAGGTGCAGGGCGACCAGCGACGACGAGCACGCCGTGTCCATCGTGACGGCGGGGCCTTCGAGACCCAGGGTGTAGGAGACGCGGCCGGACAGGACGGCCGCGGCGTTGCCGGTGCTGAGGTAGCCCTCGACGCCTTCGGCGTCGGCACCGAGCAGTGTGTTGAGGTAGTCCTGGCTGTTGATGCCGGCGAACACTCCGACGGAGCTGCCCTTGAGCGACAGCGGGTCGATGCCCGCGCGTTCGAAGGTCTCCCAGGCCACTTCGAGCAGTTGCCGCTGCTGCGGGTCCATGGCGAGAGCCTCGCGCGGCGAGATGTTGAAGAGGCCCGGGTCGAAGGCGCTCGCCTCGTCGATGAAGCCGCCGCCGCGCACATAGCTGGTGCCGGAAGCGCCCGGGTCCGGGTCGTAGAGACGCTCGAGGTCCCATCCCCGGTCGGTGGGGAAGTCACCGATCGCGTCGGTGCCTTCGGCGACGAGCCGCCACAGCTCCTCGGGTGATCCGACTCCGCCGGGGAAGCGGCAGCCCATGGCCACGATCGCAATGGGCTCCTGGCTCGCGGCCTCCTTTTCGCGCAACTGCCGACGCGCCTCGTGCAGATCTGCGGTCACCCATTTGAGGTAGTCACGAAGTGTCTCCTCGTTCGCCACCTAAAGCCACCTCTCCGGAACCGACAGCATCTGCGCAGCCGTCGACGGGACTTGCCCTGTATGGGTTGTGTTCGGCATGGCCGGCGCGGGCCACACACAGCGCTGAAGCCGCTGGCTACCGTTGCGCCAGCGGCCGATTGCGCTCAAGCACACATCGGCGGGTGTATCCGTAACGGGAAAGGGACCGAATTCCCTTTCCCATTCAGGGCATGACCACGCGATGCTATTTTCATTGCTGTCACGCTATGAGCGCAGGGGCGGCGGGAACAACCCCTATCCGCCCCTACGGAAAGGGGTCGAGAACCCCTCTGACCTCTACTTCTTCGCTGTCCGGGCTCGCGGTGCGGCTAGCGCCCGAGCTCCCGGTGGATGAAGTCGAAGAGCTCGTCGTCGGTGGCGTCGTCGAACTTCGCCGCCGCCCCGCCCCCGTCCGCCGGTTCCTCTCCCGTGCCGGTGAGCCGGGCCGCCAGGGCTTGCAGACGCTCGGCGATGCGGTTCCGGGTGAGGTCGTCGGCGACGCCTTCGGACAGGGCGCCTTCGAGCTGCTCCAAGGCTGCCATGCCGAGGCCCGTGGAGTCGCCCGCACCGCCCGCCTCGGCGGCGAGACCGGCGCCCAGCTCCTCTGCGAGCGCGGCCGGCGTGGGGTGGTCGAAGACCGCGCCCGCGGCCAGCGGCACCCCGGTGGCCGCGGTCAGCTGGTTGCGGATCTCCACCGCGGTCAGGGAATCACAGCCGAGTTCGCTGAAGGTACGGCCGGGGTCGACGGCGACGGAATGCGCATAACCGAGCACGGCCGCGGTGTGTACGCACACCAATTCCACCAGTGCGTCCGCCCTTTCGCTTTCCGGCATGTGCGCGAGGCGTCGGCGCGTGTCCGCGGAGTCCTCGCGCGGGGTGGTGTCGTCGGTGGTGGTCTCGCGCAGGCGGCGTACTTCCGGGATGCCGTCGAAGAGGCTGCCACGGGCACCGGACCCGAACCGCTCCCAGTCCACATCCGCCACCACGACGGCCCCATCACCCCGGCCAACGGCCTCTCGCAGGGCGGCCAGAGCACGCTCGGGCATCAACGGGGACAGGCCACCACGCCGCGCCCGCTCCTCGATCTCCCCCGACGCCATACCCCCACCCGCCCACGGACCCCACGCCACCGACGTCGCCGGCAGACCCAGACCCCGCCGGTACTCCGCCAACGCATCCAAATACGCATTGGCCGCCGCATAACTCGCCTGCCCCATACCACCAACCACACCCGCGAAGGACGAAAACAGCACAAACGCCGACAGATCCATCCCCCGCGTCACCTCATGCAGCACCCACGCCGCATCCGCCTTCGCACGCAGCACACCCGCCACACGCTCCACCGACAACGACTCCACCACACCGTCATCCACCACACCCGCCGCATGCACCACCGCCGTCAACCGCCC
>NZ_JAFEXF010000136.1 GCF_016905445.1 Streptomyces sp. G44
GGGGCCTGGCCGCGGGGGGAGAAGACGACGCCGTGGGCGCGGCGGAGCGCGAAGTGGCCGGCGGGGTCGCGGCCGCGGTGCTTGTCCAGCAGGGCGCGCAGCATGGTCTCGTCGTCCTCGGTGGGGCGCACGGCCGCGCGCTGGGGCCGGTGCTGCAAGCGCCGCGGGACCGGGGTGCGTCCCGCCCGCCCCGGGAGTGAGCCGGGCGGCGCCGTTATCGTGCTCCCATGACCACGTCACCCCACGACACCCCGAGCGCCCACGCCTCGCTCCCCAAGGCGGAGTTCGCCTTCCCCGGACCGCTGCGCGACCAGCTCGTGGCGGCGATCCTGGACGGTTCCAAGACGTCGACGACGGGCTTGGCGGCCGGTTACGAGCGTGACGGCGACCCGCTCCCCGAGGCCGGTGAACGCGCGGTCGTCGTCGACTCCGCCGACCGGCCCGTGGCCGTCATCGAGACGACAGAGGTGCGGGTCGTGCCGCTGGCCGACGTGGACCTCGCCCACGCCGTGGACGAGGGCGAGGGGTACACGACCGTCGCCGCCTGGCGCGCCGGGCACGAGAGCTTCTGGCACAGCGCCGAGCTGCGCGCCGCGCTCGGCGACGAGACGTTCACCGTCGACGACGGCACCGAACTCGTTCTGGAGCGCTTCCGTCTCGTCGCCGACCTGCGCGGAAAGTGACCGGCCGTGCCCTTCGCCGCGGCGGCCGACGGCGCCGCGATCCACTACCGACTGGACGGCGCGGGTGAACCGTTGGTGCTGCTCGCCGGGCAGTCCAACAGCCACCACTGGTGGGACTGCGTGCGCGACGACTTCGCCGCGCGCTTCACGACCGTCGTACTCGACCACCGCGGCACCGGCGAGAGCGACCGCCCCGACACCGACACGTACAGCACACCGGGCTTCGCCCGTGACGTCGTCGCGGTCCTCGACCACGCGGGCATCGACCGCGCCCACGTCTACGGCACCTCCATGGGCGGCCGCGTCGCGCAGTGGCTGGCCGCCGACCACCCCGACCGCGTCGGCCGTCTCGTCCTCGGCTGTACGTCGCCGGGGGCCCCGCACGGCGTCGAGCGCGGCCCCGAGGTCCGGGCGGCCCTGAGCCAGGCCGACCCGGACGCCGCGCGCCGCGCTCTGCTGGAGCTGATGTACACCCCGGCCTGGCTCGCCGAGCAGGAACGCGCCCACCCGGGACGGGAGTTCCACACGATCGGCGACCCGACCATGCCCGCCCACGCCCGCCGCCGCCACCTGCGGGCCAGCGCGCGCCACGACGCGTGGGACGCGCTGCCTCGCATCACGGCGCCGACGCTGGTCGTGCACGGCACGGACGACGCGTTCAACCCGGCCGCCAACGCGCCGCTGCTCGCCGCCCGCATCCCGGACGCCGGAACGTTCCTCGTCCCGGGCGCCCGGCACGCGTACTTCGAGGAGTTCGCGGACGTGGCCACGGAGCCGGTGCTCGCGTTCCTGGCCGGGAGCGCCGTGCCTCAGGCGCCGCTGCCGTAGGGCCTGGTGAGGATCTCCAGCTTGTGCCCGTCGGGGTCGTCCCAGTAGACGCCCCGGCCGCCGTCGTTCGTGTTGATCTCGCCTGCGCGGCGGTGGTACGGGTCGGCCCAGTACGTCAGCCCCCGCTCCTTGATCCGCCCGAAGATCGCGTCGAACTCGTCCTCGGAGACCAGGAAGGCGTAGTGCTGTGGCGTGATCGGTCCGTCGTCGCTCTCGAAGTAGTCGAGGGTCACGCCGTTGGGGATCTCCACGGGGGCGAACGGGCCGTACTCCGGGCCCGCTTCGAGCCCCAGGACGTCGGCCAGGAAGCGCGCCGACGCTTTCTTGTCCGTGGCCGCGACGATCGTGTGGTTCAACTCGATGGACATCGTGTGACCTCCCTGTCCGCCGGAGTCCCGCCGGAACCCCCGTGCCCTGCGCTGACAGGAACCACGGTAGGCCGGGGTGCAGGGCGCCCGTATCGGTCACGGGTCCCGGTTGTGCCACGCCCTGCGGACCAGGCCCCGCGCCCGAGACGCTTTCAGGCCACGGGGCCGTCGCGGCACCGGGGCGCCGCTCAGATCGTCGCCGCGTCGATCACGAAGCGGTAGCGCACATCGCTGGCCAGGACCCGCTCGTACGCCTCGTTGATCTGGTCGGCGCGGATCAGCTCGATCTCCGAGCCCAGCCGGTGCTCCGCGCAGAAGTCCAGCATCTCCTGCGTCTCCCGGATGCCGCCGATCATGGATCCGGCGAGGGTCTTGCCGCCGCCGATCACGGAGAAGAGGTTGAGGGAGACGGGCTCCTCGGGGGCGCCGACGTTCACGAAGGCGCCCTCGGTGCGCAGCAGCCCCAGGTACCTGTCCAGTGGCAGCGGCGCCGAGACCGTGGAGAGGATCATGTCGAAGGCCCCGGCCAACTGCTCGAACGTGGCGTCGTCACTGGTCGCGTAGTAGTGGTCGGCGCCGAGCCGCTCGCCGTCGGCCTTCTTGCGCAGGGACTGCGACAGGACGGTCACCTCGGCGCCCATGGCGTGCGCGATCTTGACGGCCATGTGGCCGAGACCGCCGAGGCCCACCACGGCGATCTTCTTGCCGGGGCCCGCGTTCCAGCGCCTGAGGGGGGAGTACGTGGTGATGCCGGCGCACAGCAGCGGCGCGGCGACGTCCAGCGCGAGCCCGTCCGGGATGCGCACGGTGTACGCCTCGTCGACGACGATGTGCGTGGAGTAGCCGCCGTAGGTCGGCTCGCCGTCCTTGCCGAGGCCGTTGTACGTCGGGACATTGCCCCGCACGCAGTACTGCTCCAGGCCCGCCCGGCAGTTCTCGCACTCCCGGCAGGAGTCGACCATGCAGCCGACGCCCACGCGGTCGCCCACGGAGAACTTGGTGACGTCGGGGCCGACCTCGGTCACGACTCCGGCGATCTCGTGGCCGGGCACCATCGGGAAGATGCCCTCGCCCCAGCCGTCACGGGCCTGGTGGATGTCCGAGTGGCAGATCCCGGCGTACTTGATGTCGATCAGGACGTCGGACCCGCCGACGGCGCGGCGCGGGATCGTGGTCCGCTCCAGGGGCGCGTCGGGGGCGGGAGCGGCATAGGCGGAAACGGTGGTGATCTGCTCAGTCATGGTCTCAGTCATGGTCATCACCCTGCCCGTGACCTGCGACATCACCCAGCCACCCGTTCTGCCTACGTCCAGTGGTCCTACTACTGGCGGGGACAGGCTCAGGGACGTACGACCAGTGGGGCGGCCCGGGATAATGGACCGCATGGACGACACCTCCGAGGGCGCGGCGCCGCGGCCGCAGGGCCCGCCGAGCGCGCCGCTCGACGGGCGGGCCGAGCTGAGCGAGTTCCTGCGCTCGCGCCGGGCCCGGCTCCAGCCGCAGGACGTCGGACTGACCGGCTTCGGCCGCCACCGCCGGGTGCCCGGCCTGCGCCGCGAGGAGCTCGCGCAGCTCGCCGGGGTCTCCGTCGCGTACTACACGCGCCTGGAGCAGGGCAACGGCCGCAACGTCTCCGGCGAGGTGCTCGACGCCATCGCGCGCGCCCTGCGGCTGTCCGACGCCGAGCACGCCCACCTCACGCGCCTCGCGAAGCCGAAGACGGTGAAGAAGAAGCGGGCCACCCGTCAGCAGCACATGCGGCCCGCGCTCCAGCGGCTGCTCGACTCCATCGAGGGCGTGCCGGCGTACGTCGTCGGGCGCCGCTCGGACCTCCTCGGCTGGAACGCGCCGGCGGCGGCCCTCTTCGGCGACTGGGGCGCACTGGCCCCCAAGGACCGCAACTGGGCGCGGATCTGCTTCCTCGACCCGCGCTCGCCCGGTCTCTTCGTCGACTGAGAGCAGAAGGCCTCCGACATCGTCAGCTACCTCCGCATGGACGCGGGCTGCTACCCCAACGACCCGGAGCTGTCCGCCCTCGTCGGGGAACTGTCCGTGAAGAGCGAGGACTTCAGGCGGCTGTGGGCCACGCACGACGTGAAGGAGAAGGGCCACGGCGTCAAGCGCCTGCGCCACCCGCTGGTGGGCGAACTGACCCTTGCCTACGAGACGCTGCGGCTGCCGGACGACTGCGACCAGTCGCTGGTGATGTACCACGCGGAGCCGGGTTCGGAGTCGGCGCAGGCGCTGCGGTTGCTGGCGAGCTGGGGCAAGGACGCGTCGGCGGTCGGGGCGGCGGCCGACTGACACCGCGCGCTCCGGGATTTCGCGGGCGGCGGAACGTTCCGCCCTGCCCGGCGGCCGGGTTCACTCCTAGGCTGAGGGGGTGAGCAGCCAAGAGCGGCAGATGCCGAACGACGCCCGCGTCATCCCCCTGCGCCCGGTCAGGGCGATGCCGGCCCCGGCACGCGAGCCGGGCCCCGCGGCCAAGGAGCCCCTGTGGCGTGATGTCGTCGGGGACGTCCTGCGCGGTGAGCGCCTCGCCCAGGAGCGCACGCTCAAGGACGTGGCCGACGCCGCCCGGATCTCCATGCCCTACCTCTCCGAGCTGGAGCGCGGCCGCAAGGAGGCCTCGTCCGAGGTCCTCGCGGCCGCGGCCCACGCCCTCGGCCTGGCCCTGCCGGACCTGTTGTCCCTGGCCCAGAGCCGCCTGGCCGGCCTCCCTCGCGCGAGGCCGGCCAGGGCGTCGTACCAGCAGGGACAGGTGCGGCTGGCGGCCTGAGGGCCGGGGCGCCCCGGCTTTCGGGCGGCATGGTGGGCAGGGCCGGCCCTCTGGCGGCACCGTGGGCCTGAGGGCGGCCCCGGGGGCACGGGCGCGCTTCAGGAGGCCATGGGCGGGTCGGCGTCAGGCGGGCCGTGGGCACGGTCGGGCCCTTGGGGCGGCCACGGGGTACGGGCCCGTCTCACGCGGCCACCGGCACGGTACGGCCGTCGGGCGGAACTGTGGGCATGGTGGGCCGGCGGCGGCCAAGGGGGCACGGGCGCGCTTCGGGCGGCCTGGGCACGGGCGCGCTTCGGGCGGGCCGTGGGCATGGTCGGCCTGCGGCGGCCACGGGCCCGTCTCACGCGGCCACCGGCACGGCCCGCCCTCGGGCGGTCCCATGCGAACGGCCTCGGGCGGCACCATGCGTACGTCGGCCGCAGGGGGCGGCACCGTGGGCACGGGTCGGTGTCAGGCGGCACCCTGGGCAGGGTCGTCTCAGGCGGACCGTAGGCATGGTGGGTCTGAGGTGGCCATCGGGCACGGGCGTGTCTCAAGGCCCACCGGCATGGCCGGCCTCAGGTGGCCGTCGGTACGGTCCGCCTGCTGAGGACCTGATCGGCCAGTCCGTACGCGACCGCCTCCTGCGCGGTGAAGACCTTGTCGCGGTCCATGTCGGCGCGCAGGGTGGCGACGTCGTGGTGCGTGTGCCGGGACAGCACCTCCTCCACCTGGGAGCGGATCCGCAGCATCTCCTGTGCCTCCAGGGCGAGATCGGACACCGTCCCCTGCCGGCCGCGGCTCGCGGGCTGCCCGAGCAGCACGCGCGCGTGGTCGAGGATGAACCGCCGTCCGGGGTCGCCCCCGGCGAGCAGGACCGCGGCGGTCGAGGCGGCCTGCCCCACGCAGAAGGTGGAGATGGGGGCGGTGATGAAGCCCATGGTGTCGTAGATGGCCATGAGCGAGGTGAAGGAGCCGCCGGGCGAGTTGATGTAGACGGCCACCTCGCGCTCCGGGGCCGACGACTCCAGATGGAGCAGTTGCGCGATGACGACATTGGCCACCCCGTCGTCGATCTCCGTCCCGAGGAAGATGATGCGCTCGGAGAGCAGCCGGCTGTAGATGTCGTAGGCGCGCTCGCCCTGCGGGGTGCGCTCGACGACGGTGGGAATCGTGTACTGACTCATCGCTTGCGGTCCTCTCCCTCTCTCAGATCCCGAGCCCGATGCGCCGCTTCGACCCGGCGGGCCGCACGTCCTCCAGGGACTCGACCACGCGGTCGACCATCCCGTACTCCTTGGCCTGCTCGGCGGTGAACCACCGGTCGCGGTCCCCGTCGCGCGAGATCGTCTCCTCGCTCTGCCCGGTGTGCTCGGCGGTGATCCGCTCGATGGCCCTCTTCGTGAACTCCAGGTTCTCGGCCTGGATGGCGATGTCGGCGGTGGTCCCGCCGATGCCCGCCGACGGCTGGTGCATCATGATCCGCGCGTTGGGCAGCGCGAACCGCTTGCCGTGCGTGCCCACGCTCAGCAGGAACTGCCCCATGCTGGCGGCGAACCCCATGGCGAGGGTGGAGACGTCGTTCGGGATGAGCCGCATGGTGTCGTAGATGGCCAGCCCCGCGGTGACGGACCCGCCGGGGCTGTTGATGTACAGGCTGATGTCGGTCTTCGGGTCCTCCGCCGACAGCAACAGCATCTGCGCGCACACGCGGTTGGCGGACACCTCGTCGACCTGTGTCCCCAGAAGCACGATCCGCTGGTTGAGCAACTGCGCCGCGAGATGGTCGTCGAACCGGGACGGAGCGGTGTCCCCGTCCTCACCCCGCGGCCGCGCCACCGCGTCCCACCCACTGCCGAGCACTGACATCGGACCTCCCAGAAGTACCGCGGCTCCAACGCCGCGCCGTGCCCCCACTGTTGCCCGCGGCTCCCCGCGCTGTCAGAGATCTCGGCTGGCGGCAGATTCGCTGAGAGCAGAGGCCAGGCAGGCGCGGTTCTTGAGGACATGGGTGTTGTCAGTGGGCCTCAGTACGCTGCCGACGCGGCACGGGACAGTGCGCGCCGTGCGCGGGACGGACGCGGGCAGGGGCTCGCGACGCGAAGGGAGAGGTACATGAGGGTCGCCGTCATCGCGGCCGTCGCCGCTGTCGCCGCGGCGGCCATCGCGGCTTGGGCGACGCTGCGGGCCAGAAGGAAGCCGGACGGCAGGATCAGGCTGGTCGACGTCATGGTGGCCGACGCGTCGGCCGTCCTCGCGGAGCCGGAGCCCGCGGCGAGGGTCCTCGACGAACTGGCCCCCGACCGCCCCGTCCTGGACATCGCCGTGCACAACGACGGGGGTCAGAGCTGCCTGGTGCGCCGCGTCTCCCTGGACGTGGAGGGCCTCGTCCACGTGCCGGCGCTGGACCTGCCCCTGGTGGTCGACCTGCCGGGGGGACAGATCACGGACCCGCTGCCTGTCTGCGAGCGCCGGCTCGGACCCAGCGGCTCCTACCACTTCGGCTTCCCCCTGCGGGAGGGCCGGCACACGCGGGGCGTCAACCAGCAGGTGGCGGCCGGTGAGGACGACCGGTTCCTGCTCTCCCTCACGGCACGGGAGGCGGTGCGGGGACAGGACTTCTACCGGGTGACGCTCTCCCTCGACTGCGGCAGGACCAGGCGAGGAAAGAAGACGAGGCCGCTCACGTGGAAGCCGATCACCGTCGCGGCGTACGGCCTGCCGGACTGGGAGACACCAGAGGTGATCAGGGAGCGCCTGACGTACATCGCCGATCGCGCCCGGGAAGTGGCCCCGGGCGGCGGCGACGGTGTGTGCGTGATCTTCAACGCCATGGCACACCCGCTGCGGACGGCGATGACGGACTACGTCGACTTCTACGAGGCCAGGCTGAAGGTCCTGGAGGCGCTGCTCAGGCAGTGCGGGGAGCACCTGACGGACAGGGCGGCGATCGAGACCCGGCTCACGGCCCTGGAGGCCGCTCTCGGCGAGGTGGCGGGCCTGCACGGACACGCCACCGCCCACGGGGCCCCTTAGCTGTCGGCCGGCGCGATACCCGTAGGGCAGGCCCGCCCCCAGTTCGTCTCCGACGGGGTGTCCAGGAGGGCGCCCGTGCCACCGATGCCGCAGTAGCCGTCGGGGTTCTTGTCCAGGTACTGCTGGTGGTACGGCTCCGCCGGCCAGAAGGGCCTGTCCTCGGCCGGGAGGACCGTCGTCGTGATCGTGCCGTGGCCCGCGGCCGTCAGAACCCGCTGGTAGGCCTCTAGGGACGCCTTCGCGCCGGCCTCCTGCTCGGGGGAGTGCGTGTAGATCGCCGAGCGGTACTGCGTGCCGACGTCGTTGCCCTGGCGGAAGCCCTGCGTGGGGTTGTGGGACTCCCAGAAGAGCTTCAGGAGGGAGGCGTACGAGACGCGCGCCGGGTCGAAGACGACGCGGACCGCCTCCGTGTGGCCGGTCAGGCCGGAGCAGACCTCTTCGTAGGAGGGGTTCTCGGTGTAACCGCCCTGGTAGCCGACGTACGTCGTCCAAACACCTTCCGTCTGCCAGAACTTGCGCTCCGCGCCCCAGAAACAGCCCAGCGCGAAGTCCGCGACCTCCAGGCCGTCGGGGTAGGGGCCGAGCAGCGGGTTGCCGAGGACCGTGTGGCGCGCGGGAACCTCGAATTCCGGGGTCGCCCGGCCCTTCAGGGCCTGCTCGGGGGTGGGGAGCTCGGGCGTGCGGCCGAAAATCATGGGGTCTCTCCTCGTGCGTGGCCTGACAAGGGCATCATCAAAGGCGTCATCAAAGGCGTCATCAAAGGCGTCATCAAGGGAACGTGCGGGCAGGGGCCGGCATTCCGGCCGGCTCAGTGCGGCAGCGTCGCCGGGCTGCCGCCGTTCGCCTCGTACCCCGCGACCGCCAGCGCGCGGTACAGCGCGTAGCTCTCGGCCGGGTCGGGGGTCAGGGTCCACGGCAGGGCCCCGACGTGGCCGTCCACGTGCACCAGCTGGCTCATCGCCTCGCCCCAGCGCTCGCAGCGCACCAGGAAGAAGACCAGCAGGTGGCGGACGTGCGCCAGCATCGGGTCGTCCGGACGCGCCGCGTGCACGGCGAAGAGGGCGCCCTCGATGGCCTTGGTGACGACCTCGCTCTCGTAGAACCCGCGCACGAGGTTGACCTCGGGCATGTGTTCGTACACGGCGAAGAGCGGGAGCGCCGCGAGGAGGGAGGCGCGCGGCGCGCGGGCCGCGGCGGCCTCCGCGAAGCCGTACGCCAGGTCGCGCGAGCCGTGCCACTTCTCGCACCAGTAGTGCAGCGCCGCCAGGTGGGCGCCCATGTGCGCGGGCGCGCGGTCCAGGATCTTCAGCCACAGCTGCTCGAACTCCTCGCGGGAGTACGAGAGTCCGCGGGCGATCGACAGCTCGATGATGTACGGAATCGGGTCGCCCGGGGCCAGCAGCGCCGCCTGCGCGCACGCCTCCCTGGCCTCCTCCAGGATGATCCGGAACTCGTCCGTCCCCTGGGCGGCGGTCCGCCACGCCTGCTGCACCAGGAACTCCGCGTGCACCGCCGCGCCGCCCGCGTCCTTGGGCGCCTCGGCCCGCCACACCCGCAGCCACTGCCCGCCGGGGCTGCCGCTCACGCCACCGGGCCGCTGCTGCAACTCCAGCGAGGCCGCGCCCGCGAAGGCCTGCACGCGCTGCCAGCGCGGCTCGCCATGCGTCTCCGTGCCCGCGAGCAGCTGCGAGGCGGCCTTCCACTCCTGCGTGCGCTGCACGAGGTCGAGCACTTCGAGGAGATCGGCGTCCGCTCCCGGCATGCGGATGTCCAGCTCCTCCTGGCGCAGGAAGCCGTAGTCCGCCGGGTCCGCGGCGTCCGGCGAACCGGGCGTCACCTGCCGGATTCCACCGCGCCTGCGCAGCAGCACGGGCCCGAGGACCGCGCCGATGACGATCACCGCGAACAGGAACCAGAGAATCTCCATGACACAAGCGAACCAGACGGGTCCGACAATTGGCCAACCTGCCGGGACGTACCCGGACCGACCCGGCGCAACGGCCCCCGCGCGCACTACGCTCGCCGCATGAGTGACTTGCACAGCACGCCCAGCACGCAGAGCTTCGAGACGGTGGCCATCCACGCCGGGAACACGGCCGACCCGCTCACCGGCGCCGTCGTCCCGCCCATCTACCAGGTCTCGACCTACAAGCAGGACGGCGTCGGCGGCCTGCGCGGCGGCTATGAGTACAGCCGCAGCGCGAACCCGACCCGCACCGCCCTGGAGGAGAACCTCGCCGCCCTGGAAGGCGGCCGCCGCGGTCTCGCCTTCGCGTCCGGACTGGCGGCCGAGGACTGCCTCCTGCGCGCACTGCTCGCCCCCGGCGACCACGTGGTCATCCCGAACGACGCGTACGGCGGCACGTTCCGGCTCTTCGCCAAGGTCGTCTCGCGGTGGGGCGTGGAGTGGTCCGTGGCCGACACCTCCGACCCCGAGGCGGTGCGCGCCGCGGTGACCGACCGCACGAAGGCGATCTGGGTGGAGACCCCCTCCAACCCGCTGCTCGGCATCACCGACATCGCGGCGGTCGCGCAGATCGCCCGCGAGAGCGGGGCCCGCCTCGTCGTCGACAACACCTTCGCGAGCCCCTACCTCCAGCAGCCGCTCGCCCTCGGCGCCGACGTCGTCGTGCACTCCATGACGAAGTACATGGGCGGCCACTCGGACGTCGTCGGCGGCGCGCTCGTCGTCGGCGACGAGGCGCTGGGCGAGGAGCTGGCGTACCACCAGAACGCCATGGGCGCCGTCGCCGGGCCCTTCGACGCCTGGCTGGTGCTGCGCGGCATCAAGACCCTCGCGGTGCGCATGGACCGGCACAGCGAGAACGCCACCAAGGTCACCGACATGCTGACCCGCCACGCGCGCGTGACGCGGGTCCTCTACCCGGGCCTCCCGGAGCACCCCGGCCACGAGGTCGCCGCCAAGCAGATGAAGTCCTTCGGCGGCATGGTCTCCTTTCAGGTCGAAGGCGGCGAGGAGGCGGCCGTCGAGGTCTGCAACCGCGCCAGGCTCTTCACCCTGGGGGAGTCCCTGGGCGGCGTGGAGTCCCTCATCGAGCACCCCGGCCGCATGACGCACGCCTCGGTGGCCGGCTCGGCCCTGGAGGTCCCCGCGGACCTCGTACGCCTCTCGGTGGGCATCGAGGCGGCCGACGACCTGCTCGCCGATCTCCAGCAGGCGCTGGGCTAGGACCGACCCCACGGGTACTTCCGCGGGGCCCCACGGGTCCTCCCGCGGGACCCCACGGGTACGGCCAGGGATGATTCCGCGGTCACCAGCGCGTCAGGGGTGGAGTCGTGTCCGAGGGCGGCTCCACCCAGGGCCGGGCGGCGCACGCCCACACCGTGAACGCCACGGCGGCGGCCAGCAGCACCAGCCACAGGAACCGCCGCAGCGCCCTGCGCCGCCGCAGCGACCGCCCGCCCCGCCGCACCGCCTCCTCGAAGAGCTCCGGCGGGACGGCGGCGGGCTGCGCCTCCTCCAGGAGCCGCCGCACGGCGCTCTCCTTGCGCTCGTACGGACTCACGACGGCACCGCCCCGCTCAGCGTCCGCGCCGGCGCCGGGCCGCGCGGCGGGCGCAGGACCGTCGCCACCGCGCGGGCGCAGAGCGCCGCGACCCGTTCCGCCGGCATCCCGAGGAGTGCCGCCGTCTGCTCCTCGGCCACCCCCTCGTACATCCGCAGCACCAGGACCAGCCGCTCCTGGGGGCCGAGCCGCTCAAGGACCCCGCCGTGGCCGCGACGCCGGCGCCGGGCGCCGTGCGCGAACCGCAGGGCGACCTGCTGGCGGGCATGGTCGTAGGGGTCCTCGCCGCGCAGCCGGTCCCACGTCGCGTACGTGTGGGCGAGCGCGGCGGTCAGCAGGGCACGCGCGCGTGGGTTGTCCCGCGGATGCTCGGCGGTGAGCAGCGTCGCGGCATGCAGGAGCCTGCCTGCCGCGCCCGCGACGAACGCCTGGAACTCCCGGGCACGGCGGGCGTCCTGGAACGCCTGCCGTTCTCGCACCGCGCCTCCCGGTCTCATATGAGGCCAGGGGCGGGGCCGGGGTCAAGACTCCGGAGTGGCCGGAACCTCACCGCCGGGAGCCGCGTGGGCCATCTGGCGCGCCGAAAGGGCGGAATTGAAGCGCGTGAGGAGCGTGCAGAAGCTCTCGCGCTCCTCCGGCGCCCAGTCCTCCGTCAGTTCGGCCATCAGCTCGCGGCGCGAGGAACGCACCTCGTCGAGCCTGGCCTGGCCGCGCGGCGACAGCTGGAGCACCACGGCACGGCCGTCCTCCGGGTGCGAGGTGCGCTTGACGAGACCGGTGTCGACCAGCGGGGCGACCTGCCGGGTGACCGTCGAGGAGTCGATGCCCATGCTCGCGGCGAGCGCCTTGACGCCCATCGGGCCCTCCTTGTCGAGGCGGTTGAGCAGCAGGTACGCGGCGCGGTCCATGGAGTTGCGGACCTGGCCTACGCCGCCGAGACGGGTCTGCTCCGCGCGGCGGGCGAAGACCGCCACCTGGTGCTGGAGGCTGTCGAGGAGGCCGGGGTCACTGGCGGTCGTCATGTCCGGAGTTGTGGGCATGGCCGGGGGCTCACTTCATGCGAGGGCGGTGGGTTGGGGGACAGGGTACGCGGCCACGGCGCGGACCGTACCTGCGCTGCGCAAACCTACGCGCACAACAGTCTCGACCCGTGGTCACCCCAGGAGCCTCCGGACAGGGACTGCAAGACTTGAGGCATGAATCACCGCACGCCTCTTTCCCTGCCGACGGTCACCCTCGACGACGTGCGCGGCGCGCGGAAGATGCTCTCCGGAGTGGCGCGGATGACGGCGATCGAGGGCAGCAGGCACCTGACACGGCTGGTCGGCGCCCCGGTGCACCTCAAGTGCGAGAACCTCCAGCGCACCGGCTCGTTCAAGCTGCGCGGCGCGTACGTGCGGATCGCGGGCCTGCTCCCCGAGGAGCGCGCCGCGGGCGTCGTCGCCGCCAGCGCGGGCAACCACGCGCAGGGCGTGGCGCTCGCGTCCTCGCTGCTCGGCGTGCGGTCCACGGTGTTCATGCCGGCCGGTGCGCCGCTGCCCAAGGTCGCGGCGACCAGGGACTACGGCGCCGAGGTGCGCCTGCACGGCCAGGTCGTCGACGAGACGCTGGCCGCCGCGCAGGAGTACGCGCGCGAGACGGGCGCGGTGTTCATCCACCCCTTCGACCACCCCGACATCGTCGCGGGCCAGGGCACGGTCGGCCTGGAGGTCCTGGAGCAGTGCCCCGAGGTGCGCACGCTCGTCGTCGGCGTCGGGGGCGGCGGCCTGCTGGCGGGCATCGCGGTGGCGGTCAAGGCGCTGCGCCCGGACGTGCGGGTGGTCGGCGTGCAGGCGGCGGGATCCGCGGCCTACCCGCCCTCACTGGCCGCCGGGCACCCGGTGGCGATCGACAACCCGGCGACCATGGCCGACGGCATCAGGGTCGGACGCCCCGGCGACGTACCGTTCCAGCTGATCGAGGACCTGGTCGACGACATCGTGACGGTCTCCGAGGACGAGCTGTCCAGCGCCCTGCTGCTCTGCCTGGAGCGCGCCAAGATGGTCGTCGAGCCGGCGGGCGCCAGCCCCGTCGCGGCCCTGCTGAGCAGACCGGACTCGTTCGAGGGACCGGTGGTCGCGCTGCTCTCGGGCGGCAATGTGGACCCGCTCCTGATGCAGCGCATCCTGCGCCATGGCATGGCCGCGGCGGGCCGCTACCTCTCGCTGCGGCTGCGCCTCACCGACCGCCCCGGCGCCCTCGCCACGCTCCTCGGCGTGCTGACCGTGGTGGACGCCAACGTCCTCGACGTCGGCCATGTGCGCACGGACCCGCGCCTCGGACTCACGGAGGCGGAGGTCGAACTGCACCTGGAGACGAAGGGCCCCGAGCACTGCGGCGAGGTGGCCGCGGCGCTGCGGGACGCGGGCTACACGATCATCGGCTGACCGCCGCGGGCGGACGGCGCGCCGCCCGCGGACGGGCGGCGCGTGGCCTGCGTGCGGGCTGCGCCGTCCGCGCGCCGTCGTGCGCCGGTTCTGGCGGGTGATTGTGCGAAAACAGCTGCGCCAACGCGATGTATCGCGTTATGGTGTGACGTGTACCACGGCCGCCGGGCGCGCCCCGCCCGGTGAACCTAGGCTTCTGTCCAGGAGTCACCCACACCACCATGGGGGGAACCCATATGCCTGGCGCCATCTACGCCGAAGGCCTGGTGAAGACGTTCGGCGACGTACGAGCCCTGGACGGCGTCGATCTGGACGTTCCGGAAGGCACCGTGCTGGGACTCCTCGGGCCGAACGGCGCGGGGAAAACGACGGCTGTCCGCTGCCTGACGACGCTCCTGACCCCCGACAGCGGCAAGGCCGTCGTCGCGGGCATCGATGTCCTCAAGCACCCCGACGAGGTGCGCCGCTCGATCGGCCTGTCCGGCCAGTTCGCCGCCGTCGACGAGTACCTGACGGGCCGCGAGAACCTCCAGATGGTCGGCAGGCTCTACCAGATGAGGGCCAAGGAGGCCAAGGCCAGAGCGGGCGAGCTGCTCGACCGGTTCCACCTCGCGGACGCCGCCGACCGCCCCTCCAAGACGTACTCGGGCGGCATGCGCCGCCGCCTCGACCTCGCGGCCGCGCTCGTGGTGTCGCCGCCCGTGATGTTCATGGACGAGCCCACCACCGGCCTCGACCCGCGCAACCGCCAGCAGCTGTGGGAGGTCATCCAGGAACTCGTCGCGGGCGGCACGACGCTCCTGCTCACCACCCAGTATCTGGAAGAGGCCGACCACCTGGCGCACGACATCTGCGTCGTCGACCACGGCCGGGTGATCGCCCGCGGCACCTCCGACCAGCTCAAGGCCAGGACCGGCGGCGAGCGTGTGGAGGTCGTGGTGCACCGGCGCGATCACATCCCCGCGGCCGCCGAGGTGCTGCGCGGCTTCGGCAAGGGCGACGTCGGCGTCGCCGAGCACACGCGCAAGCTGACCGTGCCCGTCAGCGGCGGCGCCAAGCTGCTCGCCGAGGTCATCCGCGAGCTGGACGTCCGCGGCATCGAGATCGACGACGTCGGCCTGCGCCGACCGACCCTCGACGACGTCTTCATCTCCCTCACCGGCCACGCCGCCGAGCTGACGGACGAGGGCAACAGCACGAAGGAGGCCGGAAAGTGAGCACCCTCACCGACGCGGCGCACCCGGCGCGCCCCCGGCGCGCGGGCGGCATCGGCCAGTCCGTCCGGGACTCCCTGGTCGTCGCCCAGCGGAACCTCATCCGCATGTCCAGGATCCCGGAGATGGTCATCTTCGGCCTCATCCAGCCGATCATGTTCGTGGTGCTGTTCAGCTACGTCTTCGGCGGCTCCATGAAGATCGGCGCCAGCACCGACCCGTCCGTCTACCGCAACTTCCTGATGGCGGGCATCTTCGCGCAGACCGTCACCTTCGCCACCGCCGGCGCGGGGGCCGGCATCGCCGACGACATGCACAAGGGCCTCATCGACCGCTTCCGGTCGCTGCCCATGGCGCGCGGCGCGGTCCTGACCGGCCGCACCATCGCCGACCTCGTGCAGACCGCGCTGACGCTCCTCGTCCTCGCGGTCGTGGCGCTGCTCGTCGGCTGGCGCGTCCACGAAGGGGTGGGCAAGGCGCTCGGCGCCTTCGGGCTGCTGCTCCTGCTCGGCTATGCCTTCACCTGGGTCGGCGCGCTCATCGGCCTGTCGGTGCGCACGCCGGAGGCGGCCACCTCGGGCGGCCTGATCTGGCTCTTTCCGGTCACCTTCATCTCGAACGCGTTCGTGGACTCCGGCCAGATGACGCCCTGGCTGCGGCACGTCGCCGACTGGAACCCGTTCAGCGCCACCGTCCAGGCCTGCCGCGAGCTGTTCGGCAACCCCGGGGTCTCGACGTCCACGGCCTGGCCCATGGAGCACCCGGTCTGGGCCTCGGTGATCTACTCCGTGCTGATCATCCTGGTCTTCCGCATCCTGGCGGTCCGCAAGTACCGCTCGGCGGCGGCCTGACACGCCACAGGCCCCCGGCGCCTGCGCGAGGTGCCGGGGGCCTGTGGCGGCCGAAGCGGAGGAAGGGCCTAGCCCTGGTACGGCTTGGCTTCCAGGATCTTGACGGAGGCGAGCTTGCCGTTCGGCAGCTCGTACTGCGCGTCCTCGCCGATCCGCTTGCCGTTCACACCCGTGCCGAGGGGGGACTGCGGGGAGTACGTCTCGATCTCCTCGCTCGCGTACTCCCGGGAGGCGAGGAGGAACGTCAGGGTGTCGTCCTCGTCGCCGTCGAAGGCGATGGTGACGACCATGCCCGGCGCCACCACGCCGTCGGCGGCCGGAGCCTCACCGACCTTGGCGGTCTCCAGGAGCTGGGTCAGCTGGCGGACGCGGAGCTCCTGCTTGCCCTGCTCCTCCTTGGCCGCGTGGTACCCGCCGTTCTCGCGCAGGTCCCCCTCCTCGCGTGCTGCCGCGATCTTGGCCGCGATCTCGGTGCGCGCGGGACCAGACAGGTACTCCAGCTCGGCCCTGAGCTGGTTGTACGCCTCCTGGGTCAGCCAGGTGACGTTCTCGCTGGTCTGGGTCACAGGTGCTCCTCGTAGGTACTGGGAATACAAAGCATCGCCCTACCCAGAAGGATGTTCCCTCACGGGTGGGCGAAACCACGAGCCTAACAATTCAGGTGCGCAAGGGGGAGGACATAAGCCATCAGAATTACGTCAACGCAGGTGAGGGCCGTAAAAGCGGGAGTGGCCCGCCGCCGCGTCAGCGGGCACGGCCGGCCGCATCAGTCGGAGTGGCAGCCCAGCAGCTCGACGGTGGTCGCCCTCGACGTCGTGCGGAGCGTGACGACCTTGTCGACGCGGTCCTCGCGCTGGTCGAAGCGGAAGTCCGCGCGGCCGACCTCGGCGCCGGACTCGGCCTGCGAGCGCAGGGTGCAGTAGCCCTTGGCGCCGGTGTCCTTGCGGACCTCGAGATGCGCCTTGACGGTGTCGGCCGAGACGACGTCGAACTTGATGACCTCGGCGCTGACCTTCGTACCGTTGATGTAGTCGTAGCCGAACCATCCGACGACGCCGAGCAGGACGACGCCGAGCACCGAACCGACGATCTTCAGCTTGCGGTCGGCGGCCTCGTCGGCGGTACGGGAGCGGCCGTACCGCCCTTGGGGGAGCCCTTCGGAGGGCTTCGTACCCACAGCCGCCATGATCGTCCTCCAGGAACAGGGGATGCCGGAATTTTCCGCCCCCCGGTTCCGTCACTATAGAAGCCGCGTGTTGCGCCGGATCCACCGAGGGCGCCCTGATTACTTGAGGATCGAGTCTTGACTGAGCAGCTTCGACTGATGGCCGTGCACGCCCACCCCGACGACGAGTCGAGCAAGGGCGCGGCCACCATGGCCAAGTACGTGTCCGAGGGGGTGGACGTGCTCGTCGTGACCTGCACGGGCGGAGAGCGCGGCGACATCCTCAACCCGAAGCTCCAGGGTGACACCTACATCCAGGAGCACATCCACGAGGTGCGCAAGAAGGAGATGGACGAGGCGCGCGAGATCCTCGGCGTCAAGCAGGAGTGGCTCGGCTTCGTCGACTCGGGACTGCCCGAGGGCGACCCGCTGCCGCCGCTGCCCGAGGGCTGCTTCGCGCTGGAGGACGTGGACAAGGCCGCCGGTGAGCTGGTGCGCCAGATCCGTTCCTTCCGTCCGCAGGTCATCACGACGTACGACGAGAACGGCGGGTATCCGCACCCCGACCACATCATGACCCACAAGATCACGATGGTGGCGTTCGACGGCGCGGCGGACCCCGAGAAGTACCCGGAGAGCGAGTTCGGCCCGGTCTTCCAGCCGCAGAAGCTCTACTACAACCAGGGCTTCAACCGCCCGCGCACCGAGGCGCTGCACCAGGCGATGCTCGACCGCGGCCTGGAGTCGCCGTACGGGGACTGGCTCAAGCGGTGGGACGAGTTCGAGCGGGTCGAGCGCACCCTGACCACGCATGTGCCGTGCGCCGACTTCTACGAGGTCCGCGACAAGGCCCTGATCGCCCACGCCACGCAGATCGACCCGGACGGGGGCTGGTTCCGCGTCCCGATGGAGCTCCAGAAGGAGGTCTGGCCCACGGAGGAGTACGAGCTGGCGAAGTCGCTCGTCGATACGTCCCTCCCCGAGGACGACCTCTTCGCGGGCATCCGCGACAATGCCTAGCGTGAACGCACATCTGGCAATGACGCATCTCGTCCCTCTTGCCAAGGAGGTCGACGACGACAAGGTGACCCCCGGCGTCCTCGGGTTCATCGTCTTCGCGGTGATGGCCCTGGCCGTGTGGGGCCTGATGAAGTCGATGAACCGGCACATGGGCAAGGTCGACTTCAAGGAGCCGGAGACCGACGGCGAGCGGGCGGCCGGGGACGGGCCGGTCGGCGCGGCGACCGCGGAGAACGCGGGTTCGGGAGCGAAGCGCACCGGCACCGGGAAGTAGCCGCCGTCCGGCCCCGGCTCGTCCCGTGTGAAACAGGGGCTGGCCGGGGAGGAGAAGCCGCATGAGCGATGTCGTGGACTCCGACGAGTTGTTGCGCAGGATTCGCAGGGCCCGCGACTGGGCCCACCAGGAGGAGACGCGCTGGAGGGCGCGGCCGGGCGGCCGGGAGACCGAGGCCCCGGACGGTGCGCCCGGCGCGGATGTCCTCGCCTCCGTGTACGAGGCGGTGCGCAAGGTCCTGGACGAGGTGGTCGACCCGGGGACGAACGCCTTCGACTGACCTGGGCTGACCCGGGCCCCGCCCACGGGTGGGGGCGGCGCGGAGGGCGGGTGGTGGCGGGTTCGGCGCAGACCGTCTTCGCCTGCTGCGACGCACCGCGTCCGGTGTTTTGCGTCGGCGGCGGAGTTTGACCGTCGGCGGCTGCGGCCCGGCCGGAGGAGCGGCGGCGCAGCGCTCGGCGCAGACCGGTTTCAGCTGCTGCGACGCACCGCGTTCGGTGGGTGGCGTCGGCGGCGGAGTTTGGCCGTCGGCGGCTGGGGCCCGGCCGGGGGAATGGCGGCGTCGAGATTCCGGCCGGGGTCCATGGGCCCCGCACCTCACCGCTGCCGCGGCACCTCCACCCCCATCACCTCCCGCGCGTGCCGGTTCGGCACCATGCCGAGGCGCCAGGCCTGCCAGCCCGCCTCCAGGTCGGCGCCGCGTTCCAGGAGCAGGCCGTACGCCTCCACGTACTCGGCCAGCTTGCCGTCGCGGGCCGGGTGCTCGGCGCGGGCCAGTTGGCTCAGCTCCTCCTGGGCGACCGCCGTGCCGATCTCCCAGCCGCCCGGCGAGGCGTAGGGCAGCAGGGTGCAGCGCAGGAAGCGGGCCCAGTCGCCGCCGCGCCGGTCGCCGTACGAGCCGAAGAGCTCGACGGCCTCGTCGCACAGGGCGAGCGCCTGCTGGGTGCGGTTGTTGCCCGCGTCCACGACCGCCAGCTCCAGACACGTCCAGGCCTCGCCGTGCGCGACGCCGATCCGCTGGAAGTCGGCGCGGGCGTCCACCAGGAGCTGGCGGGCGAAGCCGGAGTTGCGCAGCGAGCCGGTCTGGGCGGCGCGCTGGTCGCGGGTGACGCGCGCGGAGTGGTGGCGGGCGCACGCCAGGCCGTACACGTCCCGCATCCGGGAGAACATGGTGCGCGCCCGCTCCAGGTCCCGTACCGCCATGTCGAGGCTGCCGGTCTCCTCCAGGGCCTGGCCGAGGTAGTACAGCGACCAGGCCTCGCCCCGCGCGTCCTCGTTGTCGCGGTGCCGGGACACCGCCTGGCGCAGGCCGTCGACCGCGGGCGAGGGGTCGCCGTCCACCAGCCGGGCCCGCGCGAGCTGCGTCATCGCCCACGCCTCGCCACGCTGGTCGCGCGTACGTCCGTACAGGTCGAGGGCGTCGCGCAGCGCGGTCTCGGCGCCCGGTACGTCGCCCGTGCGCAGCCGGAGCTGGCCGAGCTGGAAGTGCGTCCACGCCTCGCCGTGCACGGAACCGCTGCGGCGGTGCAGGGTCAGTGCCTGGTCGAGCATGGCGAGGGCGTGCGCGAGGTGGGCGCGGTCCCGCTCGACCGCCGCGAGCGCGTGCAGCGTCCAGGCGCGGTCGCCCGCCAGCTCGTCGGCGGCCTGGAGCTCCAGCGCCTCCGTGAGCCGGGCCGCGGCCTCCGTCAGGTTGCCCTGGTGGTGCAGCGTGATGCCGAGCGAGCCGAGCGCGCGGGCGGCGGCGGCGTCCTGGTGGGCCTCGAAGTAGAGGTCGACGACGGAGTTCAGCGTCGTCCGCGACTGGTCAAGCTCACCGAGCTGACGGGCCGCGATGCCGGTGCGCCACTGCACGCTGCGGCCGAGCAGCCCCTGGTCGATGGCCTGCGTCAGTTCGTTGATCTCACCGAGGCGGTACAGGTCGCCGCGCAGCAGGCAGTAGTCGCACAGGGCGCCCAGGAGATTGAGCACGGCCCGCTGGTCGACGCCCTCCGCGTGCCGCAGGGCCGCCGTGATGAACGTCGACTCGTCGTCCAGCCAGCGCAGCGCCGCGTCGAGGGAGGCGAAGCCGTGCTGCCCGAACTGGTCGGCCCTGGTGGACGTCTTGCCGTCGACCAGGCGGATCACCGTGTCGGCCAGCTCGCCGTAGCTGGCGATGAGCCGTTCCTGCGCGGCGGTGCGCTCGGCGGGCTCCTCCTCGTCCAGGAGGCGGGAGTGCGCGAAGGAGCGTACGAGGTCGTGCAGGCGGTAACGGCCGCCCCGCAGCCGCTCGACCAGCCCCGCGCGGGTGAGCGCGGTGAGCTGCCGGCCCGCCTCCTGCTCGTCCGTGGCGAGCAGCGCCGCCG
>NZ_JAFEXF010000137.1 GCF_016905445.1 Streptomyces sp. G44
GATGTTCGGCAGCATACGATGTGTATCAGACACAGGGCTGTGGCGGGAGGGCAGAAGGAATGGCGGCGCATCCAGACGGTGAGGGGCGCCGGCAGCGACAGGTGTATAGAAGAGCGGGGGGCGGGGGGGCGCGGGCGCCCGCTGGCTGGCCTCCGCCGTGCTGGCCGAGGCGCTGCTCGCGCAGGCCTCGGGCGTCTGGCGCCGCCTGAAGATCTGCCGCAACCCCGCCTGCGCCGCCGCGTTCTACGACCGCTCCCGCAACAACAGCGGCGTCTGGCACTCGGTGCGGGGCTGCGGGAACGCCGCGCACCTGCGGGCCTGCCGCGAGCGTCGGCGCGTACAGGGTGACAGCACCGTCATGTCGTAGACACTGTCACCGCGCGGACGTGCCTTGCCGTTTCCCCGAAAGTTGCGGAAGATTCCGGTGGGGACCGGGGCCCCCGTGCCGGTACCGGCAGGGGCGGACCGCTACCCGGAGTACGTACGAGGAGACAGCGATGTCCCCAGAGGCGCATGAGACGCCCGTCGAGGCGCACCCGCCGACGAACGAGACCGAGGCCCCGAACCTCGACTTCGCAGGCACCACCCCGTACGAGGACTACGTCCAGGCGGACGTCCTCACCCACCTCCAGCACCTCCGTTCGAACGACCCGGGCGAGATGGTCTTCCTGGTCACCACCCAGGTCATGGAGCTGTGGTTCACCGTGATCGTCCACGAGTGGGAGACGGCCGCGCAGGCCCTGCGCCGCGACGACATCCCGGTCGCGGTGGCCGCGCTCAAGCGCAGCATCCGCGAGCTGGAGGCCCTGAACCACTCCTGGAAGCCGCTCGCCGGACTGACGCCCGCGCAGTTCAACTCCTACCGCGGCTCGCTCGGCGAGGGCTCCGGGTTCCAGTCCGCGATGTACCGCCGCATGGAGTTCCTGCTCGGCGACAAGTCGGCGTCCATGCTGGTCCCGCACCGGGGCGCGCCGCGCGTCCACGCGGAGCTGGAGAAGGCGCTGCACGAGCCGAGCCTGTACGACGAGGTGCTCCGGCTGCTGCACCGCCGCGGGTACGCGATCCCGGCCGCCGTCCTGGAGCGCGACCTCTCCAAGAAGTACGAGCCCTCGCCCGAGGTCGAGGCCGTCTGGACCGAGCTCTACTCCGGCGACGAGAGCGGCGACCTCGCCCGCCTCGGCGAGACGCTGACGGACGTCGCCGAACTGGTCTGGCGATGGCGCAACGACCACCTGGTCGCCACCCGCCGCGCGATGGGCTCCAAGACGGGCACGGGCGGCTCGGCGGGCGTGGCCTGGCTGGAGAAGCGCGCGTCGAAGAACGTCTTCCCCGAGCTGTGGACGGCGAGGAGTCATGTCTGACCCGCGGTTCGATCTGCGCGTCCGGGCCAAGGCCCTGGACGCCGAGGACGGACTCGCCGTCAAGCGCGCCGAGTTCGTCCTCGACGACACCGTCTACCTGGACGGCAACTCGCTGGGCGCCCTGCCCGCCCACGTGCCGGAGCGCGTCGCGGACGTCGTCAGCCGCCAGTGGGGCCGGCTGCGCATCCGCTCGTGGGACGAGAGCGGCTGGTGGACCGCGCCCGAGCGCATCGGCGACCGCATCGCGCCGCTGGTCGGCGCCGCCCCCGGGCAGATCGTGGTCGGCGACTCCACCAGCGTGAACGTCTTCAAGGCGCTGGTGGCGGCCGTGCGGCTCGCCCGCGGTGCCGGCGGCGGGGGCGAGCCCGACGCCGGGCATGGCGGACGTGACGGACGTGACGGACGTGACGGACGTGACGGACGTGACGGACGTGACGGACGTGACGGACGTGACGAGATCATCGTCGACGCCACGACCTTCCCGACCGACGGATACATCGCGGAGTCCGCCGCCCGCCTCACCGGCTGCCGTCTGACCCCGCTCGCCCCGGCCGAGGTGCCGGCGGCACTGAGCTCCCGTACGGCCGCCGTACTGCTCAACCACGCCGACTACCGCACCGGCCGCCTGCACGACCTGCCCGGCCTGACCGCCGCCGCGCACGCGGCGGGCGCCCTCGCCGTCTGGGACCTGTGCCACACGGCGGGCGCCCTGCCCGTCGGCCTGGACGAGCACGGCGTCGACCTCGCGGTGGGCTGCACGTACAAGTACCTGAACGGCGGCCCGGGTTCGCCCGCGTACCTCTATGTGCGCGAGGAGCTCCAGGACCGCTTCGACTCGCCGCTGCCCGGCTGGAACTCCCACGCCGAGCCCTTCGGGATGCGGCCCGGGTTCGAGGCGGCCGACGGGGCGCTGCGCGGACGCGTCGGCACCCCGGACATCCTGTCGATGCTCGCCCTCGAAGCGGCGCTCGACGTCTGGGACGGCGTGTCCGTGGACGCGGTGCGGGCCAAGTCCCTCGCCCTGACGGACTTCTTCCTGCGGTGCGTCGAGGCGTACGTGCCGACGGGGCTGGTCGAGTCGCTCACCCCGGAGGCGCACGCCGAACGCGGCAGCCAGGTCGCGCTGCGCTGCGAGGGCGCGGGCGACGTCATGGGACGGCTGATCGAGCGGGGCGTGGTCGGCGACTTCCGCGCGCCGGACGTGCTGCGCTTCGGATTCACTCCGCTGTACGTGTCCTTCGCCGACGCCGAACGGGCGGCGCGGGTCCTCGCGGAGATCCTGGAGTCGTGAGGCCCGCCGGGCGGGTGATTCCCGCGCGTGCGCCGGGCTGGTAGCGTCCGGCGGATCTTGGTCCCGTCCCTCCGGGCTCCGGTGGGACGGGACCACGCCCGCCAGCCGCACCGCTGTTGAAAGGTTTCCGCATGCCGGACGACGCCGCCGTGGCCCGCGATGCCGCCGAGGAGGCATCGGCCTTCTCGCACCCCGCCGTGGAGCCGGACACCACCGCCGCGTACGGCGCCCACCCCGACCAGGTCGTCGACTTCTACGCGCCCCGGGGCGACACCGCCCGTCCCGCGCCGCTGGTCGTCGTCCTGCACGGCGGCGCCTGGCGCGCGCCGTACGACCGGTGGCACGTCACACCGTTCGCCGACTTCCTCGCCCGCCGGGGCTTCGCCGTCGCCAACGTCGAGTACCGGCGCGGCAGCTCCATCCCGGCGCAGGGCGGCACCGGTCCCGTCGCCGGGCGCTGGCCGGAGACGTTCGACGACGTGGCCGCCGCCTTCGACGCGCTCCCCGCGCTCGTATGCACCGCCCTGCCGTCGGCCGACCCGCGCCGCACGGTCGTCACCGGGCACTCGGCGGGCGGCCACCTCGCGCTGTGGGCCGCCGCCCGGCACCTGCTGCCCGCCGACGCCCCGTGGCGCACCGGACGCCCGGCCCCGCTGCGCGGTGTCGTCGCGCTCGCGCCGATCGCCGACCTCACGGTCGCCGAGGCGCTGGCGGTGTGCGGCGGCGCGTCGGCCCAACTCCTGGGCGGCGAGGCCAAGTTCAAGGAGCGGCTGCCCTACGCCGATCCGGCCGCGCTGCTCCCGACGGGCATCGCCACGACCGTGGTGCAGGGCCGCGCCGACATCACGGTGCCGCACGCCGTGGCCGAGGCGTACGCGGCCGCAGCGGCGAAGGCGGGCGAGGTCGTGGGCCTCACGCTCCTTGAGGACGTGGGCCACTTCCCGCTGATCGACCCGGCGGCGGACGCGTGCGCGGTGGTGGCGGAGGAGATCGCGCAGCTGGCGTTCTGAGGCGCGCGCCGGGGCCGGCCCCGGGCCGTCGCGTAGTACCTGCGACGGACATGCCGGAACCCCTCTCGCTGGTGACGACCCCGCCGCCGCGCCCCCGTACCGTCGTGGACGTGACCGATACGACTGAGCAGCTCAAGGCCAGCGGCCCGAAGAGCCCCGAGTTCCACCTCGTGCGGGAGGCCCTCGGCGGCCTGCGCGAGGCGCTGTTCCGCGACGCCTTCGCCTACCGGCTGCTGCCCCCGAGGACGGCGGACGGGCGGCTGCACCGCCTCTTCCCGGCGCGGATACGGGGGTACGCCGACTGGACGCCGCACGCCCTGGTGGTGGCCGCGGCCCTGATCACCGTGTGCATCGCCTACCAGACGGGCCTCGGGGGCAACGAGGCCGTGTACTTCCTCACGGGTCTCGTCCCGGCCGCGGCGGTGCTGATGACGCTGGTGAGGCCGGTCGGGGCCTTCTGGGTGTCGATGGCCGCGACCCCGGTCACGGCGGCGTTCGGGAACGGCTGGGACGGCTGGCCCTGGACGCCCGCCGCGTTCTTCGGGCACCTCGTGGTGATGGTCGTGGTCGCCGCCCGGACCCGCCCGCGCACGGGCCTGTGGATGTGGGTCGTGACGGCGGCGTACTCCCTGGTCGCCGAGGGGTTCATCGACGACGGCTACTACGGCTACGGCTCCGACGCGCCGGCGCTGCTGATCTTCTCGGCGCTCGGGCTGCTCGTCACCACGATGGCGCACGTGCGCCGCGAGGCGCAGCGCGAGGTCACCGTGCAGCGCACCGTCACCGCCATCGAGCGCGACAAGCGCACGCTCCTGGAGGAGCGCACCACCATCGCCCGCGAGCTGCACGACGTGGTCGCGCACCACATGTCGGTGGTCGCCATCCAGGCGGAGGCCGCGCCCTACCGCGTGGAGAACCCGCCGCCCGAGCTGGAGCAGGCGTTCGTGACGATCCGCGAGAACGCGGTGGCGGCGCTGACCGAGCTGCGCCGCGTCCTCGGTGTCGTACGGGCGGAGGACTACGAGGCGCCGGACGCCCCGCAGCCCACCCTCGCCGACCTCGACCGGCTCCTGGACAACGTCCGCGACGCGGGCCTGACCGTCGACAAGGTGATCACCGGCGCGGTCCGTGAGCTGCCGCAGGGCGTCGAGCTGTCGGCGTACCGCATCGTGCAGGAGGCGCTCAGCAACGCCCTGCGCCACGCGCCCGGCGCCCCGGCCCGCGTCGAGGTCGGCTACGTCCTCGGCGGTCTCGGCCTGCGTGTCGTCAACGGCCCGGCGACCGGTCTGGTCAAGGCCTCCCCAGGCGCGGGCCACGGCATCACCGGCATGCGCGAGCGCGTCACCATGCTGAACGGCGAGATGACGGCCGAGGCGACACCCGAGGGGGGCTACGAGGTCACCGTCTTCCTGCCCGTGCCGCTCGCCGACCGGACCGACCGGACCGACCAATCGGGGCAGGCGGGGCAGGCGGGGCAGGCGGGGCACGCGGGGGAGGGCCGCGCATGACGACCATCCGCGTCCTCATCGCCGACGACCAGATGATGGTCCGCGAAGGGTTCTCCGTCCTGCTCAACGCCATGCCTGACATCGAGGTCGTCGGCGAGGCGGTCAACGGCCGGGAGGCCGTCGAGCGCGTACGCGAGCTCGGACCCGACGTCGTCCTGATGGACATCCGCATGCCCGAGCTGAACGGCATCGAGGCGACCCGCGAGATCGTCGCGTCCCACGGGGCGTCGAAGGTGCTCGTCCTGACCACCTTCGACCTCGACGAGTACGTGTACCAGGCGCTGCGCGCGGGCGCCTCCGGGTTCCTCCTCAAGGACGCCTCGGCGCGCCAGCTGGCGGACGCGGTTCGGGTGGTGGCCTCCGGCGAGGCGCTCCTCGCGCCCACCGTGACGCGGCGCCTGATCACCGAGTTCTCCCGGCTGGCGGAGACGCCGCAGCTCTCGGCGGCGGTCCAGGCACGGCAGTACGGCGAGCTGACCGAGCGCGAGACGGAGGTCCTCGTGCTCATCGCGCAGGGCCTGTCGAACGCGGAGATCGCCTCCCACCTGGTGGTCGCCGAGTCCACCATCAAGACGCACGTGAGCCGGGTCCTGGTGAAGCTGGGGCTGCGCGACCGCACGCAGGCGGCGGTCTTCGCGTACGAGGCGAGACTGGTGACCCCGGGATGAGGATGGCGCCCCCGTAAGGGGCGCGGGGAACTGCGCGCCCGGCCCCCGCACACTATCCGCGACACCGGCGGAGCCCCTAGCGTCGCGCCATGACGCCCGCACCCTTCGATCCCTCCGAGGTCTTCACCCCCGCCGCACCGGAGTTCGTGGCCGACCCCTACCCGGCGTACGGACGGCTCCGCGCGGCGGGCCGCGCCCACTACAACGCGCCCACCGACCAGTGGCTGATCCCCCACCACGCGGACGTCTCCGCCCTGCTGCGCGACCGCCGCCTCGGCCGCACCTACCTCCACCGCTTCACCCACGAGGAGTTCGGCCGCCCGGCCCCGCCGCCCGAGCACGAGCCGTTCCACGTCCTCAACGACAACGGCATGCTCGACCTGGAGCCGCCCGCGCACACCCGCATCCGCCGCCTGGTCGCCCAGGCCTTCACGCCTCGTACGGTCGAGCGACTGCGGGCCTACGTGGAGCAGGTGGCGGACAGCCTGGTGCGTGACCTGGTGGCGGAGGGAGGCGGGGACCTCGTGGCGCGCGTCGCCGAACCGCTGCCGGTGGCGGTCATCGCCCAGATGCTGGGCATCCCGGAGAGCGACCGGCCGCTGCTGCGGCCCTGGTCGGCGGCGATCTGCGGGATGTACGAGCTGAAGCCCTCCGAGGCGACGGCGGCCCGCGCGGTCGCCGCGTCGCTGGAATTCTCCGCGTACTTGCGGGAGCTGATCGCCGCCCGGCGCGACAAGCCGGGGGACGACCTGATCTCGGGCCTGATCGCGGCGACGGACGACGGGCAGGGGCGGTCCGGGCGGTCGCTCGGCGAGCAGGAGATGATCTCCACCTGCGTGCTGCTCCTGAACGCGGGACACGAGGCGACCGTCAACGCCACGGTGAACGGCTGGTACGCGCTGCTGCGCCACCCGGACCAACTGGCCGCCCTGCGCGCCGACCCGGCCCGCCTGGTCCCGACGGCCGTCGAGGAGCTGCTGCGCCACGACACGCCTCTCCAGCTCTTCGAACGCTGGGTCCTCGACGACATCGAGATCGACGGCACGGTCATTCCGCGCGGCTCCGAACTGGCGCTGCTCTTCGGCTCCGCCAACCATGACCCGGCGGTGTTCACCCGCCCCGGCGAACTGGACGTCGCCCGCCGTGACAACCCCCACGTCTCCTTCGGCGCGGGCATCCACTACTGCGTCGGCGCGCCGCTGGCCCGCATCGAACTCGGCGCTTCGATGCGGGCGTTGCTGCGGGAGGTGCCGGCGCTGCGGCTCGCGGCGGAGCCTCGGCGGGCGCCGGGCTTCGTGATCCGGGGGTTCGGGGAGCTGCGCGTGGAGGTGTGAGCCGCGGTGGTGGGAGCCGTGGTGATGGGAGCCGTGGTGTGGGAGCCGTGGTGATGTGAGCCGTGGTGTGGGAGCCGTGGTGATGTGAGCCGTGGTGTGGGAGCCGCGGGTGTGCCGTGGCCGGGCGCGCGGTTCCCCGCGCCCCTTCCGGGGCGCCCCGCCCCGTCAGCTGATCACGTCCCTGCGCCGCAGCCCCGCCAGCCCCGCGGCGGTCAGCGCCGCCGCGAGCAGCGTGAGGGTGATCAGTGGGGGCCACGACACGGCGGCGCCCGGCAGCTTCGGGAGGTGGCCGAAGGGGGAGAGGTTCATGACCGCCTGGGGCAGGTCCAGCGCCGGGCCGATCCAGCCGATCGCGAGGCAGGTCCCGACCACGGCCCAGGAGGCCACCGCCGCCTTCGGGTACGCCCCCACGAGCAGCACCGCCAGACCGCCGAGGACCCAGATCGCGGGCAGTTGCGCCAGGCAGGCGCCCAGCACGGCGCCCGCGTCCCCGCCGTCACCGTGGCCGACGGCCATGCCGAGGCCGCAGACCGCCATCAGGAGCACCGTCCCGCCGAAGGCGATCACCAGGTGACCGGCCGCCCACCGCAGCCGCCCCACCGCGCCCGCGAGGACCGGCTCGGCGCGCTGTGAGGTCTCCTCGCCGTGCAGCCGCAGCACGGACGCCACGACGTACAGACCGGCGACCATGCCGAAGAGGCCGGTCAGTGTGGCGAGGAAGGCATCGGTCAGACCGGCCTGGCCGCCCATCCGCTCGATGATGTCGCGGGTGTTCTCGTTGTCGCCGACGATGTCGGCCGCGCCGGACGCCATCTGCCCGAAGACGAGCCCGGCGAGCAGGAACCCCGCCGTCCAGCCGGCCACGGCGCCCCGCTGGAGCCGCAGGGCGAGCGCGCCCGCCGTGGCGAGACGGCCCCGCGCGGGCCCCGGCCGCGTCGGCAGGAAACTCATCCCCACGTCACGGCGCCCCGCCAGCTCGTACGCGGCCGCGCCCTGGGCCACGATCGCGGCGCCGACGAGCGCGAGCACCCACCAGCGCTCGCCCGCGAAGGCCCGCAGGTTCTGCTGCCAGCCGAGCGGCGAGAGCCAGGTGGCGGGGGACGAGCCGTCTGTGTCTCCCGTGTCTCCCGCGTCGCCCGCGGCCCGCAGGACGTACGCCGCGCCGAGGACCGCCGCCGTCAGCCCCTTGGTGAGCCGCGCGCTCTCGGTGAGCTGCGCGGCGACGGCCGCCACGGCCGCGAACACCATGCCGGTCCCCGCGATCCCGGCGCCGAGCGCGAGCGCCCCGGCCGTCCCGTGGCCGGCCATGCCGAGGGCGATGAGCAGCCCGGCCCCGGCGTTGGCCGCGCCCGCGGCGAGCAGGGCCGCGGTGAGCGGCGCCCGCCGCCCCACCATGGACGCGGAGAGCATCTCCTGGCGCCCCGACTCCTCCTCCTCACGCGTGTGCCGTACGACGATGACGAGGCTCATGACGGCGGCGAGGACGCCCGCGTAGCCGCCGATGCGCCAGGCGGAGAGGGCGCCGAGGGAGTCGCCGAGGACGGGCCCGTACATGGCCCGCATCGAGGAGTTGGCGTTCATCGTCTCCATGGCGTCGGCGCGCTCGGCGGCCGTCGCGTAGACGCTCTCCAGGGAGCCCGGCATCGCCAGGACCAGCCCGGCGACGACCACGATCCAGACGGGCATCATGACCCGGTCGCGGCGGAGCGCGAGCCGCAGCAGGGCCCCGGTCCCGGCGAGTCGGCGCGGCCCGCCGGTCCGGGCCGCGAAGGCGGTGCCGAGGGTGGCGGTCATCGCGCCGTCACCTCTTCCCGCACACCGCCCGCGCCGCCCGCGCCGCCGGCGTCATCCTCGTAGTGCCGCAGGAACAGCTCCTCCAGGGTGGGCGGGCTGCTGGTGAGCGAACGGACGCCCGCGGCGGTGAGCGACGCGAGCACGGCGTCGAGCTTGTCCGTGTCCACGTCCAGTTCCACGCGGTGGCCCCGGCCGCCCTCGGTCTCCCGCTGCGCGAGATCGTGGACGCCCGGCAGCTGGGCCAGGCCGCTCGGCGGGCGCACGAGTTCGGCGTGCACGCTGGTCCGCGTCAGGTGGCGCAGTTCGGCCAGGGAGCCGGACTCGACGGTCCGGCCCTTGCGGATGATGCTGACGCGGTCGCAGAGCGACTCGACCTCGCTGAGGATGTGCGAGGAGAGCAGGACGGTCCGCCCCCGCGCGCGTTCCTCGGCCACGCAGCGCTGGAAGACGCTCTCCATCAGCGGGTCGAGGCCGGAGGTCGGCTCGTCGAGGATCAGCAGGTCGACGTCGGACGCGAAGGCGGCGACGAGGGCGACCTTCTGCCGGTTGCCCTTGGAGTACGTACGCCCCTTCTTGGTGGGGTCGAGTTCGAACCGCTCGACGAGGTCGTCGCGCCGGGCCCGGTCGAGGCCGCCCCGCAGCTTCCCGTAGAGGTCGATGACCTCGCCCCCGGAGAGGTTCCGCCACAGGGTGACGTCACCGGGGACGTACGCGACGCGGCGGTGCAGGGCGACCGCGTCGTGCCAGGGGTCGCGGCCCAGCAGCTGCGCGGCGCCGGAGTCGGCGCGGAGCAGGCCGAGCAGGACGCGGATGGTCGTGGACTTCCCGGAGCCGTTGGGCCCGAGGAACCCGTGCACCTCACCGGCCTCGACCGCCAGGTCGAGACCGTCCAGGGCGTGGGTCCTGCCGAACGACTTGTGGAGTCCCGAGACGGTGATTGCCTTCGTCATGCTTTTGAACGTACGCGGATTTCACAAACTTGTGAAGTTAAAGAAACGTATAAACTCGCGGTGCCGGGAGACGGGCCGGTGTGACCAGGGGAGATGATCGGCGGATGACGAGCGAGGACGACGCGCGGGGACGGGAACGGATGCGGGGAGAGGCAGGGGCGGAGCGGAAGGCCGCGGACGGCCCGGGTGTGAGGTCTGCGGAAAGCGCGGACGCGACGGCCGGAGGCCCGGCTACGCAGGCTGCGGGAAGCCCTGACGCGATGGCCGCGGGAAGCCGTGCTGCGAAGCCTGAGGGAAGCCGTGCTGCGCGGGCTGCGGGGGGCCCGGACGCGCGGGCCGCGGGGAGCTCCGATGCGCAGGCTGCGGGGGGCCCGGACGCGCGGGCCGCTGGAAGCCCTGACGCGAAGCCGCAGGCCGCGGGGGACTCCGATGTGCGGGCTGCGGGGGGCCCGGACGCGCGGGCCGCTGGAAGCCCGGACGCGAAACCGGCGGGAAGCCCCGACGCGCAGGCCGCGGGGAGTCCCGCCGCGCAGCCCGCTGGAAGCCCTGACGCCGAGGTCGTCTCCCGGTTCGTCGAGCAGTTCGCCTCGCAGCTCGTCGAGGCGGGCATGCCGCGCATGCCCGCCCGCGTCTTCGCCGCTCTGCTCGCCTCCGACTCGGGCGCGCTCACCGCCGCCGAGCTCGGCGAGCGGCTGCGGGTCAGCCCCGCCGCCGTCTCGGGCGCCGTGCGCTACCTCGCGCAGCAGCACATGATCTCCCGCGAGCGGGAGCCCGGCACGCGGCGCGACCTCTTCCGGGTCCACGGCAACCAGTGGTACGAGGCGATCGGCAACCGCGACACGGTCATCAAGCGCTGGGAGAACGCCCTCCGGGAGGGCGTCGCCGGTCTCGGCGCCGACACCCCGGCGGGCCGGCGGCTCGCGGAGACCCTGGCGTTCTTCGAGTTCATCGAGGCCGAACTGGCCGCCATGATGGACCGCTGGCGGGTCCACCGCGAGGGCCTGTTCGGCCGGGACTGACGCGTGTCCCCACGGCGGCGCCCGCGCTCGGGGGCGGCCCCCGGAGAACAGGCCTCAGCCCGGCAGGGTCAGCCCCCACGCCCCCTGATGAACCGTCCAGGTCCTCGTGCGGACCGGCCCCGCCACCACCGCGTCGGCGCGGTAGCGGAAGTCCGCCCCCGAGACCGTGACACGCCGGGCCCGCACCCGCAGCGGCGCCGCCTCCGCGCCCACCGAGGCCGGCCGCACCTCCACCTGCGCGAGGCCACCGTGCCCCGCGGTGACGCGCACGCCCTCCACCGGCTGATCCAGGTCGACCAGCGTGACGCCGTCCGCCTCGACCCGCAGCCGCGTCGGCCCCGCCACCCCCGGGACCGCCGCCACCCGCGAGGGCCGCGTCGCGAGGGTGCGTACGAACGACTGGCAGGTCCGCAGCCACGCGTGCCCCTCGGCGGCGGAGGCCCGGGAGAGACCGGAAGCGGCACGGGCGGGAGCGGCGGAGGCGACCGCCCGGCCGGACGCCGGGCCGGACGAGGGGCCGGACGAGGGGCCCGCCGGAGGGCCGGACAGAAGCCCGCCGTCCACCGGCGGGGTCCGCAGATCGCCCAGCACCACCCCGGCGCCCTCGTCCACCAGCAGATCGAGCCCCCGCCCGGACCCTTCGAGCACCGCCCGCGCCGCCGCGACCGCCCCGGCGGGCACGCCGAGGGAGCGCGCGAGCGTCTGCGCGGCCCCCACGGGGACGAGCGCGAGCGCGGGGCCGGACAGCCCCCGCTCCCGGTGCAGCGCCTGGACGGCCCGCAGCAGCGCACGGTCGTCACCGATCACCACGAGTCGGCGCGCACCCCTCCTGGCCAGGCATTTCGTGAAGTCCTCGGGCCCCTCCGGCAGACAGAAGCGCACCGCCGCACCCGCACCGAGCACGTCCCTCGCGATCCGGACCGACTCACCGTCCGTGCGCCGGGCGACCGGGTCGATGACGACTAGGAACTGGTCGCGAGCCGACAACGTGCGCCCTTTCTTTTAGCCGTTCTTTGAGACCTCGGGTAGCATCTTTGTGCAAGAGCCCCTTGCGCTATTGCGCCAGGGGCTTCGTCTATTCCGGGGCAGCATCCAAGGCACACCCATATGGCGGCTACGGCCCCAGACCTTGGACATGCCCCGCCCGGAAGGGGTGTACGCCTGTGCCCGCACTTGTGCTGCTCGGTGCTCAGTGGGGTGACGAAGGCAAGGGAAAGGCCACTGACCTGCTCGGTGGCTCCGTGGACTATGTAGTGCGTTACCAGGGCGGCAACAACGCCGGCCACACGGTCGTCGTAGGCGACCAGAAGTACGCGCTGCACCTCCTCCCTTCCGGGATCCTCTCCCCGGACTGCGTCCCGGTCATCGGCAACGGAGTCGTCGTCGACCCGTCGGTCCTGCTCTCCGAGCTGAGCGGTCTGAACGAGCGCGGCGTCGACACGTCCAAGCTGCTGATCAGCGGTAACGCTCACATCATCACGCCGTACAACGTCACGGTCGACAAGGTCACCGAGCGCTTCCTCGGCAAGCGCAAGATCGGCACGACCGGCCGCGGCATCGGCCCGACCTACGCCGACAAGATCAACCGCACCGGCATCCGCGTGCAGGACCTCTACGACGAGTCGATCCTTCAGCAGAAGGTCGAAGCGGCGCTGGAGGTCAAGAACCAGCTCCTGACGAAGCTGTACAACCGCCGCGCGATCGAGGCGGAGCAGATCGTCGAGCAGCTGCTGGAGCACGGCGAGAACATCAAGCAGTACGTCGCCGACACGACCCTGATCCTCAACAACGCGCTCGACGAGGACAAGGTCGTCCTGTTCGAGGGCGGCCAGGGCACGCTCCTGGACGTGGACCACGGCACGTACCCCTTCGTCACCTCCTCGAACCCGACCGCGGGTGGCGCCTGCACGGGCACGGGCGTGGGCCCGACGAAGATCAGCCGGGTCATCGGCATTCTCAAGGCGTACACGACCCGCGTCGGCGCGGGCCCGTTCCCGACCGAGCTGTTCGACCAGGACGGCGAGGACCTGCGCCGCATCGGCGGTGAGCGCGGCGTGACCACCGGCCGTGACCGCCGCTGCGGCTGGTTCGACGCCCCGATCGCCCGCTACGCGACCCGCGTGAACGGCCTGACGGACTTCTTCCTCACCAAGCTGGACGTCCTCACCGGCTGGGAGCAGATCCCGGTCTGCGTGGCGTACGAGATCGACGGCAAGCGCGTCGAGGAGCTCCCCTACAGCCAGACCGACTTCCACCACGCGAAGCCGATCTACGAGATGCTGCCGGGCTGGTCCGAGGACATCACCAAGGCCCAGACCTTCTCCGACCTGCCGAAGAACGCGCAGGGTTACGTGAAGGCCCTGGAGGAGATGTCCGGCGCCCCGATCTCCGCGATCGGCGTGGGCCCGGGCCGCACGGAGACGATCGAGATCAACTCGTTCGTCTGAGCCGCCCGGCCCCGGACCCGGGGCTCAGCTCACTCATAGGGGTGGGTCGCACACCAACGCGACCCACCCCTCGCGCATGCCGCGCGACACTGCCCGGCATGACGGTCAGCAGCGCATACCGGCGGCTCAGGGAGCTTGCCGAGGCATTCGAGGCGGTGGCGGAGAACCACGGCGATCCGGTGCGGGCGGACATCGCGAACGGCGAGATCACGGTGCGCGCGGTGTTTCCGACCATCACGCGTGGAGAGGTCATCGCCGAGATCGGGGCGCCGGGCCGCGGATGTGCTCGTCATGGAGCGGGAGGTGTACGAGCGTGGAGTCCACGACGACTTCGCCGCCTCCGCCCCGGACGTCTCCGTCGCCTTCGAGGTGGTGTCACCGCCCGGCGCGAGCGAGGACCACCTCACGAAGCTCCGCGACTACGCGCGCATGGGCATCCCGATGCAAGTTCGGTGACACCGTCGAGATGGGCCCGTGGACGGTCGAGACCGGTGACTTCCCCCGGTACCGCACCTGACCGTGCCGCTCCCGGCGCCTACCGCCGACGCCGGTAGTACGCCACCGTGAGGATCAGCAGCAGCGGTCCCCACAGCGTCATCAGCCCGCTCACCGTCATCGCGAGGACGTTCCAGCCGTCGGCGTAGGGCCAGCCGCGCGGGCCCTCGGTGGAGGCCAGGGCGAGCCAGTCGACGCACAGCGCGCTGAAGAGCACCCCCGCGAGGGCCCCCGGCACGATCACGGCGGCGGGCGGTACGCGGCGCCCGCCGAGGCGGGGGACCCAGGCCGGGAAGACCTCGCCCCAGCGGCGCACGAACCCGAGGCCGAGCAGCGCGGCCAGCTCGGTGAGCACGCTCAGCCCGAGCACGTACGGCGTGTTCCACCACACCGGGTCCGGGGCCGCCCCGCCCATCCCGTACCCGAAGGCGAAGGGCAGCCGCCACACGCAGACGGGGAGCGCGAGCAGGGACAGCGCGCGGGCGGCCCTCACGGCCCAGGCGGGGGCGGGGACAGGAGTCGGGGCGGGGGCGACGTGTGCGACTGCTGTGGTCATGCCGCAAGCCTCGCCGCGATCCCGGCGCAGTGGATCACCTCCGGGGCCGGTCCTCCTCCGCCGCGCGGGGGAGCGCTACTCGGCCCAGGAGAGGAACGCGGTCCAGGCGTCCGCCGAGACGGAGAGGGCGGGGCCCTCGGGGTTCTTGGAGTCGCGGATGTGGGTGGTGGAGCCGGCGGCTTGGGGGCAGGGGGCGATTTCGACGCAGTTGCCGCCCCCGCTGTCGCTGTAGCTGGACTTCTGCCAGTCATAGGCGACTTCGACGCAGTTGCCGCCACCGTCATCGCTGTAGCTCGACTTGAACCATCGCAGGGTGCTGCTCATCGCTGTTTCTCTCCTGCCAACTGCTCGATGAGGCTCAGCGAGTCGTCGGGACTCAGGGCCTGTGCGCGGATCTTCGCATAGCGGTGGGCCAGTTGGGAGACTTCCGCCGGATCGCTGACCAGGATGCTCTGGTCCTCGATCTCCAGGAAGACCACGTGCTCGTGATCCTTGGTCTCGATGAGCTTCATCGGGCCACGGGCGCCCGCGTACGTCCCCCGCAGCCCGCGCGTCAACGGCAGTACCTGCACCGTGACGTTAAGCCGCTGGGCGTCCTCGGCTAGCGAGCGCAACTGGCCGCGCAGAATCTCCCAGCTCCCGAACGGCCTCCGCAGCACGGACTCCTCCAGGATCAACTCGATCATGGGGACAGGGTCCCGGTCGAGCAGTGTCCTGCGAGCCAGCCGAGCTTCGACCAGCTCCTCGCACTTCTGCTCGGATACGGGTGGGTAGCCCCCGGTGATCAGAGCCCGTGCGTACTCCTCCGTCTGGAAGAGGCCGTCGACGACCAAGGTCTCGTACGAGAAGAGGGTGAGCGCCGCCGCCTCCATCGCGGAGAAGCCCCGGAACCGAGCCGGGTACTTCTCCATCAGCATGTACTGGCGGGCCTTCTCGAAGACGCCGAGCCCCGCGCCGATCGTCTCCCCCAACTTGACCAGCATCTGATCACTGGCCGGCTGCGCGCACGTCTCCATCGCGCTGATCGCGGACGCCGTATAACCCGTCATGGCACCCACCTCGGTCTGGGAGAGCCGCTGCTGCTCCCGCAGGGCCCTGGCCAGGGCGGCGACGAGGTGAGTGACCCCGCCCGCCTCGTCCTTGTTCGCGGACCGCGCCATCGCGGTCACCTCCGAAAGTATTCCGAACTCACCGGATCTCAACCGATCTCAACCGGCCTCAACCGCACACGGCCCGTATCCGACCGTGCACGGCAGTCGACGCAGAGTCATGGAAAAGCTATCCCGGCGCCGGTTGGCTGAACCCATGAACACGCACAACGCGCAGGCCGACTGGATTCCGGCGTCCGGCCTCCAACTCCGCAAGGCGGGCGTCCAGTTCGACGCCGTACGGGTCGACGGCGACCCCGGCCGCGCCATCGCCGACGAACTGGCGCGCCTCACCGGCGGGGACCCCGGGCCGATCGTCGAGGCGGCGAACGGGCGGCGCGGGGTCTACTTCCTCGTGCCGGTCGGCAGCACGTCGCACCGGGCGTGGCCGGAAGGCGTCACCCGCCTGACGGCCGGGCCGGGGCACGTGTCGTACGTACCGGTACCCGCGCTCGAAGGCCATACGTGGCCGCTCAGTTGGCGCTACCGTCCCACTGGGCCGGACCGCCGCGTGCACACCCTCCTGCTGCTCACCGCGCTTAACTCGCACGAGTGAAATTGCCCCCACGGTGCGGGAACACCTGGGGGCTCGACACCCGGAGCAAGACCTCCAGATGCGTATCCATCGTGCTACGCCCACGCGCGCGTTCTCCCGCTTCGCCAACTCTCTTCTCCGCGACAGGTCCATCTCCTGGTGCGCGGCAGGCGTACTGATGTACCTCCTCAGCCTCCCGAACGGCGCCCGTGCCACGGTCCGTTCGCTCGCCGAACAGCGCAAGGAGGGGCGGATGCGGGTCGCCGCCGCCCTGCGTGAGCTGAAGGAATCCCGGTACCTGAAGCGGGTCGTCCACAAGGACCCCGAGACGAAGCAACTCTTCACCGCCTACGAGGTCTTCGATACTCCGTACGACGAGACGCCCCCAGAGGGTGACGGTGAAAAAGTTCAGAACCTGGCCCCCGGCGTGTCGCCCGCCGGGCGTGAACCCCGGCTCGCGATCGGCGCCGCCGAGGCCGTCCGCCTCGCGCCGCTCGTCGAGGAGTGGTGGGCGGTCGGCGCGAGTGACGCGGCGGTGCGGGCGAGGAGAGGCGGGCCCCGGGCCAGCCGGGCTTCGTCGCGGCCGCGCTGCGCGGCGGGGCGGCGGCGAGAGCGGCGCTGCGGGGCGGCGCCGTGCCGTCGCCCGCCTGATCCAGGCATCAGACTCCGGCCCGCACCCGCGAGGCCGGGCCCACCCACCGAAAGGAACGGAATGACCACGTTGCTTGAGCGGGGCGAGACGGTATACCGGGCGTATACTGTCGTCATGGCTGACACCACCGTCAAGGTTGACCCCGCTGTGCGCGACCGGCTCATGGTGCTCGCCCGCGAGCGCGGTATGACCATGCGTGATCTGATCGCTGAGCTGGCGGGCGCCACGCCCACCAAGGAGGAGCTTCAGAAGCGGTACGAGGAGGCCAAGGCGTACTGCGAGACGCACTTCGGCGTGACGCTGACGGACGAGGACCACGACAGGGCCGAGAAGGTTTGGCAGGACCTGGAGGCCGGTCGGCCCGTGGACAGCCTGTGAGCGGCTCGACGGCGGTGATCTACGACCAGACCGCCCTGCTTGCCCTGGGGTCGGGCAACCGGCTCGCCTCCCAGTTCATCTCCAACACCGAGCACGGGCCCACCCGGCACGTCTACGTACCGGCGCTCTGCCTCGCGGCCGCCGACGGGACGCGCAAGGGGCTCGCCGAGCACGTGGGCGCGCTGCCCGCCGCCGAGATCGTCGAGCTGGACTTCGCCGGAGCCTCGGCCGTGGGCGCGCTCTTGCGTGACGGCGTTGAGTGGCGACTGGGCCAGGCGGTCCACCTGTCCCGGCCGACGCCCGACTGGCCGGACGGCCGGCCCGTGGTGACGACCGATCCGGATTTGTACGCGGACATGCCGCTGGTGCGGACGATCCGGCTGCCGTGAGGTAGGGCGGGGCGGGCCCAAGCCGAGGGCCCGTCCCGCTCAGTCCGCAGCCCCGGCCTCGTCCCCGCAGATCCGCAAGCCCTCCGGCGTCGCGCACGGCAGGTGGCCATGGGTGCGGATGACGTCCAGGCCGGTGCCGCGCGCGTAGGCGAGGAAGCTGGAGGCCAGGGAGTCCGCGGGGGCTGCCCGTAGGTGTACGCGTACTCGATCTCGCGGTAGGGGTAGCCGCTCTCCGCCAGCTGCTCGACCGACGGTTCGTGGCCGTCCAGGTCGAGGCGGTGCAGGCCCGTCAGCCCCTCGGCAGCGCGCAGTTCGCTGTAGCCGATGGCGCCGGGTATGCGGCCCACCGCGTCCAGGACCTGATCCGTGGAGTCCAGCTCGCAGCGCGTCACGGGCACGGACCGGTCGTCCTTGCCCAGGCAGTCGTTGGACGACGCCTTGATCTCGAAGTCGCCGCCCAGCACCCGGCGTTGGAGCGTGTCACGCGTGCCGGAGCTCGACCCGCGGCTCACCAGGACGACGGGCAGGTCGGGGCCGCCGAGTTCCTTCCAGTTGCGTACGTCGCCCCGGTAGAGGCGGCGCACCTGGAGCCGGCTCAGATTCCGCAGCGGCACACGGTCGTTGAGGACGAGCGCGAAGACGGAGACAGCCACGCGCGTCTCCGCCAGACGCGGGAAACCGTCGGACTTGGGGCCGTCGGAGAAGGTGAGGAGAGGAGGGGAGCCCTTCTTCGTCGTACGGTCCTCGCCGGCGGCCTTCTTCCCCTCGTCGTCCAGTTCGCGCACGCCCGCCGCGCTGCCGTGCGCGCTCACCGTGATGTCGGAGCCCGGACAGTCCTTCTCGTACTTGTCCGCCAGCTCCTCGGCGACCGGTGCGAACGCCGTCGAGCCCAGCACCGTCAGCTCGCCCGTCGCACACTCGATGGGCGGCGGGTCCGCGTCGCGCAGCACGATGATCGAGGCGAGCGTGACCACGGAGAGGGTGAGCAGGACGGTCAGGAGCCGCGCGGGCCGGGAGAGCAGCGGCGGCTTGTCGTCGGGCGTCGTCGAGCGGTTGGGCACCACCTCGCCCGCCTGGATGCCGCCGGACATGGTGACCTCGCCGCCCACGGGCCCGCCGGTGAGCAGGACGAGCAGCTTGTAGTGCTGGCCCCTGTTGAGCGGGACGCGCGGGATGTGCAGCGTGCTGCCCTCGTACCGCAGGCCCGCGCCCGCCGTGAAGTGCTCCATCAGGTGGTCGGCGCCGGTCGGCGCGGTCACGGCGAGACCGCGGATGGTGCGGCCGGTGAAGACGGCGGTCAGCCCGTGCAGGGCCCGGCCGGTGTAGTCGGAGTCGGACACGGCCTGCGAACCGTCGTTCTCGACGCGGAGCAGGACGAGCGTGGCGTCGGACATCTCGGGGGTCTCGTCGAACAGGCCGAGGCGCGCGTTGGCGCCGCCCGTACGGACGTTGTCACCTATGGCCGTGTCCATCTGGACGCGGTAGCCGATACGTTTCCGCCGCGGCACCCGGCGTTCGTACCAGAGCGCGCCGACGGTCGCGAGCAGGCCGAGGACGGCCGTGAGCACGGCGATGGTGTTTTCGGTGCTCAACCACTCCATGGGCGGTGACGGTAGGCGGCCCGCGCGAGCCGGGGGCCGCCTTCGCCGGACGGTCGGACGTTGTTCGCCGCGGGTTCAGCCGGGTGGGCCGAGGCGCCCGGTCAGCCGGTCTTGTCGTACGTCAGCTCACCCTTGCCGTCGGTGTTCGCGCGGCGCAGCTTGCCGTTGCCGAGGACCGTCACGACGCTGGGCTCGCCGGGGGTGCAGGCCGACATGGGCTCGCCGACCGTGATCCTGGTGGGGCCGATGTGCAGCCGCTCGTCGGACGCGGACTCCAGGTCGCCCTGGAAGACGCAGCGGTAGGTGCCGCCGCCCTCCAAGGGGCCCTCCGCCGTCAGGGAGAGGGCCGTGTCGCCGGTCTCGCCCTGCTGGAGCGTGAGGCGGCGCGTGTGGTGGCCGTGCTTGTTGTCGAGGCCGCCGGACCACGTGCCGAGGAACTTGTCCGGCACGGCGCCCTCCTCGTCGTCCTTGGCGGTGGGCGACGGGTCGGGGCTCGTCGGGTCCGGGCCGGTCGGCTCCGGCGCCGGGGAGGTGGGGTCCCGCTTCGTCGGGTCGCTGCTCGCGGAGTTCCTGGCGTCGTCCTTCTTCTTGCCGCTGTCGTCGTTCATGACGGCGTAGACGGTGCCGCCCGCCGCTATGGCCACTATCAACGCGACGACGACCAGCGCGGCGGTCGACCGGCCGCTGCGGCGCGGCGGCTCCGGTGCCGGCGCGGGCACCGGCGTGTAGAGGCCGGGACCGTGGGGCGGCGTGGGGCCGTAGCCGGGCGGGGACTGCTGGGGGTAGCCGTAGGCGGCGGGTTGCGGGTGCTGGTGCTGGTGCTGGTGCTGGTGCGGTGGATGCTGCTGGGCGTGCTGGGGATAGCCGTACGAGGGGGCGCCGGGCGGGGGCGGCGGGGTCTGCCCCGCGACCATGGTGGGCAGGTGGTCCAGCGGCGCGGCGCCGGGAGCGCCCGGAGGCGGCGGCGGGGGCGGGGGCGCCGGGGCGGCGGGGACCGCCGCTGCCGGGGCCCGTCTCTTGACCACACCCGACGGCGCCGACGAGCGTA
>NZ_JAFEXF010000138.1 GCF_016905445.1 Streptomyces sp. G44
GGTCTTCGCCGTCCTCGCGGAGAGCCCCGGCGACACCGCCCTGGCCTGCGGGCCCGCCCTCGTTCACGCGCTGCCGCTGCTGTGGCGGCGCCGGGCGCCCTGGGCGGCGCTGTGCGTGGTCCTCGCCACGGCCTGGCTCGTGCCGCTCGCGGTCGCCTTCGGGATCGTCTCGCCCCCGGTGGCGCTCTGCCTGGCGGTGGCCGGGGGAGTGACGCCGTGCGTGGCCGTGCACGCCGTGGGCGCCTTCGCGGGGCCGGCACGGGTCACGTGGCCCGCCGTGGCGGTGGGAGCGGCCGGCCTGTCCCTGTCGTCGCTCGCCCTGGCGGCGGCGGACGGCATGGCGGACCTCGCCCACGACGGCGGCTTCGGCGCGATGGTCTTCATGGCGTGCGCGCTCGGGGTGCTGTTCCTGTTCCCCTTGGCGGCGCCCTGGGCCATCGGCGCGGTGGTCCGCGCCCGGCGCGAACGCGTCAGGGCGATCGAGGACCACGCGCTCACCGAGACGGTCCGCTCGGCGGTCTTCGAGGCGTACGAGGAGCGCCGCCGCATCGCCGCCGAACTGCGCGGCGAGGTCGTACGGCATGCGAGCGGGGTGGTGGCACGGGCCGAAGCGGGCGACTTGCGGGGCGTGGCGGAGGCGGCACGGTCGGGCCTGTCGGCGATGCGGGACCTGCTGGCGACGCTGAGGGAGACGACGGATCCGGATCACGCGGGCGGGGCGCGGGGGGAGGCCGTGAGGACCGGGGGTCCGGCGGCTTCTGGTGCTGGGGCGCCCTGCGGTGCACCGGCAGCCCCCGATGCCGTGACGACCGGGGCTCCGGGGGGCTTCGGTGCTGTGGCGCCCTGTGGTGGTCCGGGGGCCCTCGTTGATGCGGTGTCCGGGGCTTCGGCGGCCTACGGTGTCGTGGCACCCCGTGGTGCTTCGGCGGCTGCCGATGCCGTGGTGGCGGGCGCTCCGGCGGCTTCTGGTGTTGCGGCGTCCCGTGGTGTTCCGGCGGCCCCTGATGCTGTGGTGTCCGGGGCTTCGGCGGCCTCCGGTGCCGTGGCACCCCGTAGTGCTCCGACCGCCCCCCAAGCCGTGACAACGGGAGCTCCGGCGGCCTCCGGTGCCATCGCGCCCCGTGGCGCTCCGGCCGCCGTCCCCGATGCCGCGGTGTCCGCGGTGCCCTGATGAGGCCCGTCGGCCGGCCCTGCGGCCCCCGGCATCCGGCCTCCCTGCGACGCCCGGTGTCCGTACGGCCCCCGACATCCCTATGGCGCCCGGCGTCTCCACGACCCCCGACATCCCGACGAGCCCTGCGTTCGCCCGAGCGCCGACATCCGTACGAGCCCGCCGTCCACCCGCCCCCCCACATCCCTACGCAGGCCGCAACCCCCACGGCGGCCGAGAAACCCGAGGAGGTACCCCATCGCCACCGAGAACGCGGACGGCGGAGCCGGCGAAGCGCGCGGTGCCGGAGTTGTCCGAGTGATGGTCGTCGACGACCAGGCCGTGGTCCGCGCCGGGTTCGCGGCGATCGTCGACGCGGAGCCGGACCTGCACGTGGTGGCGGAGGCGCAGGACGGCGCCGAGGCCGTGCGGCTGGCACGCGAGGTCGCTCCGGACGTCGTCCTGATGGACATCCGTATGCCGGGCATGGACGGTCTGACGGCCACCCGCCTGCTCACCGCCGACTCGGGGGCGGCGGCGGTGGCCCCGCGCGTCCTCGTCCTGACCACCTTCGACCAGGACGCGTACGTCCACGACGCCCTGCGCGCCGGGGCCTCCGGCTTCCTCCTCAAGGACGCGCTGCCGGAGGACCTGCTCGCCGGCATCCGGGTCGTGGCCTCGGGCGAGGCCATGCTCGCGCCCACCGTCACCCGCCGCCTCATCGACGCCTTCGCCGACACCGCCCCCGCCCCGGACCCCGAACTCCTCACCACCCTCACACCCCGCGAACGCGAGGTGCTGACCCTGGTGGCGGCGGGCCACACCAACGCGGAGATCGCCGGCACCCTCGGCGTGACCACGGGCACGGTGAAGTCCCATGTCAACGCCCTGCTCGGCAAGTTGAACCTGCGCGACCGCGTGCAGGCCACGATCCTCGCGTACGACCTGGGCCTGGCCCGCCCCCGGCGCACGCACCGGGAGTGAGCACGCGGGAAAGCGCACGCGCACCGGCCCATGGGCCGCAGCCGACACAAGACCGCACCCGGACCGCGAGGGACGCCGTGCTCGGCGGCCTGCGGACCGGGTGCGGGCAGATGGGCGATGAGACCCGCGTCACCGCAGGTCAGATGGCCTGGCCAAGGATCAGGCCTTCTTGGTCTCCCAGAAGATCTTGTCGATCTGGGCGATGTAATCCAGCGCCTTCTGGCCCGTGGCCGGGTCCGTCGACGCCTTGGCGGCCGAGAGGGCCTTCAGGGTGTCGTTGACCAGCTGGTGCAGCTCCGGGTACTTCTCGAAGTGCGGGGGCTTGAAGTAGTCGCTCCAGAGCACCGACACGTGGTGCTTGGCGAGCTCGGCGCGCTGCTCCTTGATGACCGTGGCACGCGCCTGGTAGTGGGCGTCGTCGTTGCCGGCCATCTTCTCCTGCACGGCCTTGACGGACTCCGCCTCGATGCGGGCCTGGGCCGGGTCGTACACGCCGCAGGGCAGGTCGCAGTGGGCGCTGACCTTCACCTTGGGGGCGAACAGGCGGGAAAGCATGTAGCTGTCCTTCCTCGTGATCGTCTTCTCAGGTGGGACATTACTCCGTGAGAGGCCGGTTTTCGCGAGTGCCCCCATGGGCTTAGGACAAAAGTCCAGGGTCACACTGGGACCGGTGGAGGATAGGACCGGGGAGGTGCCGGGGATGCCGGAGCTGTCGCAGGAGAGCGAGCGCGCGAGGGCCGTCCTGCCGTGGGGCGCGGCCGAGGTGACGGGCCCCTCGATGGTGCCCACGCTGCGGCACGGGGACCGGCTGCTCGTCCGGTGGGGCGGGCGCGTGCGCCCGGGTGACGTGGTGGTCCTGCGCCATCCGTTCCAGCAGGACCTGCTGGTCGTCAAGCGCGCCCAGGAGCGCCGCGCGGGCGGCTGGTGGGTGCGCGGCGACAACGCGTTCGCGGGCGGGGACAGCACGGACTACGGCGTCGTCCCGGAGGAGCTCGTGCTCGGCAGGGTGCGGTTCCGCTACCGGCCGCCCGCGCCCGGGCGGCGCTCGCCGCTGGCGCTGGCGCGCTGGGCGGTCTCCGCCGTGCGGCCGGTGCTCGCCGAGCGTTCCGTCTCCAGGCGCTTGCGGGCCCGGTAGGCGGCGACGTTGGCACGGGTCGCGCAGCGGTCCGAGCAGTAGCGCCGGGAGCGGTTGGTCGAGGTGTCCAGGTAGGCGTTGCGGCACGGCGCCGCCTCGCACAGGCCCAGCCGGTCCACGCCGTGCTCGGTGAGGTGGAAGGCGAGGCCCATCGCGGCGATCGCGGCGTACCCCGCGGTGGCGTTCGAGGGGTGGTCCGCCAGGTGCATGTGCCACAGCGGGCGCCCGTCGTCGTCCCGGTGGTCGTGGCCCGAGATCTGCGGGCTCACCGGGAACTCCAGGAGCAGCGAGTTCAGCAGGTCGACCGCGAGCGTCTCGTCGCCGCCGTCCGCCGCCTCGAAGACCGCCCGGAGCCTGCCCCGTACGGACCGGAAGCGCGTGACGTCGGAGTCCGTGGCGCGGCGGGCCATCTGCGTGCTCGGCCCGAAGAGCTCCCTGATCGCCTCGACGGAGGTCAGCGTGTCCTTGTTGCGGCCCGGCTCCTCGCTGTTGACCAGGCGTACGGCGTAGTCCGAGTAATAGGCCAGTTCCACTTGTAGTCCTTACGAGGGCGGGCTAGGGTCATCTCATCGGCCGGTAATAGCCGACTGCGGTACCAGGGTATTACGGAGTGGGTATCACGGAGTGGAGGGGTTCTGATGACGGAGACGCAGACGGGGGCCGGGGCCGAGACCGCGACCGGGCACGGCACCGACTGGCGCGCCTGGCAGGACAGCTGGGACCGGCAGCAGCAGTGGTACCTGCCCGACCGCGAGGAGCGGTTCCGGATCATGCTCGACATGGTCGAGGCCGTGGTCGGCCCCGCGCCGCGCGTGCTGGATCTGGCGTGCGGTACGGGAAGTATTACGGACCGGCTGCTCAAGAGGTTCCCGGACGCGACGAGCGTCGGCGTCGACCTCGACCCCGCGCTGCTCACCATCGCCGAGGGCACGTTCGCGGGCGACGACCGGGTCGCCTTCGTCACCGCGGACCTTAAGGACCCCGGCTGGGCCGCCGCGCTGCCGCACGACTCGTACGACGCCGTGCTCACCGCGACCGCCCTGCACTGGCTCTTCAGTGAGCCGCTCGCCACGTTGTACGGCCAGGTCGCCGGGCTCGTCCGGGACGGTGGCGTCTTCATGAACGCCGACCACATGCCGGACCCCGCCACCCCGCGGCTGAACGCCGCCGAGAGTGCCTTGCGCCACCGGCGGATGGACCGTGCCAAGGCCCAGGGCGTACTGGACTGGAAGGAGTGGTGGCGGCTCGCCGCGCAGGATCCGGTCCTCGCCGGGCCCACCGCCCAGCGGTTCGAGATCTACGGTGATCACGCCGACGGGGACATGCCGTCCGTCGAGTGGCATGCCCGTACGTTGCGTGAGGCCGGGTTCTCGGAGGCGCGGTCGGTGTGGGCGTCGCCGTCGGACGCGGTGGTCCTGGGGCTGAAGTGACCCGTGGACGGAGAAGGGGCGGTACGGATCAGTGCTGATCCGTACCGCCCCTATGTCGCCCGTTTCCGGGTGCGGGCGCGTCGTGGTTGCTCGCGCAGTTCCCCGCGCCCCTTACGGGGGGCCGGCTACAGCACCTTCGACAGGAACGACTGCGTCCGTTCCTGCTGCGGGTTCGTCAGGACGTCGCGCGGGCTGCCCGACTCGACGACCACGCCGCCGTCCATGAAGACGAGGCTGTCGCCGACCTCGCGGGCGAAGCCCATCTCATGCGTGACGACGATCATCGTCATGCCGGACTCCGCGAGGTCGCGCATGACATCGAGGACGTCGCCGACCAGCTCCGGGTCGAGCGCCGACGTCGGCTCGTCGAACAGCATCAGCTTCGGGTCCATCGCCAGCGCGCGGGCGATCGCCACGCGCTGCTGCTGGCCGCCGGAGAGCTGGGAGGGGTAGTTGCCCGCCTTGTCGGCCAGGCCGACCCGCTCCAGGAGCTGGCCCGCGCGCTCCCGGGCCTCGGCCTTGGCGATGCCCTTGACCTGGACCGGCGCCTCCATGACGTTCTCCAGGGCCGTCATGTGCGGGAAGAGGTTGAAGCGCTGGAAGACCATGCCGATGTCGCGGCGCTTGAGGGCGACCTCGCTGTCCTTCAGCTCGTACAGCTTGTCCCCCTTCTGCCGGTAGCCGACCATCTCCCCGTCGACGTACAGCCGACCGGCGTTGATCTTCTCCAGGTGGTTGATGCAGCGCAGGAAGGTCGACTTGCCGGAGCCGGACGGGCCGATGAGGCAGAACACCTCGCCCGCCTCGACCTCCAGGTCGATGCCCTTCAGGACCTCTACGTGTCCGAAGGACTTGTGGACGCCCTCGGACTTCACCATGGCGGTCATCAGCGCATCACCCCTTCCGTGCGGTTGCTCAGCGAGAGCATGTTGGCCTTGATCTTCTGGAAGGGGGTGTCCGGCAGGGTGCGGGACGAGCCGCGTGCGTAGTACCGCTCCAGGTAGAACTGACCGACGCTGAGGATCGACGTCATGATCAGGTACCAGCAGGCGGCGAGCAGCAGCGTCTCCACCGTCGCGCCCGACGAGGTGCCGATGTCCTGGGCGTACTTGAGGAGCTCGTAGTACTGGACGGCCGCGACCAGCGACGTCGTCTTGAGCATGTTGATGAACTCGTTGCCCGTCGGCGGCACCACGACGCGCATCGCCTGCGGCAGCACCACGCGGCGCAGCGTCTTGTTGTGGCTCATGCCCAGCGCGTGCGCCGCCTCGGTCTGGCCCTCGTCGACCGAGAGCAGGCCTGCGCGGCAGATCTCCGCCATGTACGCGGCCTCGTTGAGGCCGAGGCCGAGCAGCGCCGTCAGGAACGGCGTCATGAAGTCCGACCACTCGTCCTTGTAGACCGGGCCGAGGTTGATGTAGTCGAACACGAAGCCGAGGTTGAACCAGACGAAGAGCTGGACCAGGACCGGCGTACCGCGGAAGAACCAGATGTAGAACCAGGCGATCGACGAGGTCACCGGGTTCTTCGACAGGCGCATCACCGAAAGGATCACGCCACCCACGACGCCGATGAGCATCGAGAGGAAGGTGAGGATCAGCGTTTCGCGGACGCCCTTGAGGATGCGCTCGTCGAAGAAGTTGTCGGGGATCGCGTCCCAGCGGATGTCGCCCTGGGAGAAGGCGTAGACGATGGCGGCGAGGACGCCGATCGCGAGGACCGCGGCGACGTAGCGGCCGAAGTGGCGCACGGGGATGGCCTTGATGGCCTCCGCCTGCCGCGCCTCCGGGACGTCGTCCTCGGGGCCCTTCTTGGAGATGTCGGTGGTCACGTGCGTGGCCTTTCAGCGACTGGGGGGAGAGGGGGTGCGGTCACTTGCCGCCGTTGATCTTGGCTTTCTCGACCGCGCCGTCCTCGACGCCCCACTTCTTGATGATCTTCTCGTAGTCGCCGTTGGCGATGATCGCGTCGAGCGCGGCCTTGACCGCGTCGCGCAGCTCGGGGTTCTTCTTGGAGACCGCGATGCCGTACGGCGCCGCCTCCACCTGCTCGCCGACCAGCTGGAAGTCCTTGCCGCCACCCGAGGTCTTCACCGCGTACGCGGCCACCGGGAAGTCGGACGAACCCGCGTCGGCGCCGCCGGAGCGCAGCCGGGTCTGGGCCTGCTGGTCGTTGTCGTACTGCTCGATGGAGATCTTCTTGCCGCCCTTGCACTTCTTCGACTCGGTCTTCGCCAGGTCGTGCGAGACGGTGCCGCGCTGGACGACGATCTTCTTGCCGCAGAGGTCGGACCAGGTCTTGATGCCCTGGTCGTCGCCCTTCTTGGTGTAGATCGAGACACCGGCGGTGAGGTAGTCGACGAAGTCGACGCCGTCGCCGATCTTCTTGCCGGTCTCCTCGTCGATGCCCTCCTGACGGTTCTTGGTGTCCGTCATGGCCGACATCGCGATCTGGTAGCGCTTGGAGCGCAGCCCGCCGAGGAGGGTGTCGAAGGTGCCGTTCTCGAACTCGAACCGCACGCCGAGCTGCTTGCCCATCGCCTCGCCCAGGTCCGGGTCGATGCCCACGGTGTTGCCGGACTTGTCCTTGAACTCCACCGGCGGGTAGGCGATGTCCGAGCCGACCTTGATGACGCCCTTGTCGCGGATGTCCTTGGGCAGCTTGTCGGCGAGCGGCGCGTCGACGACCGCGTTGCTCTCCTTGTCGTTGGTCTGGTCGCCACAGCCGGAGAGCAGCAGCGCACCGGCGACCGTGATCGCGCCGACCGCGGCAATCCGGGACTTCGCGGACTTTTCTGCGGTCCTACGACAAATGGAGCTTGCGGTCATGGTGGGTCCTCCGGCGGATGAGGGAGTTGCCGATGAGTCGTGCACACACCTTCGGGTGTCGCGACCTCGTGTGATGACGGCATCTTGCCATTCGGACCGTCCGATTCTGGGTGCCGGAGATGTCAAAATCGGATAACGGGCCCTCCTCGAATGCTGACGGCCCGGTGCAGCGCGGGCGTATGGGACGCGGTGCGAATCACCGTTAACCGAGTGATATCCCGCGATCTCGCCATGTGGACGCGGTATGCGGCCGGGCCGCCGTACGGTTCAGGCCCCCCGAAGGCCCGCCACTACCCCGCCGCGGCCCCGGCGTCCCCAATTTCCGGCGCGTTCTGCAACCAATGTCACTCGCCCGGGCCCACCGCCTTCGGGTAGAAAGGTGGGCTACACCCCTCATCCGGGGCTCAGGGCGCGTGTGCGGCGCGCCCGCGTGTCCGTACCTCCCCCCGCCGACAGGCGGGGAACGGACACGGTGCCCGCCCACTTCTCAACCAGGAGTGGACACCCTCAACGAATGATTAAGACTTAAGGGGTCAGACAAGTGGCAGCGGAGATCGTCAATCCTCGCAGCGACAGCAGTACGGATCACGAGGGCCCTGCCGGTGCGGCCGAGCCCTTCGATCCGGCGTTTGCGCTGCACCGCGGCGGCAAGATGGCCGTGCAGGCCACCGTGCCGGTCCGCGACAAGGACGACCTGTCCCTCGCATACACGCCCGGCGTCGCGAAAGTGTGCAGCGCGATCGCCGAGCGGCCGGAACTCGTCCACGACTACACGTGGAAGTCGAACGTCGTCGCCGTCGTGACCGACGGCACCGCCGTGCTCGGGCTCGGGGACATCGGCCCCGAGGCCTCGCTCCCCGTCATGGAGGGCAAGGCCATCCTGTTCAAGCAGTTCGGCGGCGTGGACGCGGTGCCGATCGCGCTCGCGACGACCGACGCCGACGAGATCGTCGAGACCGTGGTGCGGCTCGCCCCGTCCTTCGGCGGCGTGAACCTGGAGGACATCTCGGCGCCCCGGTGCTTCGAGATCGAGCGCAAGCTCCAGGAGCGGCTCGACATCCCGGTCTTCCACGACGACCAGCACGGCACGGCCGTCGTCACGCTGGCGGCGCTGCGCAACGCGGCGAAGCTGACCGGGCGGACCCTCGGCGACCTGCGCGCGGTGATCTCCGGCGCCGGCGCGGCCGGTGTCGCCATCGCCAAGTTCCTGCTGGAGGCGGGGCTCGGCGACGTGGCGGTCGCGGACCGCAAGGGCGTCGTGAGCCGCGACCGGGACGACCTCACGCCGGTCAAGCGCGAGCTGGCCGAACTCACCAACAAGGCCGGGCTGAGCGGGTCGCTGGAGGCCGCGCTCGCCGGTGCCGACGTCTTCATCGGCGTCTCGGGCGGCACCGTGCCGGAGCCCGCCGTCGCCTCCATGGCGCCCAACTCCTTCGTGTTCGCCATGGCCAACCCGAACCCGGAGGTCCACCCGGACATCGCGCACAAGTACGCGGCCGTGGTGGCGACCGGACGGTCGGACTACCCGAACCAGATCAACAACGTCCTGGCCTTCCCCGGCATCTTCGCCGGCGCCCTCCAGGTGCGCGCCTCGCGGATCACCGAGGGCATGAAGATCGCCGCCGCCGACGCCCTCGCGGACGTCGTCGGGGACGAGCTGTCCGCCGCGTACGTGATCCCGTCGCCGTTCGACGAGCGCGTCGCCCCGGCCGTGACGGCCGCGGTCGCCGCCGCCGCCCGCGCGGAGGGCGTCGCCTGCAGCTGACCGCCCGCCCGGCCCCGGCCCCGCGCCCCCTCGCCTACCTCGCGTACGGCAGGGGGCGCGGCGCGTGTCACAGTCGTACGTGGTTCCGCCGCGGCCCGGCGGCGGCCTATGGTCGGCGGCATGTTCGCTGCATACGCCGCCCGTATCGACCGTGACCAGCCGCTCTCCGGCCTTGAGTTGGGGGAGCGTCCCGCCCCCGAGGCGCGCCCCGGCTGGTCGACCGTGAACGTCAGAGCCGCCTCCCTGAACCACCACGACCTGTGGTCGCTGCGCGGGGTCGGTCTCGCCGAGGACAAGCTGCCGATGATCCTCGGCTGTGATGCCGCCGGGATCGACGAGGACGGCAACGAAGTCGTCCTGCACTCCGTCATCGGCCAGTCCGGGCACGGGGTGGGGCCCCGCGAGGGCCGCTCCATCCTCACCGAGAAGTACCAGGGCACCTTCGCCGAGCAGGTCGCCGTCCCCACCTGGAACGTGCTGCCCAAGCCGAAGGAGCTCTCCTTCGCCGAGGCGGCCTGCCTGCCGACCGCCTGGCTGACCGCGTACCGCATGCTCTTCACCAACGCCGGGGTGCGCCCCGGCGACTCGGTCCTCGTGCAGGGTGCGGGCGGCGGCGTCGCCACGGCCGCGATCGTGCTCGGCAAGGCGGCGGGCCTGCGGGTCTTCGCCACCAGCCGTGACGAGGCCAAGCGGAAGCGGGCGCTGGAGCTGGGCGCGGTGGAGGCCGTCGAGGCGGGTGCGCGGCTTCCGGAGCGGGTCGACGCCGTCATCGAGACGGTGGGCGCCGCGACCTGGTCGCACTCGGTCAAGTCGCTGAAGCCGGGCGGCACGCTGGTGATCTCCGGTGCGACCAGCGGCGACCGCCCCTCGCACGCCGAGCTGACCCGCATCTTCTTCCTGGAGCTGAAGGTCGTCGGCTCGACGATGGGGACCAAGGACGAGCTGGAGGACCTGCTCTCCTTCTGCGCCGCCACGGGCGTACGGCCCGTCATCGACGAGATCCTGCCCCTGGACCGGGCGAGGGAGGGCTTCGAGCGGATCGCGTCCGGGGACCAGTTCGGCAAGATCGTGCTGGAGGTCTGAGCGCGGCCGTAGTCGCTGTCGCCGTCACCCGTCCCCGTCGCCGCCGTTCATTCCGCTGTCCCTCCGTCGGCCCCTCCGCCGGCCCCTCCGCCGGCCCCTCCGTCGGCCCCTCCGTCAACCACGGTTGACGGAGGGGCCTTGTCAACGTACGTTGACGCGTATGACCGAAGCTACGGATCTCGCCGAGCGGGCGGGTGATCAGGATCCACGGGTCGGGCTGCGTGCCGTCTCCGCGCTGCGGAAGCTGGTGGAGCGGCTGGAGGCCGTGCAGGTGCGCAGCGCGCGCCGACAGGGCTGGTCGTGGCAGGAGATCGCCACGGAGCTCGGAGTGAGCAGGCAGGCCGTGCACAAGAAGTACGGGAGGCAGTGATGTTCGAGCGGTTCACCAAGGATGCCCGCGCGGTGGTGCTGGGCGCGGTCGAGCATGCCGAGCGGGGGAGTGCGGCGTCCGTGGACGACGGACACATGCTGCTCGCACTGCTCGACCGCGAGGCGAGCCGGGGGTCCTTCGCCCTCGCCGCGCTAGGGGCCGCGCGCCGACGGGACTCGATCGAGGAGGCACTGAGCGGGGCGCGGCGCCGCGCGGGCCTGTCACAGGCCGACACGGACGCGCTGGCGGAGCTCGGCATCGACGTGGCCGCGATCGTCTCCCGGGTGGAGGAGGGTCATGGGGAGGGGGCGTTGGACGGTTCTCGCTCCCGTGGGAAGCCGGGCGGGGGCGTGGGTGTGCGGGGGTGGCTCGGCCGGGTGCCCTTCTCCCGCGAGGCCAAGGAGACCCTGGTGAAGTCCCTGCGCATCGCCACCGCCCGCCGCGACCGCCGCATCGGTGACGAGCACATCCTGCTCGCCCTCACCGTCCGCCCGGGTCTCGTCGCCGAGGTGCTCGCGGACCATGGGGTCACCCATGCGGCGGTGGACCGGGTGCTGGGGTGAGGCCCCTCCCTTCCCTGGCGCGCCGTCAGTCCTTCGGCGGGTGCAGGATGGCCGCGATGTGTGCGGCGGCCGATGACAAGTGGGCGCGGACGGACCCCAGTTGGTCCTCCGTGATGCCGTGGTCGCGGGCGGCGTCGCGGACGTCGTCGCGGAAGCGGTCCAGCATGCGGTCGAGGTCGCGGGCCGGGTTCCCGGTCGGGTCCTCCTGTGCCCAGTCGGGCAGGTAATCCACGACCAAGCCCTCGGGGCCCGCGCTGAACTTGGGGCCGGTCTCGAAGCCGCCGCGCTCGGGCGTTGCTCGGGCTCCCGAGCCGCCGCGCTCGGAGGTCGCTTCGGCCTTGGTGTCCGCCGCGGCCTTGGTGTCCGGTGCGGCTTCGGTGTCCGGCGCGGCTTCGGTGTCCGGCGCGGCCTTGGTGTCCGCCCCGGGTCCCGGGGCCGGGCGTGAGAAGTGCTTGCCGAAGTCCATGCCGAACTCGCTGAACTCCTTGGCCAGATCGGTCAGGCCTTCCTGTACGCCCTTCGGCCAGTCGCCGCGCGCGAAGTGGTCCTGGACCTGCTCCTGTATGCGCCGGGCGATGCGCTGGACCTCCTCCTGGGCCAGGGACCGCGCCTTGTCCTGGGCGTCCTTGGCCTGGCGGCGTGCGCGCTGGGCCTCCTCGCGGGCCCGGCGGCTCTCGTCCTTCGCGCGGCGCGCCTGCTCCTTCCACTCCTGCTTGGCGCGCTTGAACTCCTCCTTCGCCTGGTGCCAGCCGTCCTTGTCGCCCCAGGTGCCGTCGAGGAGGCCGGTGGGGTCGGCGAAGCCCATGCCGCCGGTGCCCGCGGCTCCTGAGGCGCGCGCCTTGCCGGCGGCGGCCCGCATCTCGCGGCGCAGATCGCCCGCGGCGCCCTGGACTCCCTCGTGGATCTCGGCGGCCAGCTCGGCGACCGACTCGCGGATCTCCAGCTCCAGGTCGGCCAGCTCACCGCTGCGGCCGGCCAGCTCGGCCCGGCCCGCGTCCGTGATGGCGTAGACCTTCCGGCCGCCCTCGGTGGTGTGGGTGACCAGTCCCTCGGCCTCCAGCTTCGCGAGGCGGGGGTAGACCGTGCCCGCCGAGGGGGCGTACAGGCCCTGGAAGCGCTCTTCGAGGAGGCGGATCACCTCGTAGCCGTGGCGGGGCGCCTCGTCGAGCAGCTTGAGGAGGTACAGGCGCAGGCGGCCGTGGGCGAACACGGGGGGCATTTCAGAGCACCTTCTTGTCGGTCGGGGCGGCGTTCGGCGGAGGGGGGACGTCGGCGGCGGGGGAATCCGGCGGGGCGACGTCCTGGGGAGCCTCGTCGTAGGGATCTTCCTCCATCGGTGGCCTGCGCAGCAGCGCGACGGCTCCGGTCACCGTCGTCGCCCGGAGGTTTCCGCTGCCAGCGCCGAGCCGGCCCGTGACGCGCTTGGCGCCCCATCCCCACCCCCATGCCTGCGAGCCGTCGTCGACCTTCAGTTCCTCGAAGGCGTTCGACACCGCGCCGCTCGTGGTGTCCACCTCCACCTCGGTGTCCGCCGGGTGCGGAAGGCGGACCGCGATCTCGCCGGAGATGTTCGTCAGCGTGATGTCCGGTGCGGTGCCGACCGGCGCGAGGTCCACGATCAGTGCGCCGCTCACCGAATCCGCCCGGACGGACGAACCCGCGGCCTCGACCAGGGTCAGGTCCCCCGAGACGGACTGGAACGCCAGGTCGCCGCGGACGTCCTGCGCCTCCACGTTGCCCGACACCGTCTCCGCGCGGACCGGGCCGGTGAGGCCGACCAGCGTCGTGTCGCCGGTGACGCTCCTCACCTCCGCGGGTCCCTCGATGCCGGAGACCATGGCTCCCGCGCCGATCGCGCCCACCTCGACGCGGGCCCCCGCGGGCACGGTGAGGGACACCACCGCGCTGCGCCGCCATCCTGTGCGGGCCAGTCCCTTGAGCTTGAGGAAGCCCTGCCACGGCAGGTCGTCGTAGGCGACGCACAGGACGCCGTCCTTGTGGGTGACGGTCAGGGGAGGGCCCTCGATCTCGGAGACCTCCAGGCGGGCGGAGTCCTCGCCGGTGCCGACGACGTGCACCATGCCGCTCACCAGGCGCACGCGGAGGGTCGCCACCGGGGCGTCGATCGTGAGCTTCCGGGGCTCGGTGACGGACCACTCGGACATGGACTGACCTCCTTGACGGGACGGGCGGGGCGGACGGGACCGGCGGGACGGGCGGGGCGGACGGGACCAACGGGGTGGACGGGACGGGTGAGGTGGACGGGACGGGTGAGGTCGGCAGTACAGAAGGGGCGGGCGGGTAGTGCGGCACGCGCCATATCGCGTTCTCTGTCATCCACGATATATCGCGGTTGTCGCAAGTCAAGATATCGCGAGGGTGAAGCGCCTCGGGCCGGCGGCCGGGGGTGCCGCGGGAGCGGTCCATATGTCGCGGCACATGCGCCGAATGTCACGATCTGCCCTAGCGTGGGGTCATGTCGTCTGAAGCCCCCGACCACGCCCCGGGCGTCGGCGCGCTGCTGCTCAGCCAGGCCGAGCCCGATGTCGTGGAGCCCGCCGCCCACCTGCTCCGCGAGCGGATGCTGCTCGTGCCGGCCGGTGGCGGCTGGAGCGTACTCGTGCCCGAGGGCAAGCCCTGGCTGCACGGCGAGGAGCCGGTCGACCGGGTGCTCACCGGCTGGGCCACGGCGCTCGCGGTCGGCTCCGGCCGGCCCGTGCTCGCCCTGTGGTGGGACACGGACCGCTCCGGTTACACCCTCGCGGCGGGGTTCCGGCGCACCGTCGGCTACGAATGGCTGGCGAACGGCACGCCCGTCGGCGAGGACGAGGCGATGCGGACGTTCGCCGCGCGGCTCGGCCTCGATCCGGTCCTGGACATGCAGTCCCTGGAGGCGTTGACCCGGCCCGACACGCGGGCCGACGCCCGCGCCAGGCTGCTCGGTCTTCTCGCCGTACTCACCCGCACCGGGCTCGCCCTCCCGCCCGGTCTCGGTCCCGGCGAACCGGCCGACCGGCTGCGCGAGGTCGCGCGGGTCCAGCGCGGCCTGCGCGGGATCGAGTGGTCCGGCTGGCGTGACGCGGTGCGGGCGGAGTTCGACGTGGTCGACAGCGGACCGCTCGGCCCCTGGGTGCGCGGCCCCAAGGCGCGCGCGCTGGCCGCGGCCCAGGTGGCGGCCGGCCTGCCGCTCGCGGTGTGGGCGGTGCGGCGACGCAGCGGGGGCTGGATCGCGGCGGCGGCGGTGCTGTTGGTGCAGGGGGCGCTGGGGCTTGCGTATGACCGGGTGCGGGGGAGGGGCTGAGGCTGGGGGGTGGTCAGGGGGGTGGTCAGCGACCGGGGCGGTGGCCTGGCCGGGTGCGGTCGGTCGTGCCGCCGGGTGCGGTGTGGGGTGATCGCGCGGTGTCTGGCGGGGTGCGTGCGGCGCGGCTGGGGTGGCCTCGGGGGGTGTGCGGTGGCTCGGCTGGTTCGCCTGCGGGGCGGGGCGGCCGCCGGCAGTCGACTCGCCGGGCGCAGGTGCTGAGGTGGTCACCTCGCGGGAGGCGGCGGCTCTGGTGATCGCCGGTCGTCCCGCCGGGTTCAGGTGGCACCGGTGGCTCCGTCGGGGCTCAGGCTCAGGCGGTCACTTCGCGGTATGCGGTCGCTCAGGTGGTCGACCGCCGGGCGTCGTGGCCCACGTGGTCGTCTCGCGGAGGCGCAAGGGCTTGGGTGGCGCCCGACTCGACGCCTCGACGGCGACGGCGGGCTCAGCAGAGGTACTGCGGGACCGCGCCGGGTGGCTCAGCGGCGGTGTACGCCGGTACGCGTGGCTCAGCGGCGGCGTACGGCGGTACCGGTGGCTCAGCGGAGGTAGGGCGGGGCCGGTACGCGTGGCTCAGCGGCGGTGTGTGGCGGTACCGGTGGCTCGGTGGGGTGGGGCGGGACCGCGCCGGGTGGCTCAGCGGCGGTGTACGCCGGTACGCATGGCTCAGCGGCGGTGTGTGGCGGTACCGGTGGTTCAGCGGAGGTAGGGCGGGGCCGGTACGCGTGGCTCAGCGGCGTGTGTGGCGGTACCGGTGGCTCGGTGGGGAGAGGGCGGGACCGGTGGCTCGGTGGGGGTAGGGCGGGGCCGGGGCGCGTGGTGCGGTGGCCTGCGTCGGCGCTCCCGGCGGCAACGGGCTCCGTGCTCAGCGGTGGTGTACGGCGTCGAGGGCCAGTGTCAGGAGGCGGTCCGGTTGGGACGGGTCCGCCGTGGCGTGGGCCGTTGACAGGGCGATGCCGACCACCAGCTGGACCAGGTCGGGAGCCGTGAGGTCGGGGCGGGCCGTGCCCGAGTGCTGGGCCCGGGTCAGGAGCCCGTGGGCCGTGTCCTGGATCCGCCGGCGGCAGTCGAAGCCCAGGGCGTCCTGCCGCTCCAGCTCCTCGATCAGCAGGGCGCCGCCCAGGCCCTGGTTCACGCGCGCGTGGGCGAGCAGCGCGCGCAACCACTCGGCCAGCGCCTCGTCGGGGGAGTCGGCCGCGAGCAGTTCCTCCGCGCGTCCGCACAGGGTGTCGATGCGGTCCTTGAGTACCGCGGTCAGCAGGGCGGGGCGGGCCGGGAAGTGGCGGTAGAGCGTGCCCGGGCCTACTCCCGCGCGGCGGGCGATCTCGTTGAGGGAGGCCTCGGGGCCCGACTCGGCGAACGCCTCGCGCGCCGCGGCGACGATCCGCTCGCGATTGCGCCGCGCGTCCGCGCGCGGCTGCCGGTCGGCCGGGGCCCGGGACCCGGAGGGCTTCGGCGACGGCGTGGCGGCGGTGTGCGTCCGCGGCTGCGCCTCGGGGTGCGCGGGCCCCTGGGGGTGCCGTTCCTGGGGGTTCCTCATCGGGCCATCGTCGCGTACCCCACGGCTGGGGGCTAGCCAAGCGGAGAACCACTCCATATATTGGGCGGCATCAAGCGGAGAACCTCTCCGGAAAGTGGACGCGGGAAGGCGAAGGTGGTCGCGTGAGGGGCGTTACCGCGCGGGACGGGCTCGGGCGGGCCGGAGTGTGGACCTTCGCCTTCGAGGGGCACCCGGCGGGCCGGGTGAGGGAGGCCGCCGCGGAGATCGAGGAGCTGGGATACGGGGCCCTCTGGTTCGGGGAGGCCTTCGGGCGGGACACCGTGGGGCAGGCCTGGCTGCTGCTGTCCGCGACCCAGCGCATGGTGATCGCCTCGGGCATCGCCAACATCGCCTTCCGGGAACCGCTGGCCATGGCCGCGGCGGAGCGCACGCTCGGTGAGGCCTTTCCGGGGCGCTATCTGCTCGGCCTGGGCGGCCACCGGGTCGACGACACCGTCGTGGAGGTCGACGGCTATCCCGTTCCCGCGCGCGGGAAGGCGCTCGCGACGATGCGCCGCTACCTGGACTCCATGGACGCGGCCCCCGCGCACGGCCCCGTCCCCGGCCCCGCCCCGCGCCGCGTCCTGGCGGCGCTCGGCCCCAAGATGCTGGCGCTGGCCGCCGAGCGCACCTGGGGCGCCCACCCGTACTTCGTGCCCGTCGAGCACACGGCGCTCGCACGAAGGACCATGGGGCCGCGGGCGTTCCTGGGGGTCGAACAGGCCGTCGTACTCGACACGGACATGGACCGGGCGCGCGAGGTGGCCGCGCGGCACGTGGCGGGCTACGTCGCGAGCGCTCCCCACCAGGCGGCGAACGTGCGGCGCATGGGATTCGGTGACGACGACTTCGCGGGCGGCCGGCCCAGCCGCCGCCTCGTCGACGCGATCGTCGCCTACGGAGACGTCGACGCGCTCCACGCGCGCGTGCGGGCCCATCTCGACGCGGGCGCCGACCACGTCTGCGTACAGGTGCTGACCGAGGACCCGGCGGCGCTGCCCCTGCCGCAGTGGCGGGAGCTGGCACCCGCGCTCGTGACCGGGTGAACGGCGACCGCCCGGCCGCGTGACCAGGAGCGGCTACTCGTCCTCGTCCTCGTCGTCCAGCCGTGCCAGCCAGGTCGCCAGGCGCTCGACCGGGACCTCGAAGTCGGGGTTGAGGTCCACGAAGGTGCGGAGCTGCTCGGCGAGCCACTCGAAAGTGATCTCCTCCTCGCCGCGCCGCTTCTCCAGCTCCTCGATGCCACGGTCGGTGAAGTACAACTCATGCTCCTGATGCGGACGGTCTCTTCCGCCTCAATCGTAGGCCGTGGGCGGGCGGCCTCGGTCTGGCCGGATTCGTACGGCGTGCGGGGGTCGCCCCGCAACCGCGCAGGCCATTAACCTCGTCGCAGATCAAACAGCCTATGCGCAAGGCAAGTTGAAGTGCGAAAGAGCGGGGGGACGGACTGTGACGGGGCATGTCCAGCGGATCGAGCTGCCCGGCGGGAGGACCGTGTACGCCAGGGTCGGCGTGGCCGGCGGGCACGGGGAGGACGACGAGGACGTCGGCGTCCTCGACACCGCCGCCGCCAAGGTCGAGGAGCTCGGCGAGCTGATCCGCGGGGTCGGCGGCTCCGTGCTCGACGCCGCGGCCGCCGTACGGCCCGACGAGGCCAGCGTCACCTTCGGGGTGGAGCTGACCGCCAGGCCCGGCAAGGTCATCGCCGTACTGGCCGACGGTGAGGCCAAGGCGTCGGTGCAGGTCACGCTCACCTGGCAGCTCGACAGGCACGACGCCCAGGGCCGGCCGGAGGGTGACCCGGACGGCGCGCGGCCCGCCGCGGACCCGGACCGGGCCCCGCATGCCTGAGCCCGCCCCCCGGCTCGACGCCCTCGCGCAGGCCGCCACCGTGCACCTCCTGGCGGCCGGCCACGACGGCGCCGGGGACGCGCCGATGTGGGGCAGCGGGTTCTTCGTCGCGCCCGGCTGGGTGCTGACCTGCGCCCACGTGCTGCGGCCGCACCTCGTCAGGGACCGGGACCGGCCGTTCGCGGTGCGCGGCACCGACCTCAACGACGGGATCCCCGTCCCCGCCCGCCTCGCGCACTGGCTGCTCAGTGATCACGAGCGGCCCGTGGTGCCGCCCGAGGAGGACCTCGCGCTGGTCCGGCTCCTCGGCGACCCGGCGGAACACGAGCACGAGTGCGTATGGCTCGCCGACCGGGCCGTACGTCCCTTCGGCGCCGTCGTCGCGTACGGCTACCGGCCGGACGAGAACGAGGCGAGCGCGGGCGCCAAGCCCTGGAGCGCCGACGCGGAGATCAACGTCCGCGACGACGGCGCCGGGCTGCGCTTCAAGCCCGACATCGCCTTCCCCAAGGGGGTCTCCGGCGGCCCGCTGCTCGATCCGCGCACCGGCGCGGTGGTCGGCCTGATCAAGTCGCGCCGCAGGGAGCGGGACGGCGGCATGGCCGTCGCGACGCTCGCGCTGCGGCGGTTCGGCGCCGCCTACCGCGAGGTGACGGCCGCGCACGACCGCTGGCACGGCACCGTCCCGCGCGTCATCACCGGCGACAACTGGATCGACGAACAGCAGCGGCTGCTCGGCGCCGGGCGGCACGCGGGCCCCGAGCTGTGGACGCCCAAGGACCGCCGCGCCGCCCTCGCCCTGCTCGCCCGCCTGCCCGCCCCCGGCGCCGCGCCTTCCGTCGCGAAGATCGTCCGCAAGGTGCGGGGCCGCAGGCCGCCGGGTGCCGCGCCCGCGCTGCTGACCTGGCGCGACGGCCATGGGCTGCTCTACGACGGTGCGCTGCCCGAGGACGCGCTGACGTTCCTGCACTACCTGCGGCTCGTCGCCGCGTACGTACGCAGTCGCGGGGGCGACGCCGAGCCGCTGGAGGCCTGGGTCGCCGAGCGGCTCCGGCAGGACGACCGCACCCATCTGCACGCCCTGGTCACGGACGCCCGGCTGCCCGACGAGCTGCGCCCCGGCCCGGGCGGCCCGGACCGGGTGGCCGTGCCCTACCCCGGGCCGGGCGAGGGGCCGACGGTGACCGTGCTGCTCGACCCGGTGATCAGCGTGACGCCCGCCCGTTTCCACTGGCAGATCTGGGTCAACCACAGCGGTACGGAAGGGGAGTTCGAGCACGGCGACACGGAGATGGCCGCGGAGGACTACTCCGGGGAGGGGTTCCTGCCCGCCGAGCTGGTCCAGGCGCTGCGGGCCCCGCTCGGCCGCACCCTGCACCGGCTGGACGGCGAGGGCGCCCCGGTGCCGCTGGAATTCGCCCTGCCCGCCGAGCACTTCGACACGCAGGTGCACCGCTGGCAGTTCGACGACATGGCGAAGCTGTACGCCGCCGAGCACCTCGGCACGCAGCGGCGCGTGGTCCTGCGCGACCTCGCGCGCCGCGCGGATCCGGACAACCCCGACTGGCACGAGCGCTGGCAGGCGATCGCCGCGGCGCGTCAACTGGCGCCCGCCCGGGTCCCCGAACGGGACAGCAGGCCGCAGGCCCGGCACTTCCAGAAGCTGCCGCGGACCTCGGTCCCGGTGATGTGCCGCCCCGCCGGGCGCGGCGCGGGCCGCGACGCCATGCGGCTCGCCCTCGGCAGCGGACACGGCGTCATGCTGTGGCACATCGAGGGCCACGCCACGCGCGGCTGCCAGGACTCCTGCGAGGACCTGCACGCGGGCGTGGAGCGGCTGCTCGGCCGGGTGGGCTCGGTGGCCGAACTCCCCGACGCGCTGCGGCACATCCGCCAGGACATCAGCCGCGGCCGGAGCGACCGGCGCTGGGCGGAACCGCTCGCCCTGCTGTACGACGACCCGCGCAGACCGCTGCCGCCCGAGGACACGACGCCGGCGGACTCCCCGTGACGCCCCGCCCCACATCAACGCCCGCGCACGCCGTGGCGTGCGCCGAAGCCGCCGCGTCCGCGTGCGCCGGAGCCGCTGCCGCCGCCCGTGCCAGGGCGGTCG
>NZ_JAFEXF010000139.1 GCF_016905445.1 Streptomyces sp. G44
GCCATGGCGGCGGTCGCCGGGCGGTACGGGCGGGTGCCGGGCCGGGAGTAGCGGGCCCGGCCCCTCATCTCCGCGGGGGTGCCATGTGCCCCGAGATCACTCCTCGGCATCCCGCGCCAGTCCCGCCCCCCCCCCGTGTGCTGCCCCCCCCCGCCCCCCCCGGGCCCCCCGCGCGCCCAGTCCCCGGGGGTGGCGGCGGCGGACCCGAGGGCGGGGGAGAGCGGGGCGGGGGGAAGGGGGGGCGCGGCGCCAAGCCCCCCCGCCGCGATCCGGGGCAGGTGCGCCGCGCGCTGCTCCTCGGTGCCGAGGGCGAGGATCAGCGGGGCGGCGAGGACGGCGGTGGCCAGCAGCGGGGAGGGGACGAGGGCACGGCCCAGCTCCTCGCAGCCGAGGGCGAGCTCGGCGGCCGTGCAGCCGGCTCCCCCGTACGCCTCGGGGAGCGCGAGCCCCGGCAGGCCGAGCTGTCCGGCGAGGGCGGCCCACAGGGCGCTGTCGTGGCCGGAGGGGGTACGGACGGCGGCCTTGACGGCGTCGGGCCCGCAGCGTTTGGTGATCAGTCCGCGCAGGGTGCGGCGGATCTCGTCCTGCTCCGTACTGAAGGCGGCGTCCATCGGCGGGCTCCTCCCCCGGGTCCGGCGGTCGCCGGACCCGAACCTGGATCTGACGGCCCGTCATGTTAGGTCTCCGGCACGGAGATGCCCAGGGCGCGGACGAGCCGATCCCGCGCCCCGCGCCTCCGCCCCCTTCCCCGGCCCTCCCCCGTCCGGCCGTACCTGATGTACCGTCAGATTCATGTCAGCCGACAGCCGTTCCCCGTCCCGCAAGGTCGCCGTCGTCGGTGTCGCCCTCTCGGACTGCGGGCGGGTCGACGAGGCCACGCCCTACGCCCTGCACGCCCAGGCGGCCCGCCGCGCGCTCGCGGACTCCGGTCTGGGCCGCGAGGCCGTCGACGGGCTGGCGTCCGCGGGCCTCGGCACGCTGGCCCCCGTGGAGGTCGCCGAGTACCTCGGCCTCAGGCCCCGCTGGGTGGACTCCACGTCGGTGGGCGGCTCCACCTGGGAGGTCATGGCCGCGCACGCGGCGGATGCGATCGCGGCGGGACGGGCGAACGCCGTGCTCCTCGTCTACGGCTCGACCGCCCGCGCGGACATCAAGGCGGGGCGCCGCACGTCGAACCTCTCCTTCGGCGCCCGGGGCCCGGCCCAGTTCGAAGTCCCCTACGGACACTCCCTGATCGCCAAATACGCGATGGCCGCGCGCCGCCACATGCACGAGTACGGCACCACGCCGGAACAGCTCGCCTCCGTCGCCGTCCAGGCGCGGGCCAACGCGGCGGCCAACCCCGACGCGATGTACCGCGACCCGATCACGGTGGACGAGGTGCTGGCCGGCCCGGTGATCGCGGACCCGTTCACCAAGCTGCACTGCTGCATACGTTCCGACGGCGGCTGCGCGGTACTGCTCGCCGCCGAGGAGTACGTGGCGGACTGCGCGTCGGAGCCGGTGTGGGTCCTCGGCGCGGGCGAACACGTCTCGCACACGGCCATGTCGGAGTGGGACGACTTCACGGTCTCCCCGGCGGCGGTGAGCGGCCGTCTCGCCTTCGAACGGGCGGGGGTACGGCCGCAGGACGTCGACGTGGCCCAGATCTACGACGCGTTCACCTACATGACGCTGGTGACGCTGGAGGACCTGGGCTTCTGCGGGAAGGGCGAGGGCGGCGCGTTCGTGGAGGAGGGCCGCCTGCTGCGCACGGGAGAGCTCCCGACCAACACGGACGGCGGCGGCCTGTCCGCCCAGCACCCCGGCATGCGGGGCCTGTTCCTGCTGGTGGAGGCGGCCCGGCAGCTGCGCGGCCAGGCGGGCGCGTGCCAGGTCAGACGCCCTGACGGCACGCTGCCGGAGCTCGCGGTGGCATCGGGCACGGGAGGGTGGTTCTGCTCCTCGGGGACGGTGGTGCTGGGACGGGGGTGAGGCGCCCCGCGAGACACCCCGTACGGCATTCGGTGCGGCGCCCCGCCTGGCGCCCCCGCCCTCCCTCCGCCTCCCCCGCGTCACAATCGGCGCATGACGACACCCGGAACTCCGCCGCCGTCCTCCGCGCCCCACGACGCCGCCCCGCCGACCCCGTTCCAGAAGCTGCTGCGGGCGCAGCGCGTGTGGGAGGTCGAGCTGCCCGCCTTCGACCCGGCCGGGGCGCCCGCCGACCCGCTGCCCCTCTTCCACGCGTGGTTCGCGGAGGCGGTGGCCGCCGGGCAGGCCGAACCGCACACCATGGGCCTCGCCACGGTCGCCGAGGACGGCGGTCCCGACGTGCGGACCGTGATGCTGCACGACGCGGACGACCGGGGCTGGCACTTCGCCTCGCACGCGAGCAGCAGGAAGGGCCGCCAGCTCGCCGCCCGCCCGGAGGCCGCCCTGCACTTCTACTGGGCGTCGCAGGGCCGGCAGATCCGGCTCCGGGGCCGGGTCGCCGCGGCCCCGCACGCCGAGAGCCTCGCCGACCTGCACGCCCGCTCGACGGGCGCCCTGGCCGCCGCCCTGGTGGGCCGCCAGAGCGAACCCCTCGGCTCGCCGCAGGAGTTGGCACGTGCCTCGGCCGCCGCCTGGGACCGCGCGCGGGCCGAACCGGACGCGGACGCGCCGACCTGGACGCTGTACGTTCTGGAGCCCCTGGAGGCGGAGTTCTTCCAGGGCGACGCGCTGCGGCGGCACGTGCGGCTGCGGTACCGCAGGGACGAGGCGCGGAACGGCGCCGCCGCCGACGGGTGGACCCGCGAACTGCTCTGGCCCTGAGCCCCCTGGGTGCGGCGCCGCCCTCAACCGCTGAAGTCGTACTGCGCGAAATCCCGCACGGGGCGGTAGCCGATCCGCCGGTAGAGCCCGTTGCTGGTCGGGTTGTCGAGGTCCGTGAAGAGCAGGACCTCCCCGGCGCCCGCGTCGAGCGCGGCGCGGCTGACGGCCACGGTGGCGGCACCGGCGTACCCCCGGCCGCGAAGGGCCGCGGGGGTGTACACGGTGGCGACGCGGACCTGGCCCGCGGCGCGGCGGGTGACGCTCGCCATCGCGGTGGGCGTCCCGTCGGGCGTCTCCCAGAGCGTGACCCCTCCATAGGAGACACGGGACTTCCCCCACTCCCGGGCGTCCATGCCGAGCCGCTGCCCCACGGCCGCGCAGAACTCCCGGTACCAGCGGGCCAGGAGGTCCAGATCGCCCTCGGCGGCGACCCGGGCGCGGCCCGGCGGGGCGGGCTCGGGCGGGGTGAGGGCGTCGAGGCGGTACAGCCGCTGCCGGGTGTCGAGCGTGGCCTTCACCTCGGCGTGCTTCTCCCAGGCCCGGGCGAACGCCTCGGCGGTGTCCCGGTCGGCGGCGACTCCCGGCCTGTCGGGGGTGGCGCCGGCGAGCTGCCGGGCGAGGGCGTCGGCGGCTTCGGGCCCGAGGGGCGAGAGGGTCATCCGATGCGGCGGAGTACGCAGAAAAGCACCCCGAACACGCCCGGCCGCACCGGCACCGGCACCGGCACCGGCAACAACCCCGGTACCGGCTCCTCGGCGCGGGCGTGGAAGGCGTCGAGGTCGTCGGTCAGCTGCCAGGCGGAACGGAGATCGGTGGCCATGGCCCATGATCGCGCGCCCCGCTCACCGCCCGCAGAGAATTTTCCCCGCCCCCGATCACTCCCCCGCCCCGGCCCTGAACACCGGCACGGCGAACCCCCCGGCCTCCCGGAACGCCACCTCCAGCCCCATCCCGACCCGCAGCGCCTCCGCCCCGCAGCCGACGACCTCCGTCATCATCCGGGGCCCCTCGGCGAGGTCGACGACCGCGGCGACGTACGGGACGCGCGCGCCGAAGGGCGGCAGGTCGTTCCGGTGGACCACCGACCAGGTGTAGAGCGTGGCCCGGCCGCTCGCCCGCTCCCAGGTGACGTCCTCGCTCCAGCACCGCGGACAGAACTCGCGCGGATAGTGGTGCGCCGCCCCGCACGCCCCGCAGCGGCGGATCAGCAGCCGCCCCTCGGCCGCGGCGTCCCAGTACGGGCGGGTGAAGGCGTCGGGTTCGGGCAGGTCGAAGCGCGGTCCGGCACCCGCCCGCCCACTCATCGGAAGAGCCCGAACGCGTCGTCCAGCGACCACGTCTGCCAGGACATGGCGAAGAGGGCGACGAGCGAGATGAGCGCCATCATCGCGTTCTGCCCCTGCTCGGCCCAGTCGTGGATCATGAGGACGAGGTACAGGAGGTTGAGGAGCAGGCCGCCGGCCAGGGCGACCGGGGTCAGGAAGCCGGCGATCAGGCCGAGGCCCAGGGCGAGTTCGGCGTAGACGACGACGTACGCCATCGTCTTCGGGCGCGGCGCGACGACGGCGTCGAAGCCACTGCGGACCGCGCCCCACTTGTGCCCGGCGGCCACGTCGGCGGCCCAGGCGATGCCCGTACCCCGCTCGAACCAGCCTTTCTTGTCCTTGTGGCGCCAGCTCTCCAGCCACCACAGACCGAGGCCTATGCGGAGCACGGCGAGCCATTCGGCGCCGGTGAGCCAGATCGAGTCCATGCCGTGGCATCTCCCACTTCGGCGGTCATGACAACTTTCTGACGGTACGTCAGTTCAGCGCACGGCAGCGCGGGTGCGCAAGGGGCGGACACTCCGCGCGCCCGTGATCGATTCGCAACCGGTTCCGGACTTGACCGTCACCCATCAAGTAAGCGCGCGGTTACTCTCCAGTCATGTCCGACTCGACAGCCCCGCAGGCGCCCCGGCAGGACCGCCCCGTGTACGTCATCGGGGGCGGCCCCGGCGGGCTCGCCGTCGCCGCGGCACTGCGCGCACGCGGTGTCCGCGCGGTCGTCCTGGAGAAGTCGGAGCGCGTCGGCGCCTCCTGGCGCGGCCACTACGACCGCCTCCACCTGCACACGACGCGCCGCCTCTCCGCCCTGCCGGGCCTCCCGATCCCGCGGTCGGCCGGCCGGTGGGTGGCACGTGACGACCTGATCCGCTACCTGGAGGCGTACGCGGAACACCACGCCCTCGACGTCGTCACCGGAGTCGAGGTCACCGCCCTGGAACGGACCCCCGACGGCACCGGCTGGCTGCTGCGCGCGACCGGCGGCCGGGAGCTGACCGGCAGCGCGGTGGTGGTCGCCACCGGCCACAACCACACGCCCCGCCTGCCGGACTGGCCCGGCCGCGACTCGTACGCCGGTGACCTCCTGCACGCCCGTGACTACCGCCGCCCGGACCCCTTCACCGACAAGGACGTCCTGGTCGTCGGCGTCGGCAACACCGGCGCGGAGATCGCCGTCGACCTGGCCGAGGGCGGCGCCGCCCGGGTCCGCCTCGCGGTACGCACCGCCCCGCACATCGTGCGCCGCTCCACGGCCGGGTGGCCCGCGCAGCTCTCGGGCATCCTGTGCCGCAGGCTCCCGGTGGCCCTGACCGACCGGCTCGCCTCCCTGGCCGCCCGCGTCTCCGTCCCCGACCTGTCGGCGAAGGGACTGCCCCGCCCCGACACCGGCCTCTTCTCACGGGCCAGGCAGGGGGCGATCCCGGTGCAGGACGTCGGGCTCATCGACGCCGTGCGCAGGGGCAGGGTCGAGCCCGTCGCCGCCGTGGAGGCCTTCGAGGACGGCAAGGTCGTCCTGGCGGACGGCACCCGCATCGCCCCTCAGTCCGTCATCGCGGCGACCGGCTACCGCAGCGCCCTGGAGGGCCTGCTCGGCACCCTGGGCACCCTCGACGCACACGGCCGCCCCACGGCCCACGGCCCCCGAACCCCACCCCAGGCCCCGGACCTCTACTTCACCGGCTTCACCACCCCCATCAGCGGCACCCTGCGCGAACTCTCCCGAGACGCCAAGAGAATCGCCAAAAGAATCGCGAAGACCCACCCACCCCAGAACGGAACGCGAGGAGCCCCATAAGAGGCCAGGCCCCCTAAGGGGCGCAGGCCCCATAAGAGGCGCCCATTTCGCCCGGTCGGCCCCGCCACGCCGGCACCGACCCGCCACAGGGGCGGTACGGGGCGCACAACCGGTGCGCACAGTGCGCGGCGGCAAAGCGGCGATGAGGGACCGCACTTCCGGCCCATCCTCTCGATGGGTTTCGCGGCCGTTTTGCGGCCGTCCACCCATCGCGTGCTCATACACCGGGAAGCACCAGGTGTACGCCGACGCGTGGAAGGAGGTGACGACGCGATGCGCAAGGTCTCAATGCAGGCCCGGACGGGGTGCGCGCCGACCGGCAGTTCCACGGCAGCGAACCGCACCGGCAGTGGCGCTGGACGGCGAAGACGACCGGCGACGACACCCGACGGTGATCAGCACCTGACGGCAGATCCAGAGGCCGGCGCTCCCCCCCCACGGGCTCCGGCCCCGTTTCCCTCATCCGTCCGCCCCTGCTCAACGCCGGCCACCTCGGGCAGACGTTCGCGCTGACCGCCACCGCTCTGGGCCCGGGTCCCGCCCAGACCGGCGCCTTCCGAGACTCCGCGCTCGCCGAGCGCTGCACCCCCTGGACAACACCGGCCACACCCCGCTGTACGTCCTCGCCGCAGGGCCTCCGCACCCGGAGCCCACGGAGGCACCGCCGACCGAGTTCGAGGCTGAAGCCCGCGAACGTGGTGAAGCCGCGGGTGCCTCCGGAGTGGTGGTGGAGGTCGCGGCCGGGGCGCGGCCTGACTGCGGCTGGTCCGTGGCGCAGCTGGTGCCCACACCTCGTCCGGCACCAGTCGCTCCACGAGATCCGCCACACGGATCGACGAACGATCACGCCAAAGAAGCGGCGTTCGACGGAAGACCGCCGGTCAGCGAGCTGAGCAGGGCGTAGGCGGTCGGGACGAGGGTGTCCCGGCGGCTGTGGCGGCGGGTGGACAGGGCGACGAGCGCGGTGCCGCCGTCGCGGCGGAAGCCCAGGAAGGCGGTCTGTCCGCTGGTGGCTCCCATGTGGAAGTACATGGTTCCGCCGTCGGCGGGGTGGTGGAACCAGGCCGCGGTGTGGGTGTGCGCGTGGTTCCAGCCGCGGCGCAGCAGCGGGCGGCGCACCTCCTGGAGGGCGGCGGCGAGCGATGAGCCGTCGGGGCGCAGGTGTGCTTCGAGGAAGGTGAGCAGGGCGTCGGGGGTGGCGCGGACGGCGCCGGCCGCCTGGAAACCGCCGATGCGGAGGGGCGGCGTGGGGGTGGTGCCGTCGGCGCGGTGGCCGGTGGCGTCGATGCCGGGGCCGGTGGGGCGCAGGGCGGTTCCATCGAGGAGGCCGAGGGGACGCAGGACGCGCTCGGTCAGCAGGTGTTCCCAGGGGGTTGCGGTGGCCGCCGCGAGGGTGTGTCCGAGGACGGCGACGGCGAAGTTGGAGTAGCGCCAGCGGGTGCCGGGCCGGTGGCGCGGGCGGGCGCGCAGGAAGGCGCGGACGACCCGCTCGGGCGGGTAGTGGGCGTAGGGGTTGGTGGACCAGTGGGGCAGGGCCTGGGGGTAGAAGTCGGCGGGCAGCGGCGGCAGTCCGGAGGTGTGGGTCATGAGGTGCGTCAGGGTGGCGGGGCGCGGCCCCGGTGGTCTGGCGGGGTCCAGCAGGGAGGCGGCCGGGTCGTTGCCGGACAGCACGCCGTGGTGGACGAGGTCGGCGAGGAGCAGGCCGGTGAAGGTCTTGGACGCCGATCCGATCTCGTACCGGAGTCGCTCGCGCGGTACGGGTGTGGTGGGCGCGGTGCCGCCGCTGCGGACGGTGCGGTGGCCGTGTCGGGAGAGCGCGAATACGACGTCGGGCGAGTCGACGGACGCGACGGCCGCGTCGAGGAGTCGGGCGTCGTCGCGGTACCGGCCGTGATGGTGGCCGGGGCGGTTCACGCGGGGACCTCGGCGGTGAGCCGGCCCATGGCCCGCGAGGTGGCGAGGACAGAGGCGAAGGCGGCGACCAGCGTGGAGTGGTAGACGACGTCGAAGACGTCCTCGGGGTCGCCTTCGGGCATGGCGCGCACCGCGGGCATGGCCCCGTCGGGTTGCTGGGCGGCGGCGAAGCCCTCCCAGGAGGGCGCGTCGAGGGTGGGGTCGGGCAGGCAGGCGTCGACGACGAGCAGTTCGCCGAGCAGGTCCCATCGTTCCAGGTCGAGCCAGTCGTCCAGCCAGACCGGCAGCCACTGGCTCAGGTGGTCGGCGACGTCGGCCGGCAGGCCCTCTGGTCGCTCGCCCCAGTCGGTGAGGTGGAAGACGGTGTGGGTGATGTCGTAGCCGGTGCGGGTGTCGACGGTCCAGGGCTCCGGGCGGCGTGCCAGCCATGTCCGGCGGAACGCCTCGTCCTCGGGCAGGGTCGGCGTGAGCCCGAAGCGCCGTTCGAACGCGCTGAGGGCGAGTCGTCGGACGGGCAGGACCTCAAGGGCGGCATAGCCGGTCAACCGGTGGTTGAGCAGGATCGCCCGTTCCAGCTCGGGCTGGCTGTAGCCGAGTTCACGGAAGGGAATGTAGGTCTCGAAGGGGATCGGGGAGATCGGTTCGGTGCGCTGACCGCGCACCAGCATCCGCCCGCCGTCCAGGACCTCCCGCCAGGCGTGGTCGATCAGCCGGCGGGCCAGGTCGGCCTGGCGGGAACCGGCGACCCCTTCGCGGAAGAGCACCGTGCAGATGAAGGCGAGTTCACCGACGGGTTTGAACCGTTCGAGGAATCCGGTCTCGGGGTCGGCGTCGGGTTGCAGCCGGAAACCGTCGCGGTGCGCGAAGAGCCATTCGATGGCTTTCACTCCGACCGTGTGGACAAGACGGGTGCTGGCGGCGGTCATTGCGGCACTCCTCGGTGGGTCGCGTCGCTGTCCGATGCTTCGGCACGGCGGGCGGCGGTCAGGGTGGCGGCGAAGGCCGCGACGAGTGTGGAGTGGTAGCAGTTGGCGAAGACCCTTGGGACCTCCTCACCGTGGGGTCCGCGGTCCGTCTCCGGCAGTGCTCCGGAGGTGTCCTGCGCCAGTGCCAGGGCCCGCCAGGCGTCGTCGGTGAGTTCGGGCGCCGGGGGGTCGGGGAGGGATGCGGCGACGGCGAGCAGTTCGCAGCTCAGGTCCCAGAGTCCGGCTTCCACGCAGTTGTCGAGCCAGGCGGGCAACCAGGCGTGCAGGTATGCCGCGATGTCCTCGGGTACGCGGTGCGGGTCGTGGCCCCAGTCCGTGAGGTGGTAGACGACGTGGGTGAGGGTGTATCCGGCGGTCCGTTCGAAGGCCCACGGCTCGGGCAGGCCGCCCAGCCAGGTGCGGCGGAGTGCGGCGGAGGTGGCCTCGTGGGGCGTGAGGCCGGTGCGGCACTCGGAGTTGAGCACGCTGAGCAGGCGGTTCGGGAGCTGTTCCGTCGTCCGCCAGGCCCGGGTTCGGACCAGGGTGGCGGTGAAGTGCTCGTACGCCGGGTTCCGCAGGCCGGCTGAGGCGAACGCGGCGTACACCTCGAAGGGGTACGAGGCCCAGGGTTCGAGCCGTTGCACGTCGAGGAACAGGGCACCGTCGCGGGTCTCGCGCCAAGCGTGCCGGATCAGGTCGACGGCGGTGTCGTGCGCCGTCGTGCCCGGCCGGGTGGCGCGGCGGACGCACAGGCACATCTGGGCCAGTTCGCCGACAGGTTTCCAGGAGCCGTTGACGTCGGCGTCCGGTTCGAGCGCGTCGTCGCCGAGCCGGAAGCCGTCGCGGTGGCCGGACAGCCAGCCGAGTGCGCTGTCGGCCAGCCGTCGCACCTCGGTCGTCACCGGTGAGGTCACGGCGCTCCCAGCCTCGCGGGGCGCAGGAGCCGGGCGGCGTGCAGGTGCAGTGCGACGCGTGGGTCGTCGGTGCCCATGAGGGACACGAACTCCAGCCCGGCGTCCAGGCCCAGCGTCTCGGGCACGTCGTCGAGGAGGGCCAGCCAGCGTCCGGCGCCGGCCGCCTGGAGCCAGCCCCGGCGTCGTACGGCGCGTACGAAGCCCCGGGCGATGTCGAGGGTGCGGCCCGCCGCGGCGCGGGCGACCGCGCTGTCGGCGTCCGGTACGGCGAGCGGGGCCAGCAGGGACAGCTGGTGGGTGAGCGCCTGCCAGGGGAGGTCGTCCAGCCAGGCGGCGTCGGGGTCGGCGTCACCGGGGGGAGTGCCGGCTGCCGGTGCGCCCAGTCGCCGCAGCGTGCGGGTCATCGCCCAGTGGGTCCATCGGGAGGTGACCGAGGCGTCGGGGGCGGGCGGGTGGGCGAGCACCGCCTTCTCGCAGACCGCCACGTCGACGGGGGCGGGTGGGGCGCGGTGCAGAACGCTCGGCAGCAGGACGTCCGCCCCCAGGACGCGGACCGCGGCGAGGCCGAGGTCGTCGTCCCCGGTGGTGACCGCCGGGGCGGCGGACATCCGGCTGTGGCCCCCGCTCTCCAGAGCGGAGACCACGTTGGAGGCGAGTTCCCGCACCGCGCCCGTCAAAGGCGTCAAAGTGCTGGGCTGCTCCATCTGGTTGCCCTTCAGCGCTTCTTCGGCCGTGGCGTCGGGGGTGACAGGAGCACCCCGCCTTGGCCGCCGGCGAGGGCCAGTGCTGCGCACTCACGGCTATCACGGTAGAAGCCCTGGCTTTCGCCCGGGTTCAGGGCCTCTTCGATGTCGGTGTCCGAAACCTTGGTGCTGTCCCGGAGCTCGTACTCGTTCGTCATGCGATCATCCCCTCATGCGGAAAGGAATATCTGCTTCCACATCCAGTGGACCGCAGCCGCCCACAACCCGCAACTGGCGCAAAACCGGGCCATGACGTACAACGTTCAAGTTCATGCTCATTCCGGCCAGTTCGTCGCACCGGGTCCCGGCGTAGGCGGCGATGCGCCCCCCCACCCCAACCCCCACCATCCCGGCCGATTCACCACCTTGGCAGCACCCGAACCCTGCGCTTCAGTAGAACCAGCGCACACCCCCCACCCCAAGCACAGCGCAGCGTTCCGCAGGGGCAACCTCCGGCGACTTTGCCTGCACCCCCATTCCTGACGCAGCGTCAGTTCAGTAACCTGACTATGCGTCAGGTAATCGCTGTCACACAGGAGCGGGCGGACCGATGCTTGGATCGACACACGGCACCTTCACCACCGACCCCCGCCGCGCGCGTGTCGTCGCCTGCGGCGAACTCCCTCCCCCCACCGTCCACGGCAGAACCCCGACGGCGGAGGACCTGGACGTCAGCGGCCGGCCGCTGCACTCCGACGTACCCGACCTGGACCGCTTCTTCCGCCCCGAGTCCCTCGCCGTCATCGGCGCCTCGGACACCGAGGGACGGCCCGGCGCCGGCATCACCCGCCGGCTCATCGCCTGGGCCGAGCGGGTCGGCGCGCGGCTCCACCCCGTGCACCCCACCCGCCGGGAGGTCTTCGGCATCCCCTGCTCCCCTTCCGTCGCCGACCTGCCCGAGCAGGTCGATCTGGCCGTGCTGCTGGTCGCCGACCCGCTGCCCCTGATCGAGCAGCTCGCCGAGGCGAAGGTGCGGTTCGCCGTGGCGTTCGCCTCCGGGTTCGCCGAGACGGGGGAGCGGGGCGCGGCCGCCCAGGCCCGCCTCGCGGCCGCCGTGCGACGCTCCGGCCTGCGGCTGCTGGGGCCCAACACCAACCTCAACGCCTTCGAGGAGTTCCGCGACGACCTCGAAGGCCCCGCCATCGCGCTGATCACCCAGTCCGGCCACCAGGGCCGCCCCGTCTTCACCCTCCAGGAACTCGGCATACGCCTCTCGCACTGGGCCCCCACCGGCAACGAGGCCGACCTGGAGACCTCCGACTTCATCTCCTATTTCGCCGAGCGCCCCGAGGTCGGCGCCATCGCCTGCTACGTGGAGGGCCTCAAGGACGGCCGCGCCTTCCTGCTCGCCGCCGACCGCGCGGCCCGGCGCGGCGTGCCCGTCGTCGCCGTCAAGGTCGGCCGGACCGAGACCGGCGCCCGCATGGCCGCCTCACACACCGGGAAGCTGACCGGCGCCGACGCGGTGGTGGACGCGGCGATGCGGCAGTTCGGTGTCATCCGCGTCGACGGGCTCGACGAACTCCAGGACACCTCCGCCCTGCTGGCGCGGGCGCGCAGGCCGTCGGCCGAGGGCGTCGCCGTCTATTCGATCTCGGGCGGCACGGGCGCGCACTTCTCGGACCTGGCGGCCGAGGCGGGGCTCATGCTGCCCACGCTCAGTGAGGGCAAGCAGGCGGAGCTGCACCAGTGGATACCGGAGTACCTGGGCGTCGCCAATCCCATCGACAACGGCGGGCACCCCGTCGGCGACTGGCGCGGCCGGAAGATCATCGACGCGATCCTCGACGACCCGCAGGTGGGGGTGCTCATCTGTCCCATCACCGGCCCCTTCCCGCCGATGAGCGACAAGCTGGCGCAGGACCTGGTGGACGCGGCGGAGGAGACGGACAAGCTGGTGTGCGTGGTGTGGGGCTCGCCCGTCGGCACCGAGGACGCCTACCGCCGGACGCTGCTCGGCTCCTCGCGCGTGGCCACCTTCCGCACCTTCGCCAACTGCATCACCGCGGTGCGCGCCCATCTGGACCACCACCGCTTCACGTCCGGCTACCGCTCCCCCTTCGACGAGGCGCCGCGCGGCCCCTCGCCCTCCTTCCGCAAGGCGCGGGCCCTGATGCGGCCGGGCCAGCAGCTCAGCGAGCACGCGGCGAAGCAGCTGCTGCGCGCGTACGGGATCCGCGTACCGCGTGAGCAGTTGGTGACCAGCGCGGCGGCGGCCGTCCGCGCGGCCGGGCTCGTCGGCTACCCGGTCGTCATGAAGGCCTCGGGCCCGCAGCTGGCGCACAAGACGGAGCTGGGCCTGGTGAAGACCGGGCTGACCTCCGCCAGCCAGGTGCGCGACGCCTATCGGGAGCTGACGGACATCGCCCGCTACGAGGACGTGCCGCTGGACGGCGTGCTGGTCTGCCAGATGGTCGAGCGGGGCGTGGAGATGGTCGTCGGCGTCACGCACGACGCGCTCTTCGGGCCGACCGTGACGGTGGGCCTCGGCGGCGTGCTCGTCGAGGTCCTGCGGGACACGGCGGTGCGGGTGCCGCCCTTCGGGGAGGACCAGGCGAAGGCGATGCTGTGCGAGCTGCGGGGGCGCGCCCTGCTGGACGGCGTCCGGGGGGCGGCGCCCGCCGATGTCGACGCGCTCGTCGAGGTCGTGCTGCGCGTCCAGCGCATGGCGCTCGAACTCGGCGGCGACCTCGCCGAGCTGGACATCAACCCGCTGATGGTGCTGCCACGGGGGCAGGGGGCCGTCGCGCTCGACGCGTTCGCCGTCTGCCGCTGAAGGGCCCTGCGGAACGCCGCCTCGCGGCACCCTCCGCCCGCCCGCCCGCGACGCGTCCACCCCACGCCGTCCCCGCCGACGCACCCGGACGGAGAACACACGCGCCAGAAGCACCCGTACGGACAGCACGGCCGCCACCGCCGATGTCACCGCTGCCGCGCACCGCGCGGCGAAACGGAGCCGCTCCCCCATGACCACGTCCTCCCCCGGCCCGACGGCCTCCCCCGAACCCCTCGACTCCTTGATACTCCACACCACTGACAACGCCGTCTCGTGGATCACGCTCAACCGGCCCGAGGCCATGAACGCCCTCACCCCGGACCAGCGCGAACGCGTCATCGCGCTGCTCGACGCGGCCTCCGGCGACCCCGGCGTGCGAGCCGTCGTGATCACCGCCACCGGCAGGGGGTTCTGCGCGGGCGCCGATCTGCGCGGCGTGCCCGTCGCGGGCGAGCGGGTGCCCGGTGACGTCGCCCGGACCATCAGAGGGGGCGCCCAGCGACTGGTCTCCGCCGTCCTGGACTGCGAGAAGCCGGTGATCGCGGCGGTGAACGGCACGGCGGCCGGCATCGGCGCGCACCTGGCGTTCGCGTGCGACCTGGTGCTCGCCGCCGAAGGGGCGGCGTTCATCGAGGTGTTCGTGCGCCGGGGTCTCGTGCCGGACGGCGGCGGCGCCTATCTGCTGCCTCGCCTGATCGGGCCGCGGCGGGCCAAGGAGCTGCTGTTCTTCGGGGACTCCGTGCCCGCCGCCGACGCGGAACGGCTCGGCCTCGTCAATCGCGTCGTACCGGCCGAGGAGCTGGAGGGGACGGCCCGCGAGTGGGCGCACCGCCTCGCGGCGGGCCCGACCCGCGCCCTGGCCCTGACCAAGCAACTGGTGAACGCCTCCCTGGAGTCGGACCGCGCGACGGCCTTCGCGGCGGAGGCGAACGCCCAGGAGATCAACATGACCACGGCGGACGCGAAGGAGGGCGTGGCAAGCTTCGCGGACCGCCGCACGCCCTCCTACCAGGGCCGCTGACCGGCCCACCGCACCCCCTCCTACCAGGGCCGCTGACCGGCCCACCGCACCCCCTCCTACCAAGGCCGCTGACCGGCCCACCGCACACCGACCGCCACCGGCCCCCCGAGGCCGCCGACCGGACCCGCCCGCCCCTCAGTTCCGCCGACGCACCAGCACCACGATGTCCGGCGAGTCCGGGTCCCCGAACGACACGAACAGCTCGGGACGCGCCTCGGTGCCGCCGACGGTCCACAGCTGGCTGTCACCGCACGCCGTGGCATTCACGACCACGGCCGGGCGCCGCTCGTAGGGGTCGCTGCCCACCGCCCACCTGCCGGTGGCACGGCAGCGGGACAGTCCGTCGTCGTAGGAACCGCCCGCCTCCTTCTCGAAGGGAGTGCCGTCGAGTACGGCGCGCCCGTCCTTCCGCAGCCGCAGGACGACGCTCTCGTCGTCCTCGCCGCGCCAGGTGCCGGTGAGCTGTTCGACGGAGAGCCGGGGCGGCTCGTACTCCGTGACGAGACCCGTCGCCGTGGCCGCGACGGCACCGCCGAGGACCGCCGCGCACAGGCCGAGCGACGTGAGCCCCGACAGGATCCACACCTTGCGCAGCGGTCTACCGAGACGTTCCTGGCGCCGTACGCAGTACGCCACGTGCAGCACGGGCAGGACGCCGCTGGCCGCGATCCATGGCGCGGTCCCCGGGAAGGGGGCGCCGAGCGCGGCGAAGCAGGCCGCCCACGCGGCACCGACCGGCAGGAGGCAGGCGAGGGACCACGCCCACTCCGGGCCCCGGCCGAGACGAGCGGCGCCCAGGCGGCCGAGCCAGACCGCGGGGAGCGTGCACACCGCGGCGTGCAGCAGTCCGGCCAGCGCCAGCAGGAACGGCCCGAAGACGAGGAGGCAGCCCAGTCCGAGGGCGGGGCCGCCCGCTCCGTAGGTGTCGTCGTCGAGCGTCAGCGTGAACGCCACCATCCCGGCCACCGGCAGCTGCGCCGCGCACGCCGCCCCCGCGGCCCGCATCCGGGGGTCGCTCCACGTCCCCCGAGGAAGCGCTGCCTTGATGTTTCCCCACGTCATGGGCCTGAACATACGCGCGGGGCGGGCGAGCCCCCGCCGCACCCTTCCCATCTGACACCCCGTCAGCTTCAATGGCCGGTGTGATGGGACACGCAGAGATGGCCGCCACCGCCGTCCGCTACCTCAGGTCGGTCGGGGCCCCCACCGCCACGGGCCCCTTCGCGACGCTGCCGCGCCCCGAGCTGCGGGCGGTCGGTGACGACGAGCGCGCCCCGCTCGACCCGGGCGAGTTCCGCCGCGTCCTCGGGCACTTCGCGACGGGCGTCACCGTGATCACCGCACCCCCCTGCCCGGCGGGCGAGGGCCCCGCGGGCTTCGCCTGCCAGTCCTTCGCCTCGCTCTCCCTGGACCCCCCGCTGGTCGCCTTCATGGTGGCGCGCACCTCCACGACGTGGCCGCGCATCGCGCGCGCGGGCGTCTTCTGCGTGAACATCCTCGGCGCGGGCCAGGGCGAGCTGTGCCGGGCCTTCGCCGTGAGCGGCGCCGACAAGTTCGCGGGGGTGGCGTACGACGCGGCGCCCGTCTCCGGCTCACCGCGCCTCGCCGGCGCCCCCGCCTGGGTCGACTGCGCGATCCAGGCGGTGCACACCGGCGGCGACCACCTCATCGTGGTGGGCCGGGTCGACGCGCTCGGCACCACCGACGGTGACGCCGGGCCGCTCCTCTTCCATCGGGGCGGGTTCGGCCGCTTCACGCCGTGAGGGCGGGGGCGGCCACCGGGTCGCGCCGCCGGATCACCAGCGCCATCAGCGCCGCCGCCGCGCACAGCGCCCCGGAGGCGTACCAGATGACGTCGTACGACCCGAAGGTGTCCCGCACGACTCCGCCGAGGAACGCGACGACGGCGGCGCCGACCTGGTGCGAGGCCAGGACCCAGCCGAAGACGATGGCGCTGTCGTCGCCGTACTGCTCGCGGCAGAGCGCGAGGGTCGGCGGGACCGTGGCGACCCAGTCCAGGCCGTAGAAGACGATGAAGAAGATCATCGGCGGGTGGACGTTCGGGGCGAGGAGGATCGGCAGGAAGAGCAGCGAGACGCCGCGCAGCGCGTAGTAGACGGCGAGCAGGCGCCGCGCGTCGAAGCGGTCCGTGAGCCAGCCCGACGCGACGGTCCCCACGATGTCGAAGACGCCGATGACGGCGAGCAGCGCGGCCGCGGCCCTGATGGGCATGCCGTGATCGTGCGCGGCGGGCACGAAGTGGGTCTGGATCAGGCCGTTCGTCGAGGCGCCGCAGATCGCGAAGCTGCCCGCGAGCAGCCAGAACGGTCCGGTGCGGGCCGCCTTGACGAGCACGGCCATCGTGCGCCGGGCGGCCCCGGGGACGGGCGGGGGCTTTTCGACGAACTCCGCGGCCCCGTACGGCTTCAGGCCGACGTCCGCCGGGTGGTCGCGCAGCAGCAGCCATACGAAGGGGACGACGACGAGGGCGGCGAGCGCGACCGTCACGGCGGCGGGCCGCCACCGGTAGGTGTCGACGATCCAGGCGAGCAGCGGCAGGAAGACCAGCTGCCCGGAGGCGGACGCCGCCGTGAGGATGCCGGTGACCAGGCCGCGCCGCGCGGTGAACCAGCGGTTGGTGACGGTCGCGGCGAAGGCGAGCGCCATCGAACCGGAGCCGAGCCCGACGAGCAGCCCCCAGTACAGCAGCAGTTGCCAGGCGTGGTTCATCCACACGGTCAGCCCGGACCCCAGGGCGATCACGATCAGGGCGGTCGCGACGACCCTGCGGATGCCGAAGCGGTCCATCAGCGCGGCGGCGAACGGCGCGGTGAGCCCGTACAGCGCGAGGTTGACGGAGACCGCGAGCCCGATGGTCCCGCGCGACCAGCCGAAGTCGTCGTGCAGCGGGTCGATGAGAAGACTCGGCAGCGAGCGGAACGCGGCGGCCCCGATGATCGTCACGAAGGTGACGGCGGCGACGAACCACGCGCGGTGGACACGAGGGCCGCGGCGGCCGGGGGCCTCGGAGGCGGAGGCCGCTGCGCCCGCCTGGCTGGTTCCGCCCGTCCCGGCGCTCGGCTCGGTTGTCTGGTTCACGTCACCAAGAATCGGTTTCCGCGCTCTCCCGGACGAGTGGCCCGAGGGACAGTGCTCGCTAGGATCGGGCCATGGCCGATTCCGGAGGATCCCGCGTACGGACGACCCGGCACCGCGTCGTGGTCCTCGCCCTGGACGGCGTGATCCCCTTCGAACTGGGCATCCCCCAGCGGATCTTCGGCCGGGCGCGCGACAGCGCGCGCCGCCCGCTCTACGAGGTCGTGACCTGCTCCGTCCGGCCACCGGGCCCGGTCCGCACCGACGCCGACTTCACGATCCTCGTCGAACACGGCCCCGCGGCGCTGGCCACCGCCGACACCATCGTGGTCCCCGCGTCGTACGAACTCGGCCCGGTCCACGAGGAGGGGCGGCTCACCGGCGAGCTGGCCGCCGCGCTGGCCCACATCCGGCCCGGCACCCGCCTGGTCTCCATCTGCACGGGCGGCTACGTCCTCGCCGCCGCCGGCTTCCTCGACGGGCGCCCGGCGACCACGCACTGGGCGTCGGCGGCCCACTTCCAGCGGCTCTTCCCGAGCGTCAAGGTCGACGCGGACGTGCTGTTCATCGACGACGGCGACGTGCTGACGTCGGCGGGCGTGGCCGCGGGCGTCGACCTCTGCCTCCACCTCGTACGCCGCGACCAGGGCACGGCGGTCGCCAACGACGTGGCCCGCCTCACCGTCGTACCGCCGCACCGCGACGGCGGCCAGGCCCAGTACATCCAGCGCCCGGTCCCCGAACCGCAGCTGGCGACGACGCGGACGGCGCGGGCCTGGGCGCTGGACCGCCTCGACCGGCCGCTGCGGCTGCGGGACATGGCGGCCCAGGAGTCGATGTCGGTACGCACCTTCACGCGCCGCTTCCGCGAGGAGGTCGGCATCAGCCCCGGCCAGTGGCTGACCCAGCAACGCGTCGAGCGGGCACGGCACTTGCTGGAGTCCAGTGACCTCTCCGTCGACCGGATCGCGCGGGACGCGGGCTTCGGCACGGCCCAGTCGATGCGCCAGCACCTACAGGCCGCGCTCGGCGTCACTCCCACCACGTACCGCCGTACGTTCCGCGACGTCGCCACCGGCTGAGACCGTGCCGGGGGACGCGGCGGGCTTCACCTCGCCCAGCACCCCGACGACGGTCAGCAGCACACCGAGACCCACCCCCGCCAGGATCGCCGTGGACGGCGACACCACGCTCAGCAGCCCGCCCGCCAGCGAGCCGCTCGCCGCGTACCCGGCGCCCACGGCGGCGTACATCACCGAGTAGCCGGCGGCCAGGGCGCTGGGCGGCAGCACCTCGCGCAGCGACAGGTTCCGGGTGAGCATGGCCCCGGCCTGGAGCACCCCGGCCACCCCCAGGACGGCGAGCAGCCAGCCCACGCCCGGCAGTACGGCGACGGACGCCAGACAGGCCGAGACGGCGAACATCAGCACCATGCTCTGCGTCCGCAGGCGGCCCGGCCAGCTCCGCAGCCCGTACCCGAACGACCCCGCCGCGGAGCCCGCCGCGAGCACCGCGAGGAGCGGCCCCGCCCAGCCCACCGCGATGCCGCGCTGCTCCAGGAGCGCGGGCAGGACCAGCTCGGCGAGCGCGAGCATCGACAGGCTGGCCGCGCCCGTCACGAAGATCGGCCAGGCCCGTACGAGGATCCGCGCCATGGACTCCCCGCCCCGGTCGTCCGCGTCGGAGCGCCACCCCTCGGGCAGCAGCCACAGCCCGGCCACGGCGGCGGCCATCAGCATGCCGGCCGCCACCGGGGGCAGCACGGGCGAGACGCCGAGCGCGAGGCCGGTCACGGCGGCCGGCGCCACCGCCCAGATGCCGAAGGTCAGGATCGACTCCACGGACAGGGCCTGCGTGACGGCCCGGTCCGGAACCATCCCGGTCAGCAGCGCGCGCAGCCCGCCGGGAGCGGCGGCGGGCGCGGCCCCGGCGAGGAACGCGAGCGCGCCCAGCACCACGGGGGGCGCCTCCGGCAGTGCCCCCAGCGCCGCGAACGCGACCGCGCCGGCCGCGAGGCCGCAGGCCAGTTGCGGCCGGGCCCGCTCGGGCCGCATCCGCATCCCGAGGAGCGGCGCGCCGACGATCTCACCCACCACGTACACGGCGGCGAGCACGGCACCGAGGGCATACCCCCCGGGCCGCTCCCGCACGAGAAACACCAGGGCGAGCGGTGCCGCGGCCACGGGCATCCGCGCCCCCACGGCCACAACCCCCCACCGCAGGACGCCACCGGAAAGAACCCCGCGCCAACCCCCCCCCCCCAGCCCCCCCCCCCCCCCACCCCACCCCCCCCCCCCCCCACCCCCCCCACCCCCCCCCCCCCCCCCCCCCCCCCCCCCCCCCCCCCCCCCCCGCCGCCCCCCCCCCCCCCCCCCCCCCCCCCGCCCCCCCCCCCCCCACCCCCCCCCCACCCCCCCCCCCCGCCGCCCCCCCACTGCCTTCCCCCCCATCCCCGGCTTCGACCAAACCTGTCGCACCCCCCGCCCGCCACACCCCCAGCAACGCCACCACCAGATCCACCGACCGCTCCATCACCACCGCGACACGATCACCCCGCCCCACACCCAACCCCACGAGATACGC
>NZ_JAFEXF010000013.1 GCF_016905445.1 Streptomyces sp. G44
CCGCCGGTCGAGCGGCGGCCGGTGAGCGTCCCGCGCGGCGCACCCGCTCGGTGAGCGAGGGCTCGGCGAGCCAGGCCGCGGCCCCCCAGCCCCCGGAAGCCCCCACCCGCCCCCCACGCCGCTCCCGCAGCGTCAGCCAGGGCTCGGCCTCCCAGCGGACGACGACGGATACGTCGCCCACGGCGTCGGAGCCGGGGCGGGGGCCGGGGCTGGAACCGACGGAGGCTGCGGCTGCGGCTCAGGATGCGGCTGAGGTGAGCCCGAAGCCTGCTGTGGAACCGGAACCGGAACCGGAAGCGGCGCCCGGCACCAAGGCCGAGGCAGCCCCTGCCCCCGCCCCCGAGAGCGGGGCCGCGGCCGCGGCGAGGCCCGAGGCCAAGCGCCCCTCCGCGCCACGCAGCTCCGACGCCCCATGGCACCACGCTCGCCCGGCATTCGACGCCCCGCCTGAGCCGACGCCGACGGCCTCCCCCGTCGAGCCGGAGGCCGACCGCCCGGGTAGGGAGCCCACGGGCCCCGAGCCGGAGCCCGAGCGGCCGGAAGCGGGTCCCGCGCAGCCTGAGCCGGAGGCTGTGCGGCCGGATGCGGGTCCCGCGCGTCCCGTGCGGCCGGTTGCGGGTCCCGCGCGCCCCGAAGCGGAGTCTGTGCGGCCGGATGCGGAGCCTTCGGGCCCCGAGCCGAAGGCCGAGCACCCCGAAGCCAAGCCCCCGGCGGCCTCCGCCCCGGAGGCCACACCCTCCGCCCCCGCCGAACCCACCCCGGTGCCCGAGTCCACGCCGAAGCCCGAACCCACCCCGAAGCCCAGTCCTTCCGCCCCGCCCGCCACCCCGCACCCCGAAGACGACGGCCGCAACCGCACCGGAGGCACCGAGTGAACGACGCCCTCGACGTCGCCCTGCGCCTCGTCATCGTCTTCGCGGTGTTCCTGGTCCTGCCCCTCGTCATCGGCCAGACCGAACACAAGGTGATGGCCCACATGCAGGGCCGCCTCGGCCCCATGTACGCCGGCGGCTTCCACGGCTGGGCCCAACTCGTCGCCGATGGCGTCAAGTTCGCCCAGAAGGAAGACATCGTCCCGGCCTCCGCCGACCGCCGCGTCTTCCAGCTGGCCCCCGCCGTCGCCCTGCTGCCCTACCTCCTCGTGCTCGTCGCCATCCCGATCGGCCCCGGCGAGGGCGCGGTCGGCGAGGTCGTCGACGCGGGCATCTTCTTCGTCCTCGCGATCATGGGCGTCAGCGTGCTCGGCTCGCTCATGGCGGGCTGGGCCAGCGCCAACAAGTTCTCCCTCCTCGGCGGCCTGCGCACCGCCGCCCAGCTCCTCGCCTACGAACTGCCCATGCTGCTCGCCGCCGCCTCGGTCGCGATGGCGGCGGGCACGGTCTCCCTGCCCGGCATCGTCAATGCGTTCGAGTGGTGGTGGCTGCCCTGGCAGATCGTCGGCGCCCTCGTGTTCTTCGTCGCCGGCCTCGCCGAACTCCAGCGCCCGCCCTTCGACATGCCGGTCGCTGACTCCGAGATCATCTTCGGTGCCTACACCGAGTACACCGGCCTGCGCTTCGCCCTCTTCCTCCTCGCCGAGTACGCCGGAATCGTCGTCCTGTGCGGCCTGACCACCGTCCTCTTCCTGGGCGGCTGGCACGGCCCGTGGGGCGCCGACGGCCTGGGCTGGGTCTGGACCCTGCTCAAGACGGCCGTCCTCGCGTTCGTCGTCATCTGGCTGCGCGTGTCCTACCCCCGTCTCCGAGAGGACCAGCTCCAGAAGCTGGCCTGGACCACCCTCGTTCCCCTCGCCCTCGCGCAGATCGCGCTCACCGGAATCGTGAAGGTGGCGATCAACTGATGCCTCCGATCCCAGGGTCCGGCCTCGCCAAGGGCCTCGCCGTCACCCTCCGCACGATGACGAAGAAGACCGTCACCGAGCAGTACCCCGACGCCCAGCCCGAACTGCCGCCCCGCACCCGTGGCGTCATCGGCCTGTTCGAGGAGAACTGCACGGTCTGCATGCTGTGCGCCCGCGAGTGCCCGGACTGGTGCATCTACATCGACTCCCACAAGGAGACGGTGCCGCCCGCCGCCCCCGGTGGCCGCGAGCGCAGCCGCAACGTCCTCGACCGCTTCGCCATCGACTTCTCCCTCTGCATGTACTGCGGCATCTGCATCGAGGTCTGCCCCTTCGACGCCCTCTTCTGGTCCCCGGAGTTCGAGTACGCCGAGACCGACATCCACGAACTCACCCACGAGCGCGACAAGCTCCGCGAGTGGATGTGGACGGTCCCGGCCCCGCCCGCCCTGGACCCCGGCGCCGAGGAACCGAAGGAACTCGCCGCCGCCCGCAAGGCGGCGGAGAAGCTGGCCGCCGCCCAGGAACCCAGGCCCCAGCCGCAGCCGCCCGCGCCGCCCACCAGCGAGCCCGAGCCCGAGTCCAAGTCCCAGCCCGAGACGCGGGAAGGGGAGTCGTGACCTCCGCAGCAGCCACCGCGGCGACGGCGGCCGCGGCCGCCGAGAACCACGGTTTCCTCTCTCCGACCGGCGTCGAGATCGCCTTCCTCCTCGTCGGCCTCGTCACGCTCGGCGCGGCGGTCGTCACCGTCACGACCCGGCAGCTGGTGCACGCCGCCCTGTGGCTGGTCGTGGCGCTGGGCGGCCTCGCCGTCGAGTACCTCCTGCTGACCGCGGAGTTCATCGCCTGGGTGCAGGTCCTCATCTACGTCGGTTCCGTCGTGGTCCTCCTCCTGTTCGGTCTGATGCTTACGCGGGCGCCCATCGGCCGTTCCCCGGACGCCGATTCGGGCAACCGCCCGGTCGCGCTCGCGGTGGCCCTCGCCGCTGCCGCCGCCCTGGTCTGGGTCGTCGTGGACGCCTTCCGCACCACGGTGATCGACCTGGACGGCGCCGCCCAGGGCTCCACCGGCGTGACCGGATCGGTCCTCTTCCGGCACTGGGTGCTCCCCTTCGAAGCGCTCTCGGTCCTCCTCCTCGCGGCCCTCGTCGGCGCGATCGTCCTGTCCCGCAAGAACGCCGCGGCGGAAGCCGGCGCTACGGAAACCGGCGCCACGGATGCCCCCGCCACGGATGCCCGCGGCGCGGACCGGGAGGGGAACCGCTGATGCACCTCCATCTCGCCTATCCCGCCGTCCTCGCCGTCCTCCTCTTCTGCGTCGGCCTCTACGGCGTGCTCGCCCGCCGCAACGCGATCCTGGTCCTGATGTCCGTCGAGCTGATGCTCAACGCCGTCAACCTCAACCTCGTCGCCTTCGACGTCTGGCTCCGCGACGCCCTCCACGCCGGCCAGGCCCTGACGCTCTTCACCATCGCCATCGCCGCCGCCGAGATCGGCATCGGCCTCGCGATCGTCCTGGCCGTCTACCGCAACCGCGGCACCTCCGCCGTCGACGACCTCCGCGACACCGCCGAGCCCACCACGGAGCAAGAGGCGCGGGCACAGGAGGAACAGATGCGGGCCGAGCAGGCACAGGCGTCGCGCGAGCCCCAGCCGTCACCGCAGTCGCAGAAGACCGAGGCCACCGCGTGACCACGACCACCCTCGCCATCCTCGTCCCCCTCCTGCCGTTCCTGGGCGCGGCCGCGGGCCTGCTGCTCGGCCGCCGGAACCCCGGACTCGTACGCCCCCTCGCGGTGCTGCCCACGCTGACGGCGCTCGTGCTGGCCGTCCTCGTCGCCGCCCGCCAGGGCGGCGGCCGGGCCGTCGACGCCGCCACCGAGCTGACCCCGACCGGCTCGGTCCCCATCGAGCTCGCCCTGCACATCGACGGCTTCGCCGCCCTCGTCGCCGTCCTGGTCGGCGTCGTCGCCTCCTGCGTGCAGATCTACTCGACGGCCTACCTCCGCGAGGACCCGCGCTACCCCTCGTACGCCGCTCTGGTCTCCCTCTTCACCTCCGCGATGCTGCTCGTCGTCTACTCCGGCGACCTGATGGTGCTCCTGGTCGGCTGGGAGATCATGGGCATCTGCTCGTACTTCCTCGTCGGCCACTACTGGGAGACGCCCGAGGCGCGCGCCGCCTCCCTCAAGGCCTTCCTGGTCACCAAGCTCGGCGACGTCCCCTTCCTCATCGGCCTGTTCGCCCTCGCCGTCGACGCGGGTTCGTTCCGCGTCACGACGATCCTCGCGGCGGTCGGCGACGGCGGCCTCGACCACCCGACGCTGATCGCCCTGCTCCTCCTCGCGGGCGTGGCGGGCAAGTCGGCGCAGTTCCCGCTGCACACCTGGCTGCCCGACGCGATGGCGGGCCCCACGCCCGTCTCCGCGCTGATCCACGCCGCGACGATGGTCGCCGCCGGTGTCTACTTCGTGGCCCGGCTCCTCCCCGTCTTCGCCGCCTCCGGGGCGGCCCTGGTCGTCCTCGCCGTCATGGCCGCCGTCACGATGGCCGGCTCGGCCCTCGCCGCGCTCGCCCAGGACGACATCAAGCGCGTCCTCGCGTACTCGACGATCGGCCAGCTCGGCTACATGACCGGTGCCCTCGCCGTCGGCGACCAGGGTGCCGCCGTCTTCCACCTCCTGTCCCACGGCGCCTTCAAGGCGCTGCTGTTCCTCGCGGCAGGCGTGATCATCCACGCCGCCGGCACCAACTCCCTGGCCGCCATGTCCCGCGTGCGGGGCCTGCGCGACCGCGTCCCGGACGCCTACTGGACGATGACCGTGGCGCTCCTCGCGCTCGCCGCCATCCCGCCGTTCAGCGGCTTCTTCTCCAAGGAGGCCGTGCTCGGCGCCGCCGAGCACACCGCCACGGGCCACGCCGCCTCCGTGCCCGCCGCCGCGGGCTGGATCGTCCTCGTCGCCGGTCTGCTCACCGCCCTCCTCACCGCCGCCTACGCGACGCGCCTGTGGCTGCTCGCCTTCCACGGCAGGGGCGCCGACGCCCCCGACCACGGGAAGCAGCCCCTCGCCATGACGGCCGTGCTGTGGGTGCTGGCCGTGCCCTCCCTCGCCTTCGGTCTCACGGTCGGTGTCCTGCCGGACTGGTTCGACGGCCGCGCGCTCACCCCGACGCTGACGACCTCCGTGCTCGCCACGGGCCTCGCCCTCGCCGGCGGCCTCGTCACCTACGGCGCGTGGCGGCACACCACCGCGCTCGCCGCGCGCGTCCCGCTGGGCGCGGTCGCGGTGAGCCCGGACGCCGACGGGGGACAGGTCGAGGCGGAGGCCATCGCCTCGCACGCCCCCGCGTACGGAGACGTGGCGTCGGCGCACGACCCGGCCGATCCCGGCCGTCTGCTGCTCGGCCCCCTGCACCGCCACGCCGCCGGCGGCTTCCGCCTCGACGCCGTCTACACCGCGCTGTTCGTCCGTCCGGTCCAGGCCGCCGCGCGGCTCGTCCGCTTCCTCGACCGCGAGGTCGTCGAGACGTACGTGCGCGGCGCGGGCACCGCGCCCCGCTGGCTCGGCACGGCCGTCCGGCGCGCGCAGACCGGCAACGTACAGACCTATCTGAGCGCGCTGCTCGCAGGCACGGTCGTCCTGGCCGTCGCCGCCGTCCTCGTCGCCACCGCCGGAGCGTGAGCAGCCGTGATCGGTATCAGTGAGTCCGTGATGCAGTTTCTTCTGGCGTTGATCGTCGTCGGCCCGCTCATCGGCGCCGTGGCCGCTCTCCTCCCGGCCCCGCCCGGGCTGAAGGGGAACTCGCCCGACCAGGCCGTGCTCCGCCACGGCGTGCTCGTGACCGGCGCCGTCCTGCTCGCCGCGCTCGCCCTCGCGCTCGGCTTCGACCGCGACCACCCGTCGAAGATGCAGGCCACGACCGACATCAGCTGGATCCCCGCACTCGACGTGCGCATCCACCTCGGCATCGACGGCATCTCGCTCCCCCTTGTGGTCCTGACCGCGCTGCTGACCTTCCTCTGCGCGCTCTACAGCTACTTCAAGATGCCCGAGGGCCCGTCCCCCAAGGCATTCGTCGCACTGATCCTCGTCCTCGAGTCCGGCACCCTCGCGACCTTCGCCGTCCTCGATCTGCTGCTGTTCTTCCTGGCGTTCGAGATGGTGCTCATCCCGATGTACTTCCTCATCGCCCGCTGGGGCGGCGAGCAACGAACCCAGGCCGCCTGGAAGTTCATCCTCTACACCCTGCTCGGGTCCGTCGTGATGCTGCTGGGCCTGCTCCTCATCGGGCTCAAGTCCGGCACTTTCGACATGGTGGCACTCGCCACTGACAACGGCCGCGGTCTGAGTACATCCGCGCAGGTCATCGCCGTTCTGGCGATCGGGATCGGGCTCGCGGTCAAGACGCCGATGTGGCCGCTGCACAGCTGGCTGCCGGACGCCCACACCGCGGCGCCCACCGTCGGTTCGGTCCTGCTGGCCGGCGTACTGCTGAAAATGGGTACGTACGGGTACGTCCGCATTCTTCTGCCTGTCGCCCCCGACGGCATGCGGGAGTTCGCGCCCTGGCTCGCGGCCTTCGCGGTTGTCGGGATCATCTACGGCTCCCTCGCCTGCCTCGCCCTCGCCAAGCGGGGCGCGAAGGGCGACCTCAAGCGGCTCATCGCGTACTCGTCCGTCGGCCACATGGGCTTCGTGCTGCTCGGCATCGCCACGATGAGCCCGACCGGCGTGAACGGCGCGCTGTTCGCCAACATCGCCCACGGCCTCATCACCGGCCTGCTCTTCTTCCTCGTCGGCGCCCTCAAGGACCGCACCGGCACCACCGACCTCGACTCACTCGCACAGGAGTCCGGCGCCGCGCTCTACGGCAAGGCGCCCCGCCTCGGCGGCCTGCTCGCGTTCGGCGCGGTCGCCTCGCTCGGGCTGCCGGGCCTCGCCGGGTTCTGGGGCGAGATGCTCGCGCTGTTCGGCGCCTTCAAGCCCGCCGACGGCCTGAGCCGCCCCGCCTTCCTCACCTTCATGGCGATCGCCGCCTTCGGCACGCTGCTCACCGCCGCGTACATGCTCATCGTCGTACGCCGGGTCTGCATGGGCCCGACGCCGCGGGCAGCCGCCGAGCCCGCCCCCCAGCCGCTCGCCGACGTCCACGGCTACGAACTCGCCGCCTGGACCCCCCTCGTCGCCCTCACCGTCCTCGCCGGACTCTGGCCCGCGGCTCTCCTCGGCCTGACCGACCCGGCCGTGCAGAAGCTCCTCACTGGAGGCAAGTCGTGACCGTGGCCGCCGAAAGCGTCGAAAGCGCCTCAAACATGGTCCAGTCCGTCGACTGGCTCGCGATCGCGCCGCCGACCATCGCCGCGGCGGTCGGCCTCGTCGTCCTCGTGGCCGACCTCTTCGTCGGCGACGGCAGGAAGGGCGTCCTCGGCTGGATCTCCGTGGCGGGCCTGGCCGCGGCCGCGCTCGCCCTCCTGCCCCTCCTGGACGACGACCGCTCGACCTTCTGCCTGACCGGTGGCGGCACGCACGCGTGCAGCTACACCGCCGACCGCTTCACCCTGGTCATCCAGCTCCTCGTCCTCGGCGGCGCCCTGCTGGCGGCCCTGCTCTCCATGGGCACCCTCAAAGACGCGAAGGGCACCAAGGGGGAGCTGCCCGCGGGCGAGTTCTGGTTCCTTCTGCTGTCCTCCGCGGCGGGCGCCGCCCTGCTGCCCGCCTCGCGCGACCTCGCGACGCTCGTCGTCGCCCTGGAGGTCGCCTCCCTGCCGGCCTTCGCCCTCGTCGGCCTCCGGCACGGTGACAAGCGCTCCTCCGAAGCGGCCCTGAAGTTCTTCCTCTCCTCGGTCACCGCGACCGCCGTGAGCCTGATGGGTGTCAGCTTCGTGTACGCGGCCACCGGCACCCTGCACCTCACCGAGATCGCCACCAAGCTCCAAGGCCTCCGGATCGCCGACGGACAGCTGGACACGCTCGCCGGGACCGGTGTCGCCCTCACCCTCGTCGGCTTCGCCTTCAAGGTGGCGGCCGTGCCGTTCCACTTCTGGGTGCCGGACACCTACGTGGGCGCACCGCTGCCCGTGGCCGCCTACCTCTCCGTCGTCGGAAAGGCCGTGGGCTTCACCGGGCTCGTCCTGGTGACCGTCGTCGCCTTCCCCTCGTACGCGGACGTCTGGGGCCCGGCGCTCGCCGTCCTCGCCGCACTCACCATGACCGCGGGCAATGTCGCCGCCCTGCGGCAGCACTCCACGCGCGCGTACAGCGCGGTCCGCCTCCTCGCCTGGTCCTCGGTCGGCCAGGCCGGCTACCTCCTGGTGCCGATCGCCGCCGCCGGATACGCCGACAACGAGGCCGGCGCCGAGAAGGCCATCGGTTCCACCGTCGGGTACGCCCTGATGTACGCGGCCGTGAACCTCGGGGCCTTCGCCGTGGCCGCGCTCGTCGGCCGCGCCCGGCGTCTCAACCGCGTCAGCGACTACCGGGGCCTGTACGCGCGCAGCCCCCTCGCCGCCCTCGTCCTGGCCTTCTTCCTGCTCTGCCTCGCGGGCCTGCCGCCCGGCATCATCGGCCTCTTCGCCAAGGTCACGGTCTTCTCGGCCGCCGTCGACGCGGGCCTCGGCTGGCTCGCCGTGGTGATGGCCGTGAACGTCGTGATCGCGCTCTACTACTACCTCCAGTGGACCGCGCTCCTCTTCCGCGCCCCAGAGGGCGAGCCGGTCGCGCACCGCGCCCCGGCCCCCGTCACCGCCGCCATCGCGCTGACCGCGGTCCTCGGGATCGCGCTCTCCGGAGCGCCCCAGCTCGTCCTGCGGTTCTCGGACACCGGCCTCTTCTGACGCGGGCGCGGGCCGTCACCCGCGCGGCCCACACCGCTCCTGAGCGCACAAGGGAACTAGTGCTCCCCGCCTGGCGTTGACCAGTACGGGAGGGTCCACTGAACAGTGGAAGCACCAGTCAGCAGAGGGTTCCCCCACGCACCATCAGGAGGGCGTACCGTGCACCGCCGGCACAACGGGTTGAAGACCGCCGTACTCCTCGGGGGACTGTCCGCTCTCATCCTCGTCATCGGCAGTTTCTTCGGGCGTACGGGCTTGTTCGTCGCGCTCTTGGTGGCGCTCGGCACCAACGCGTACGCGTACTGGAACAGCGACAAGCTGGCCCTGCGCGCCATGCGCGCCCGCCCGGTCAGCGAATTCGAGGCCCCATCGCTGTACCGCATGGTCCGCGAGCTCTCCACCCAGGCCCGCCAGCCCATGCCCCGGCTGTACATCTCGCCCACAGAGGCGCCGAACGCCTTCGCGACCGGCCGCAATCCGCGTAACGCCGCGGTGTGCTGCACCGACGGGATCCTGCGCCTCCTGGACGAGCGTGAGCTGCGCGGCGTCATCGGCCACGAGCTGAGCCACGTCTACAACCGCGACATCCTGATCTCGTCGGTCGCGGGGGCCCTCGCCTCCGTGATCATGTTCCTGGTCAACTTCGCCTGGCTGATCCCCGTCGGCCGGTCGAACGACAACGAAGGCCCCGGCATCTTCGGGATGCTCCTGATCGTGCTGCTCGGCCCCCTGGCGGCCTCGATCATCCAGCTGGCCATCAGCCGCTCCAGGGAGTACGAGGCCGACGCCTCCGGCGCGCAGCTCACCGGCGACCCCCTCGCTCTGGCGAGCGCCCTGCGCAAACTCGAAGCCGGGACCAAGCAGTTGCCGCTGCCGCCCGAGCCCCGTCTCGAGACGGCCAGCCACATGATGATCGCGAACCCCTTCCGTCCGGGGCAGGGCATGTCCAAGATGTTCTCCACGCACCCGCCGATGGCGGAGCGCATCGCCCGACTCGAGCAGATGGCAGGTCGTCAGCAGTGAAGACAATCCTCAACGTCATATGGCTCGTCCTGTGCGGCTTCTGGATGTTCCTCGGTTACCTGGTGGCGGGCGTGCTGCTCTGCGTCACGATCATCGGCATCCCGTTCGGCCTGGCCAGCTTCCGCATCGGCCGCTATGCCCTGTGGCCCTTCGGCCATGCCGCGGTCGAGCGCCGCGACGCGGGCGCGCCCTCGTGCGTGGGCAACGTCCTGTGGCTGGTCCTCGCCGGCTGGTGGCTCGCGCTCGGCCACATCGTCACCGGCCTCCTCCTGTGCGTCACGATCATCGGCATCCCCCTCGGCGTCGCCAACTTCAAGCTGATCCCGGTCTCGCTGCTGCCGCTCGGACGCGAGATCGTCCGCACGGACCAGCCGTTCACCGCGCGCTACTAGACCCGGGCGCGCCGCGCCCCCTCCGGCGGCAGGGTCGCCGTGCTGCCGCCGACGCCGCGGGCCCCGGTTGTCAGTGGCGTGGTCCACCATGAACTCATGACCGACACCGAGCAGTTGTTGGCACGCGTCGCGGCCGAGGCGCGCGCCACCCGCCCCTGGGGCTGGGATGCCCTGCCCGCGCCCCTGGACACGGCGACCCTGGCCCGGGCGGAGGCCGCGCTGGGCTTCCGTCTGCCGCCGCTGCTCGCCGCCCTCTACACCCGCATAGGCGACGGCGGATTCGGCCCGGAATACGGCCTGTTGCCCCTGCTCGAAGGCAAGTCCTCAGGAGGCGAGCCGACGGTCGTCGAGCAGTATGTGGAGATGCGCGACTCCGACGGCTGGGGCTGGCCCGAAGGCGTGCTGCCGATATCCCATTGGGGATGCGCGATGTACGCGTGCGTGGACTGCCGTACGGACACGGCCCAGGTCCTGCTCTTCGAGCCCAACGGCGGCGACCCGGACCACGCCTGGTTCGTCGACTCCCCGAGCCTCACGGCCTGGCTCACCGCCTGGCTCGACGGCACGGGGTGGTACGAGGAGGACAACGACGGCCTGGAACTGCCGGCATGGCCAGACGCCCCCACGCGCGTGACGCCTGCCGGAGGCCCGATGTCTGCCTGAAGTCTCAACCCCCGCCAGACGCAGGGCGCCTGCGCACCTGAGCACCGGCCGGCAGCCGTGTCATGCGTCGCACCGCACGGACCATGGCAACCACACCCCCCGCAGCGGCGTCCTACAGAACAGCAGCGCACGAAGAGCTCACCGCGCGAGAAAGGCCGGGTCACCGTATGGGCCTCATCAGCTGGATCGTCCTGGGACTGCTCGCGGGGGCCGTCGCCAAAGTGCTGCTGCCCGGCCGCGACCCGGGCGGCTTCATCGGCACGACCGTCATCGGCATCGCGGGCGCCTTCATCGGCGGCTGGATATCCGCCCGCTACTTCGACCGCCCGATCGCCCACCACTTCTACGACGGCGCCACGTGGGCCGCGGCCATCGGCGGCGCGCTCGTCCTGCTCGTCGCCTACCGCATCCTCTTCGGCCACTCACGCCGCTAAGAGCCTTTCGCGGGGAGACGCGGCAGCGCCGTCACCGGAGAGGGGCGGGGCGGCCGGATTCGAACCGGCGTCCTCCTCCATGCTGTGTAGGCGCACTACCTCTGTGCTACGACCCCGCCTTGCCATGATCATAGACCGGCGGCCCGTCCAGAAGAGACGGGCCGCCGGACCTTGCGACTGCTCACCGGTGACGCACGCGCGTACCGGTCATCAGGTCATGCCTACCGGTAGTTCACGAACTGAAGGGCGAAGTCGAAGTCCTGGCCCTTGAGCAGTGCCTGCACGGCCTGGAGGTCGTCCCGGCTCTTCGAGCTGACCCGCAGCTCGTCGCCCTGGACCTGCGCCTTGACGCCCTTCGGGCCCTCATCACGGATGATCTTGGCGACCTTCTTCGCGTTCTCCTGGGAGATGCCCTCCTCGATCGAGGCGAAGATCTTGTACTCCTTGCCGGACAGCTGCGGCTCGCCCGCGTCCAGGGCCTTCAGCGAGATGCCGCGCTTGACCAGCTTGGACTGGAAGACATCGAGGATCGCCTTGACCCGCTCCTCGCCGCTCGCCTCCATCAGGATCTTCTCGCCGGACCACGAGATCGAGGCGTCCGTGCCCCGGAAGTCGTAGCGCTGCGAGATCTCCTTGGCCGTCTGGTTGAGGGCGTTGTCGACCTCTTGCCGCTCGACCTTCGAGACGATGTCGAAACTGGAGTCGGCCATGTCCTGTGGCTCCTTGTATCGGGGTGTGCGTACTCAGCGGATACACGGCCGCCTGACGCTGGCCGCATCCGCAAAGCCTAGCCACCGCCCCCGCGCGCGGTGCCGATCAATCGGGTGGCGAAGCACCCCCGCGCATCAGGTATCGTTTACGTCGTTGCCACGGAGCACCGCGAAAGCGGGGCGAGGCAGCAAACTTGGCGGTGTGCCCGAGCGGCCAAAGGGAGCAGACTGTAAATCTGCCGGCTCAGCCTTCCCAGGTTCGAATCCTGGCGCCGCCACACGAAGGAGACCCTCTCCGAATTGCGGAAACGCAACTCGGAGGGGGTCTTTTCGTATGCCCGGGAAGTTCCAGGCAGTCCAGGCCTCCAGGCAGCTCCAAGCAGCTTTAGGGGGCCGCACCGGGCTCCTGCGAGCGGTGAACGCTCTGTTTGTGGCCGTCCCCACGAGGGCGCGCGGGGCTCAGAATGGGTGCATGTCGTCCCGCCGCAGAAACTGCCCGGAGTGCCGCCGCGAGATCGCCGTCGTCGGCGGACGCTTCGCCCGCCACGACCCGCCGGGCCCGCGCGCCACCGGCGACCTGGTCTCCTGCCCGGGATCCCGCAGGCACGCCCAGCTGGGCGCCGTACAGCCCGCTCTGGACGGCTATACGGTCCCGGACCTGCCGGGCCAGCTCCCGCTGTTCTGAACGCGCCTGAGGGGTCCTCAGGGCCTCTCGGGCCCGGAAGGCCGGACTCAGTTCCCCGCGACCGACTTGACGGCCACCGAAACCGGCACCGAACCGCTGACCAGCTCCAGCGTCAGCCCGGCCGTAGCCGACGTCTCCAGAAGCTCCGCGAGCACCGCGGCGACATCGTCCCGCGGGACCGGCCCGCGCCCCGTCGACGCCTCCAGGCGTACGAGACCGGTGCCCGCGTCGTCCGTCAGCATGCCGGGCCGCAGGATCGTCCAGTCCAGGGCGGCACGCGCGCGTACGTTCGCGTCCGCCTCGCCCTTGGCCCGCAGGTAGGCGTCGAAGACCTCGTCGCCCTGGTGGGCCGGATCGGCGCCCATCGACGACACGACGACGTACCGCCGCACCCCGGCCCGCTCCGCCGCGTCGGCGAAGAGCACGGCCGCGTCGCGGTCCACGGTGTTCTTCCGGTCGACGCCACTGCCCGGCCCCGCGCCCGCCGCGAAAACGGCCGCGTCGGCTCCGCGCAGCTTCTCGGCGACCTCGTCGACCGAGGCCGACTCCAGATCGCACAGCACCGGTTCGGCGCCGGCCGCACGCAGGTCGGCCTCCTGGCCGGCATTGCGGATCAGCCCTGCGGCCTCGTCACCACGCGCGGCGAGCAGACGCTCCAGCCGCAGCGCGATCTGACCATGACCTCCAGCGATGACAATGCGCATGCTTTCGACCGTACGGCAGTGCGGTCGCGTTCGCCGCACCCGCAGCCTGCGGAACACGCGCATCACGCGTATGCGGGCACCCGCGCCCCTGGCCGCGCACTCCGCGTCCCCATCAGCACGCGCCCCACCCCTCAGGAGGCACGTCAGGAAGACGCCTCCCCACCCCTCGACCGCCCGGGCTCATTCCCCTGCGCGCGGCCCTGACGCGGCAGATCCAAGGCCACCGCCGCGGCCGAGTCGCAGTACTCCCGCACGGCGCTCGTCCGCGCCACCACGCGCCCCCGGTGCACCACGATGCGGCTGTACGCGAGCGACAGCGCCCCCGCCAGCCGGTCGCCGCGCACCGCGAGCAACTCGGCGGGGAAGCCCGCCTCCACACGCACCTCGGGCAGGCCCATGGCGTCCCGCGCCGCCCCGCTCACCGCGCCATAGGCGTCCTCGGGCCGCAGCCCCCACCGCGAGGCCAGCAGGTACGCGGCTTCCAGCGGGTCCCCGCGTCCCACGGGGTTCGACACGTCCCGCATCGACCCGCTGCCGGCGGCCACCCGGACCCCCGCCGACCGCAGCAGCCGCACCGGTGCCACCCCGCGCCGCTCCGCGCTCCCGCACCCGCCCTGCGGCAGGCAGACCACGGTCACCCCCGCCGCCGCCAGTTGCTCGGCCGTACGCGCGGCCACGTCCCTCGGCAGCCGGCCGAGCCCGCCGCACGGGCCGATCGTGACCCCGGCGCGCAGCCCGGCGGCCATCGCGGCGAGCCGCCCGAGCCGGGCCGGGTCGTGACCGTCCGTGTGCAGATCGACGGGGCAGCCGTGCTCGGCGGCAAGCTCCAGGACCGCCTCCGTGTACCCCGCCGGATCGGGGTCGAGGTCCGGACAACCACCCACTACGGAGGCGCCCATTTTCACCGCGTCCCGGAGCATCACCAGGCCGTCGGCGCCCGCTACGCCGGTCAGGAGCCGCGGCACGGCGACCGTCGTCAGGTCGACCAGGCCCCGCAGTGACCGCCGCGCCTGAAGCACGGCCTCCATCGGGTCAAGCCCCTGGACGTCGCCGATCCGCACATGCGACCGCAGGGCCGTCGCGCCGTGCCCGAGCTGGAGCAGGGCCGCCTCCGTCACTCTGCGTTGCACGTCCGGGATGTCGTACGACACAGGGCCCGCCGCGTCCGCCGACAGGGCCGTGTCGCCGTGCGCGTGCGGTTCGGCGGCGGCCGGCAGCAGCAGGTAGCCCGCCAGGTCCACGCGCGAGGCGTGCGCGGGCAGGCTGCCTGTCGTGCCGACCGCCTCGATGCGCCCGCCGCCCAGCCGGACGTCCACCGTTCTGCCGTCGGTGAGCCTGGCGCCGCAGAGCAGCAGGGCGCCGGACTCGGCCGTGGGGTCGGCGCCGGAGGAGCCGGAGGAGTGGGGCTGCTGCGGCTGGCTGTCGGGCATCGCGCTCCTGGGGTTCGGGGGCGGCTGCTGTCGATTCGAGGCGTCAAGATCACGCAGCGTGTGCCGAGCCTAGGACGGCGACAGGCCCGCTTCGAGGAGGAGCGAAATAGTCGTACCGGTGTGGTGCGACCTGCGCTGTGACTGTCCTGACGGGGGGTGCGAATGAGGTGTCCGCAGACGCCTGAGGCGTTCTTCGCGATGCCCCCGGACGGCCCTGGCGAAACGGATTTGGGCGATCGGCGACCAACCGTGTAATGTCTTCATCGCTCGCCCCAATAGCTCAGTCGGTAGAGCGTCTCCATGGTAAGGAGAAGGTCTGCGGTTCGATTCCGCATTGGGGCTCTGATGTCGAGTGATCCTCGCCTTCGGGCGGGGGGATCCGGCATCGCAGCGGTGTAGCTCAGTCGGTAGAGCAAGCGGCTCATAATCGCTGTGTCACCGGTTCAAGTCCGGTCACCGCTACTCCTGGTAGCCGATTGTGGGGTCGGTCCTTCGATCGGCTACTCTTTTATGCGTTCATCCGTCCATCCGTCCGTCCAAGGAGCACTCACGTGGCTGCCACCGACGTCCGCCCGAAGATCACGCTGGCCTGCGTGGAGTGCAAGGAGCGGAACTACATCACCAAGAAGAACCGGCGTAATGACCCGGACCGTCTTGAGATGAAGAAGCACTGTCCGCGCTGCAACGCGCACACTGCGCACCGCGAAACGCGCTGACACGCAGGCTCGTACCCGAGGCCGTCCCCTTTCGTGGGGGGCGGCCTCGCGTCGTTTGCAGACGAATCCTCACGTAACCACCAACCACAGGAGGTACCGAGTCCATGGCGCTCGACCAGTCCTTCGTGGGGCGGTCCTATCCGCCCACCGATCCTTATGAGGTCGGCCGGGAGAAGATCCGCGAGTTCGCCGAGGCGGTGGGGGACGCCAATCCCGCGTACGTCGACGCGGAAGCCGCCAAGGCACTCGGTCACCCCGAAGTGATCGCCCCGCCCACTTTTGTGTTCGCGATCACTTTCAAGGCCGCGGGCCACGTGATCCGGGACCCGCAGCTCGGGCTCGACTACAGCCGCGTGGTGCACGGCGACCAGAAGTTCGCCTACACGCGTCCGGTGCGCGCGGGTGACCGGCTCACGGTCACCTCCACCATCGAGGCCATCAAGTCGCTCGCCGGCAACGACATCATCGACATCCGCGGTGAGGTCCACGACGAGGCCGGGGAGCACGTGGTGACCGCCTGGACGAAGCTCGTCGCGCGTGCGGCGCAGCCCGCGGGAGAGGGAGTCTGAGGCGATGACCGCGAAGATCTCTTACGACGACGTCGAGGTCGGCACCGAGCTGCCGGCCCAGACCTTCCCGGTGACACGCGCCACACTCGTGCGGTACGCGGGTGCCTCGGGGGACTTCAACCCGATCCACTGGAACGAGAAGTTCGCGGTGGAGGTCGGCCTCCCCGACGTCATCGCGCACGGCATGTTCACCATGGCCGAGGCGATCCGGGTCGTGACCGACTGGGTGAGCGACCCCGGGGCCGTCGTCGAGTACGGCGTCCGCTTCACCAAGCCTGTCGTCGTTCCCAACGACGACAAGGGCGCCACCATCGACGTCAGCGCCAAGGTCGCGGCCAAGCTGGACGACAACCGCGTCCGGGTCGACCTGGTCGCCAAGAGCGCGGACCAGAAGGTCCTCGGCATGTCGCGCGCGGTCGTGCGACTGGCCTGACGGGCACGGCCAGGTAAGGGGTGCACTCCATGGGGGTGCACCCCTTACGCGTACGCCCGGCGCCCTCGGTACCCGAACCCCCTTGACGACTTAGTGATTGGCCACTAACTTTCCCGCATGGTCAGGATGAGCGCAGAAGAGCGGCGCGAGAGCGTCATCCGCGCGGCGGTGGTCGAATTCGCCCGCGGCGGTTACCACGGCACCTCCACCGAGGTCGTCGCCAGGCGCGTGGGTGTCTCGCAGCCGTATCTCTTCCGGCTCTTCCCGAGCAAGCAGGCCATCTTCCTTGCCGCGTCCCTGCGCTGCTGCCAGGAGATCACCGAGGTCTTCAGGCGGGCGGCCGAGGGGCTGGAGGCTGAGGAGGCCCTCCAGGCGATGGGCGACGCCTACCGTGCGCTCATCGCCGACGATCCGGACCTGCTGCTCATGCAGATGCAGATGTACGTCGCGGTGGCCTCCGCGGAGGCGGGCGGCGACCGGGAGTTCGGCGAGGCGCTGCGGGCCGCCTGGATGGAGATGTACGACACGGTCCTGCTCGCGATGGGGGCGGACGCCGATGGGACGACGCAGTTCCTCGCCTACGGGATGTTGATCAATGTCCTGGTGTCCATGGGGTTCCGGCCCGACCATCGCGTGTGGAGCGGCTTCTACGAATCGGCGCAGCCCGACGGGCGAGTGGGGCGCGAGGCGTGAGCGCGGGCCATGGGCGTTGAGCGCGGCGCGCGCGACGCCCGCTCGGCGGCCATCCGCTTCTTCATGGCCGTCAAAGTTAGTCATCAATAACTAACCAATGATCGAACAACCACAGGGAATCGCAGGGGGAAGCAATGTCGCAGAAGTCGGCAGCACGGGCCACAGGCGCGAGCGTGGCCTGGGTCATGGTCATCACCAGCGTGGCCGGATTCATGGCGGCGCTGGACAACCTCGTCGTCACCACCGCTCTGCCGTCCATCCACGAGGACCTCGGGGGAGGGCTGCACGACCTGGAGTGGACGGTCAGCGCCTACACCCTCACCTTCGCCGTGCTCCTGATGTCCGGCGCGGCCCTGGGCGACCGCTTCGGCCGCCGCAAGCTCTTCACCGTCGGCCTCGCCGTCTTCACCGGCGCCTCTGCCGCGGCGGCCCTCGCCCCCGGCCTCGACGCCCTGATCGCCGCCCGGGCCGTGCAGGGCGTCGGCGCCGCGATCATGATGCCGCTCACGCTGACCCTGCTGACCGCGGCCGTGCCCGAGGGCAGGCGTGGAACGGCGTACGGGATATGGGGCGCCGTCAACGGCCTGGCGGTCGCCGGCGGGCCGCTCATCGGCGGCAGCCTCACCGAGCACATCTCCTGGCAGTGGATCTTCTGGCTGAACGTCCCGCTCGGCCTGGCCCTGCTGCCGCTCGCCCGCCTGCGCCTCGCCGAGTCGTACGGCTCCGGAGCGCGCCTCGACGTCGTAGGCACCCTGCTCGCCAGCGGTGGCCTCTTCGGGGTCGTGTACGCCCTGGTCCGCGGGCCCGTCGACGGGTGGGCCGGCGCCACCGTGCTCGGGGGCCTCATCACGGGCGGCGTGCTGCTCGGCGGCTTCGTCCGCCACGGGATGCGCGCCGAGGCGCCGATGCTGCCGATGCGCCTCTTCCGCAGTCGCGCGTTCTCCGGCATCAACGCCGCGAGCCTGCTGATGTTCCTCGGCATGTTCGGCTCGATCTTCCTGCTCAGCCAGTACATGCAGACCGTCCTCGGCCACTCGCCCACCGAGGCCGGTCTGCGGATGCTGCCCTGGACCGGCATGCCGATGCTCGTCTCACCCCTCGCGGGCCACCTCTCCGACCGGATCGGCGGGCGCCCGGTCGTCGCCGCCGGCCTCTTCCTCCAGGCGACGGGCCTGGCCTGGTTCGCGTGCGTGGCGGCACCCGACGCCACGTACGCCGCCCAGTTGCCCGCGCTGGTCATCAGCGGCATCGGGATGTCCCTCTACTTCGCCCCGGCCTCCAGCCTGGTCATGGCCGGCGTCCGGCCGCATGAGCAGGGCATCGCCTCCGGCGCCAACAACGCGCTGCGCGAGGTCGGCGGCGCCCTCGGCATCGCCGTGATGTCCTCGGTCTTCTCGGCCCAGGGCGGCTACGCCTCCCCGCAGCACTTCGTCGACGGCCTGCGCCCCGCGCTCTGGACGGGCGCCGCGGTGGTGGCCGTCGCCGCGGTGGCCGCGCTGTGCATCCCCAGCCGCCGCCCGGCCGCCCCCACGCCGGGCCGGAAAGCGTCCGGAGAGCGTGACGAAGCGCTGACCGCGGCCTGACCGACGCCTGGGGGAGCGGCCCCGCCGGACCCGCGGGGCCGTTCTCGTACTCTTGGGCACGTGCAGGAACTCATCGACGCCCCCCTCGCCCCGCTGACCACCTTCCGTCTCGGTGGCCCCGCGACCCGCCTGATCACCGCGACGACCGACGCCGAGGTGATCGCGGCCGTCCGCGAGGCCGACGACTCCGGGACCCCGCTGCTGCTCATCGGCGGCGGCTCGAACCTGGTCATCGGCGACAAGGGCTTCGACGGCACCGCCCTGCGCATCGCCACCCGGGGCTTCGCCCTCGACGGCACAAAGCTGGAGCTGGCGGCCGGCGAGGTCTGGACGGACGCGGTCGCCCGCACCGTCGAGGCAGGCCTCGCGGGCATCGAGTGCCTCGCCGGAATCCCCGGCTCCGCGGGCGCGACGCCGATCCAGAACGTGGGCGCGTACGGCCAGGAGGTCTCCTCGACGATCACCGAGGTGGTCGCGTACGACCGGCGGGCCCGCGAGACGGTCGTCATCCCGAACGCCGAGTGCGACTTCTCGTACCGCCACAGCCGCTTCAAGGCCGAACCCGAGCGCTTCGTGGTCCTGCGGGTCCGCTTCGCGCTGGAGGACGCCCAGGGGATGAGCGCCCCGCTCAAGTACCCCGAGACCGCACGCACCCTCGGTGTCGAGGCGGGCGAACGGGTCCCGGCCGCGGTCGCGCGGGAGACCGTCCTGAAGCTCCGCGCGGGCAAAGGCATGGTGCTCGACCCCGAGGACCACGACAGCTGGTCGGCCGGGTCCTTCTTCACCAACCCGATCCTCACCGAGGACGAGTTCGCGGCATTCCACGCGCGCGTGGCGGACCGGCTCGGCCCCGGCATCGACCCGCCCGGCTTCCCCACGGGCGACGGCCGAGTGAAGACGTCCGCCGCCTGGCTCATCGACAAGGCGGGCTTCACGAAGGGCTACGGAGAGGGCCGCGCCCGCATCTCCACCAAACACACCCTCGCCCTGACCAACCGGGGCGGCGCGACCACCGAGGACCTGCTGGCCCTGGCCCGGGAGGTCGTCGCCGGGGTGCGGGACGCCTTCGGGATCACGCTGGTCAACGAACCGGTGATGGTCGGCGTCGGCCTGTAGGCACGGGACGGCCGCCACCGGCGGCCTCCAGGCCTCCAGCAGGCCTCAGCGGGCCCCGGTGGGGCGCGCCCGCACGCTCCTCGTGGGGATCAGCCGCCGAGCCACGCGTCGATCCCGGCCAGCAGCTTCTCCCGTACGTCCACGGGAGCGGCCGAGCCGCGGACCGACTGGCGCGCCAGCTCGGCCAGTTCGGCGTCGTCGAAGCCGTGGTGCTCGCGCGCGATCTCGTACTGGGCGGCCAGACGCGAGCCGAAGAGCAGTGGGTCGTCGGCGCCCAGGGCCATCGGCACCCCGGCGTCGAAGAGGGTCCGCAGCGGCACGTCCTCCGGCTTCTCGTAGACCCCCAGGGCCACGTTGGAGGCCGGGCACACCTCGCACGTCACGCCGCGGTCCGCGAGCCGCTTCAGGAGCCGCGGGTCCTCGGCGGCCCGCACCCCGTGCCCGATCCGTGCCGCGCCCAGGTCGTCCAGGCAGTCCCGGACCGAGGCCGGGCCGGTCAGCTCGCCGCCGTGCGGCGCCGCGAGGAGCCCGCCCTCGCGCGCGATCGCGAAGGCCCGGTCGAAGTCGCGCGCCATGCCGCGCCGCTCGTCGTTGGAGAGCCCGAAGCCGACGATGCCCCGGTCCGCGTAACGCACCGCGAGCCGCGCCAGCGTGCGGGCGTCCAGCGGGTGCTTCATGCGGTTCGCGGCGACGAGGACGCGCATCCCGAGGCCGGTCTCCCGCGAGGCGGCGTCGACCGCGTCCAGGATGACCTCCAGGGCCGGGATCAGCCCTCCGAGCCGCGGCGCGTACGAGGTCGGGTCGACCTGGATCTCCAGCCACCCCGAACCGTCCCGCAGATCCTCCTCGGCGGCCTCCCGCACCAGCCGCTGGATGTCCTCGGGTTCGCGCAGACAGGAACGCGCCGCGTCGTACAGCCGCTGGAAGCGGAACCACCCGCGCTCGTCGGTGGCGCGCAGCTTGGGCGGTTCGGCGCCGGTCAGCGCGTCCGGGAGCCGCACCCCGTACTTGTCGGCGAGCTCAAGCAGGGTCGAGGGCCGCATCGACCCGGTGAAGTGCAGGTGCAGATGGGCCTTGGGCAGCTCACTTATGTCTCGTACACGCGCCATTCCAGGATCTTGCCGTACGCACCAGGCGTCCCGGTAGCGCCTTTCCCCCTTCGGGTCTTCCCCGAACGAAGAAACGGGCCGCCCCTCCAGTGGAAAGCCAGTGGAAAGGCGGCCCGCACGCGCGCGTGAGGCGCGGTGTTCTCCGGCGAAGCTCAGTCGCGGGCCTCCGCGAGGAGCTTCTGGAGGCGCGAGATGCCCTCGACGAGGTCCTCGTCGCCGAGCGCGTACGAAAGGCGCAGGTAGCCCGGCGTCCCGAAGGCCTCGCCCGGGACCACCGCGACCTCGGCCTCCTCCAGGATCAGCGCGGCCAGCTCGACGGAGTCCTGAGGGCGCTTGCCGCGGATCTCCTTGCCGATGAGTCCCTTGACCGAGGGGTAGGCGTAGAAGGCGCCCTCGGGCTCGGGGCAGAAGACGCCCTCGATGTCGTTGAGCATCCGCACGATGGTCTTGCGGCGCCGGTCGAAGGCCTCGCGCATCTTGTCGACGGCGACCAGATCACCGGAGACGGCGGCCAGCGCGGCGGCCTGCGCGACGTTGGAGACGTTGGACGTGGCGTGCGACTGGAGGTTCGTCGCGGCCTTCACCACGTCCCTCGGGCCGATGATCCAGCCGACCCGCCAGCCGGTCATCGCGTACGTCTTGGCGACGCCGTTGACCACGATGCACTTGTCGCGCAGTTCGGGGAGGATCGCGGGGAGCGAGGTGAACCTCGCGTCTCCGTAGACGAGGTGTTCGTAGATCTCGTCGGTCATCACCCACAGGCCGTGCTCGACGGCCCAGCGGCCGATCGCCTCGGCGTCGGCCTCGCTGTAGACGGCGCCCGTGGGGTTGGACGGGGAGACGAAGAGCACGACCTTCGTGCGCTCCGTGCGGGCGGCCTCCAGCTGCTCGACGGAGACGCGGTAACCGGTCGTCTCGTCGGCGACGACCTCGACCGGGACACCGCCGGCCAGCCGGATCGACTCCGGATACGTCGTCCAGTAGGGAGCCGGGACGATGACCTCGTCACCCGGGTCGAGGATCGCGGCGAACGCTTCGTAGATGGCCTGCTTGCCGCCGTTCGTCACCAGGATCTGCGAGGCGTCCACCTCGTACCCGGAGTCGCGCAGCGTCTTCGTGGCGATCGCGGCCTTGAGCTCGGGAAGGCCGCCCGCCGGCGTGTAGCGGTGGAACTTCGGGTTCTTGCAGGCCTCGACGGCCGCCTCGACGATGTAGTCCGGCGTGGGGAAGTCGGGCTCACCCGCGCCGAAGCCGATCACCGGACGCCCGGCGGCCTTCAGGGCCTTGGCCTTGGCGTCGACGGCGAGGGTCGCGGACTCGGAGATCGCGCCGATGCGCGCGGACACCCGGCGCTCGGTCGGAGAAGTTTCAGCGCTCATGGCCCCATCGTTCCAGACCCCGAAGGCCCCCGGTGCGGGGGTTTCCCGCCGGGCCGGAACCCAATCTGTTCGACGGAGGGCCGCGGACCACGTACACTCACTGCTCGTTGGCCCTCACCGGCCGCGCCCTCTCGCCGCACTCCGTGCACCTGAGCGGATGCGGTAGGTTGGGGAAAACCAAAGGGTCGTAGCTCAATTGGTAGAGCACTGGTCTCCAAAACCAGCGGTTGGGGGTTCAAGTCCCTCCGGCCCTGCTACACACTCCTTCGCCAGGATGTGTGCGCATGTACGTACTGCATTGCACCGCCGTGCGGCTCAACCGGGCGCGGCACGGCCACGACCCGGAATCAGGTGAGGACGAGTGACGGACGCCGTGGGCTCCATCGACATGCCTGATGCCCAGGACGAGGCGCCGGAGTCCAAGAAGAAGGGCGGCAAGCGCGGCAAGAAGGGCCCCTTCGGCCGTCTCGCGCTCTTCTACCGTCAGATCATCGCGGAGCTCCGCAAGGTCGTCTGGCCGACTCGCAGCCAGCTGACGACCTACACCACAGTGGTGATTGTCTTCGTCGTCATCATGATCGGCCTTGTGACCGTGATTGACTATGGCTTCAGCCACGCTGTCAAGTACATCTTCGGCTGAGCCGAGAGCGAAGGGCGCCGTACTCGGCGCCCCTATTCGCGTGTTCCACCCCTTGTATCCAGGAAGAAGCAGCCACCGTGTCTGACCCGAACCTGAACGACGCCGTCGAGCCTCGCGGAGAGGACGCGGAGTCCGTGGAGGACCAGCTCGACATCGTCGAGGCGGCGGACGCCGAGGAGCCGGATCAGGCCGAGGCGGCCGACGCCGCCGCGGGCGAGCCCGCCGAAGAGGCCGCCGTCCACCTGGAGGGCGACGCCGAGGCTGTCGCCGAGTCCGAAGAGGACGAGGCCGCCGTCTCCGACGAGGAGTCCGCTCAGGACGAGGCCGTCGAAGACGACGCCGCCGAGGACGAGGCCGCCGAAGAGGCCGAGCCGGTCGACCCGATCGCCGCCCTGCGCGAGGAGCTCCGGACCCTCCCCGGCGAGTGGTACGTCATCCACACCTACGCCGGTTACGAGAACCGTGTGAAGACCAACCTCGAGCAGCGCGCCGTCTCGCTGAACGTCGAGGACTTCATCTTCCAGGCCGAGGTGCCGCAGGAAGAGGTCGCCCAGATCAAGAACGGCGAGCGCAAGACCATCCGCCAGAACAAGCTCCCCGGCTACGTGCTGGTGCGCATGGACCTGACGAACGAGTCCTGGGGCGTCGTCCGCAACACCCCCGGCGTCACCGGCTTCGTGGGCAACGCCTACGACCCGTACCCGCTGACCCTGGACGAGATCGTCAAGATGCTCGCCCCGGAGGCCGAGGAGAAGGCCGCCCGCGAGGCCGCCGAGGCCGAGGGCAAGCCCGCTCCCGCCCGCAAGGTCGAGGTCCAGGTCCTGGACTTCGAGGTCGGCGACTCGGTCACCGTCACCGACGGCCCGTTCGCGACGCTCCAGGCGACGATCAACGAGATCAACGCCGACTCGAAGAAGGTCAAGGGCCTCGTCGAGATCTTCGGCCGCGAGACCCCGGTCGAGCTCAGCTTCGACCAGATCCAGAAGAACTAGCCCGCGGCCCTCGCGGCTGCCACGGCTTCCTCTGGAACACACGCCTCCGAACAGGTCAGACGGGCTGCCAAAGCCGGTCTGACCTGCTCGGTTTTTAGCCGCGCGACTATACCCGTTATCGTTGTGCGGTATGCCTCCATCCGGATGACCGGATGGCCGGCTGAAAACTCTCACTAGGACCCGGAGAGAGCAATGCCTCCCAAGAAGAAGAAGGTCACGGGGCTCATCAAGCTCCAGATCCAGGCTGGTGCCGCCAACCCGGCCCCGCCGGTCGGCCCCGCGCTGGGCCAGCACGGCGTCAACATCATGGAGTTCTGCAAGGCCTACAACGCCGCGACCGAGTCGCAGCGTGGCTGGGTGATCCCGGTGGAGATCACGGTCTACGAAGACCGCTCCTTCACCTTCATCACCAAGACGCCGCCGGCCGCCAAGATGATCCTGAAGGCCGCTGGTGTCGAGAAGGGCTCCGGCGAGCCCCACAAGACCAAGGTCGCCAAGGTCACCGAGGCGCAGATCCGCGAGATCGCGCAGACCAAGATGGAAGACCTCAACGCCAACGACCTGGACGCCGCGTCGAAGATCATCGCCGGCACCGCCCGTTCCATGGGCATCACGGTCGAGGGCTGAGACTTCTCCCCCGTCTGACCTTTCTCCAGTGGTAGGGCCAAGCGCTGGCCCGCACCACGACTCCATACCTGAACACACCAGGAGCAGAAGTGAAGCGCAGCAAGACTCTCCGCGCTGCGGACGCCAAGATCGACCGGGACAAGCTGTACGCCCCGCTCGAGGCCGTCCGTCTCGCCAAGGAGACCTCCGCGACCAAGTTCGACGGCACCGTCGAGGTCGCCATGCGTCTGGGCGTCGACCCGCGCAAGGCCGACCAGATGGTCCGTGGCACCGTGAACCTCCCGCACGGCACCGGCAAGACCGCCCGGGTCCTGGTCTTCGCGACCGGTGACCGTGCTGCGGCCGCGGAAGCCGCTGGAGCCGACATCGTCGGCGCCGACGAGCTCATCGACGAGGTCGCGAAGGGCCGCCTGGACTTCGACGCCGTCGTCGCCACCCCGGACCTCATGGGCAAGGTCGGCCGCCTCGGCCGCGTGCTCGGTCCGCGTGGTCTGATGCCGAACCCGAAGACCGGCACCGTGACCCTCGATGTCGTCAAGGCTGTCAACGACATCAAGGGCGGCAAGATCGAGTTCCGCGTCGACAAGCACTCGAACCTGCACTTCATCATCGGCAAGGTGTCCTTCGACGACACCAAGCTGGTGGAGAACTACGCCGCGGCCCTGGAGGAGATCCTCCGTCTGAAGCCGTCGGCCGCCAAGGGCCGTTACATCAAGAAGGCCGCCATCACCACCACGATGGGCCCCGGCATCCCGCTGGACTCGAACCGCACCCGCAACCTCCTCACCGAGGAGGACCCGGCCGCCGTCTGAAACTGACGGCAGCCGCGTCGCGCACGCGTTCTGTGGACGGGCCCCGCAACCTTTCGAGGTGCGGGGCCCGTCCTGTTTGTGTACGAGCCTTTCGGATACGACTGTCAGAGGCCGCGGCAAGGAAGCGGGCCTCCACGAAGCCAAGGGGTGGGACGGCATGAAGAGCACGACCATGCGGCGTACGGGGATCTCGATCGCGGCGGCGGCCGCGCTGACGGGCCTGGCGGCCTGCGGCTCGGGCGACTCGGGGGGCTCCTCCGACAGAGCCGGGGAGGGGAAGGACAAGGGCGGGATCAAGGTCAGCCCGATAGCCGCCCTGCGCTCGGTCCAGAAGACGACCGACAAGGCGGACACCGCCCGCATCGACGGCACGACCTCCATGGGCTCGCAGGCGTCCATGGACATGAAGGGCGTCATGGGCTGGTCCGACGGCATCACGGGCAACGTGACCGTGACCTTCACCGGCGGCACCCAGGCCCGGCAGATGGAGCAGCTGGGCCAGACGAAGATCGACTACCGCTATCTGAAGAACGGCTTCTACGCGAACATGGGGGACAAGTTCGCGTCCCAGGCCGGTGGCGGCAAGCACTGGCTGGAGTACGACTACGAGACGCTGGCGGAGCTGAGCGGCGCCGCGGGCGAGGCGTTCCAGGACCAGATGCAGAACAGCACGCCGAACCAGTCGGTGAAGATGCTGCTGGCCTCGGGCGACGTGAAGCGCGTCGGTGTGGAGGAGGTCCGCGGGACGAAGGCGACCCGCTACTCGGGGAAGGTCGACGTCGCCGACTTCACGGCCAAGAGCACGGACCTGGACGAGCAGCAGCTGAGCGAGCTGAAGAAGCAGTTCGAGCAGGCCGGCATGAGCACCGAGACCATCGACATCTGGGTCAACGACGACGATCTGCTGGTCAAGAAGGTCGAGAAGGCCGACACGAAGAACGGCCCCTTCTCGCAGACCGCGTACTACAGCGACTACGGCACGCCGCTCTCCGTCGAGAAGCCCCCGGCCTCGGACACCGTGAGCTTCAAGGAGCTCATGAACAGGCAGCCCGCCGCATAACCGGAGGCTCGGCGGCACCTGGCTCGGGTACTCTCGGCACTCGGAAATGGTTCGATCATGTGTTCCTAGGGGTGGGGTCATGGCTGTTGGTGCCGTACGTGGAAGCAAGGCGCGCGGGCGGCGGGCGGCGAGTGCCGTGCTCGCCACCGCGCTGCTCTGTACCGGCGCGGTCGCCTGTTCGGGTTCGGACGACAAGTCCGACAAGGGAGCGGCGGACGCGGGTGAGCACCAGTCCCGCTCGCAGGTGACCAAGGTGATCACGGCCGCGTACAAGAAGACCTCGGCCGCCAAGTCGGCCAAGGTCGAGATGACGATGTCCACGCCGCCCGGCGAGACCGCCAAGGCGATGGGCGGTGCCGGTGAGATGAAGATGTCCGGTGTCATGGGCTGGGAGCCGACCGTCATGGACATGACGATGTCCGGCTCCGCGCTCACGGAGGGCGACCCCGACGCCCCCAAGCAGATGCGGATGCTCTGGCGCGACAACGTGATGTACATGGACATGGGCGCCGCCGCGGCCAAGGACATGGACGGCAAGCGCTGGATGAAGATGGACCTGAACTCCATCGCGGAGCAGGCCGGCGACGAGAAGCTGGCGAAGCAGATGACCGGCGGCCTGGACAGCATGAGCCAGGACCCCGCGCAGCAGCTCGCGATGCTCCTGGAGTCGCCGAACCTGAAGCACACGGGCGCCGCGAAGGTCGACGGCGTGCAGACCCAGCGCTACAAGGGCCGGCTCAGCGTCAAGGAGATGATGGAGTCCAACGAGGGGCTCAAGGACGTCCTCGGCAAGAGCGAGCGCGAGCAGCTCCTCAAGAACATCGAGAAGTCCGGCATCAAGGGCTACGACACCGAGGTCTGGGTCAACGAGGACGACTACCCGGTCCGCATGGACATCGACATCAAGACGCCCGACGGCACGGTGAAGACCTCCCAGGCCTTCTCCGACTACGGCGCGGCCGCCGAGGTCACCCCGCCGCCGGCCGGGCAGACCGTGGACCTGATGGAGATGTTCAAGGAGCTCGGCAAGGCCGGCTCCGGAGCGGGCTCCGACAGCGCCTTCTGACCGATTTGCTTGACGAGGACCCGTTCGCGTACTCTTCCCCAGAAGCCAAAGACCGCTGGTCGTTGCTGTGTTCTCAACTCAGAGGGTGCAGTGGCCGAAGGATCCGCTGAAACTGCGGACGACCCGCGCAGGTGACTGTGGATGTGCTCCCGGACGGGATTCTGTTCGGTCGAGCTCACGCCCCGTGCGCCTGCGCCGGGGCGTCTCGTTTTTCCCAGCCCCTTCTGAGCGGTCCTCATCACCCGGAAGGAGGCCGACGCTCTATGCCGACGCCCGACAAGGCTGCCGCGGTAGCCGAGCTCACGGACAAGTTCCGCAGCTCGAACGCCGCCGTGCTGACCGAGTACCGGGGTCTCACCGTGGCCCAGCTCAAGCAGCTGCGCCGTTCCCTCGGTGCGAACTCCGAGTACGCCGTGGTGAAGAACACGCTGACCAAGATCGCGGCCAACGAGGCCGGGATCAACACGCTCGACGACCTGTTCACGGGTCCGACGGCGGTCGCCTTCGTCACCGGTGACCCGGTGGAGTCGGCGAAGGGTCTTCGTGACTTCGCCAAGGAGAACCCGAACCTCGTCATCAAGGGCGGTGTCCTTGACGGCAAGGCGCTGTCCGCCGACGAGATCAAGAAGCTTGCGGACCTCGAGTCCCGCGAGGTTCTGCTCGCCAAGCTGGCGGGCGCCATGAAGGGCAAGCAGTCCCAGGCTGCCGCGCTCTTCCAGGCGCTTCCCTCGAAGTTCGTCCGCACCGCGGAGGCGCTTCGTGCCAAGAAGGCCGAGCAGGGCGGTGCCGAGTAATTCGGCTCGCACACTGACCGCCGCCTGAGGCGACGGTCACCGCGGGCCCAACGTACGCCCGCCTCCATATACACCCGGCACCCGCCGAATTAGTGGAAGGACGCCACCATGGCGAAGCTGTCCCAGGACGACCTGCTCGCGCAGTTCGAAGAGATGACCCTCATCGAGCTCTCCGAGTTCGTGAAGGCCTTCGAGGAGAAGTTCGACGTCACCGCCGCCGCTCCGGTCGCCGTTGCCGCTGGTGGCGCCGCTGCCGCTCCGGCCGAGGCCGAGGCCGAGCAGGACGAGTTCGACGTCATCCTCACCGGCGCCGGCGAGAAGAAGATCCAGGTCATCAAGGTCGTGCGTGAGCTGACCTCGCTGGGCCTGAAGGAGGCCAAGGACCTCGTCGACGGCACCCCGAAGCCGGTCCTCGAGAAGGTCGCCAAGGACGCCGCGGAGAAGGCCGCCGAGGCCCTCAAGGGCGCCGGCGCCTCCGTCGAGGTCAAGTGACCTCACGAGTCGTCTGACTCTCTGACCGTACGTATGGCGTAAAGGCTGTAACGCGCGGGACGCCAAGGGCGATCACCCATGTGGGTGGTCGCCTTTCGGCGTTCCCGGGACCCGCGCGAGGCCTGCCTTGCGATGTCGGTCCCGGCGAGTATGGTGATCTTCGTTGTGCCTCGGGACGGCCCGTGACGGTGACGAACGCAGGGCCACGAACGAACTCAGGGCCATGTCGGGGCAGGGGGCCCTTGACGAACCGCACGCAGCGCGCAATTCTCAGGACGCGTCGCCACAACGATCCGCATCCGAGGCATGGATCGGTGGCGAAGAGGGCAGTATCGATGTGCATCGAGGGCGTGGCTTGCAGCAGGGGTTGAGAGCAACGAGGGTCTTCCGGAACCCGCACTGGACATCAGTGGGCCAACTGGCTACACTGACCCTTTGCGCTGCCTGTTAGCTGCCTCCTGCCCGTCACCAGGGGCATGCCCATGCTTGAGCACGGTGGACCGAAGCTTCCCCGACCAGGGACTTCTGGCTCTGTGACCAGCTTGGGACCGGTACGCGCGTAGTGAGTCCGAGCCCTCGGAAGGACCCCCTCTTGGCCGCCTCGCGCACTGCCTCGACCGCGAATACGAACAACGGCGCCAGCACCGCCCCGCTGCGCATTTCCTTTGCAAAGATCAAGGAGCCCCTCGAGGTTCCGAACCTTCTTGCGCTGCAGACCGAGAGCTTTGACTGGCTGCTCGGCAACGACGCGTGGAAGGCTCGTGTCGAGGCGGCTCTTGAAAGCGGACAGGACGTCCCCACCAAGTCCGGTCTGGAGGAGATCTTCGAGGAGATCTCCCCGATCGAGGACTTCTCCGGGTCGATGTCCCTGACGTTCCGCGACCACCGTTTCGAGCCTCCGAAGAACTCGATCGACGAGTGCAAGGAGCGCGACTTCACGTTCGCCGCCCCGCTCTTCGTCACCGCCGAGTTCACCAACAACGAGACCGGCGAGATCAAGTCCCAGACGGTCTTCATGGGCGACTTCCCGCTCATGACCAACAAGGGCACCTTCGTCATCAACGGCACCGAGCGTGTCGTCGTGTCGCAGCTGGTCCGTTCGCCGGGCGTCTACTTCGATTCCTCGATCGACAAGACGTCCGACAAGGACATCTTCTCCGCCAAGATCATCCCGTCCCGGGGTGCCTGGCTGGAGATGGAGATCGACAAGCGCGACATGGTCGGTGTCCGCATCGACCGCAAGCGCAAGCAGTCGGTCACCGTGCTGCTCAAGGCTCTCGGTTGGACGACCGAGCAGATCCTGGAGGAGTTCGGCGAGTACGAGTCCATGCGCGCCACCCTGGAGAAGGACCACACCCAGGGCCAGGACGACGCGCTGCTCGACATCTACCGCAAGCTCCGTCCGGGCGAGCCGCCGACCCGTGAGGCCGCCCAGACGCTGCTGGAGAACCTCTACTTCAACCCCAAGCGCTACGACCTCGCGAAGGTCGGCCGCTACAAGGTCAACAAGAAGCTGGGTGCGGACGCTCCGCTCGACGCGGGCATCCTGACGGTCGAGGACATCATCGCCACGATCAAGTACCTGGTGAAGCTGCACGCCGGTGAGACCGAGACCGTCGGTGACAGCGGCACGTCGATCGTCGTCGAGACCGACGACATCGACCACTTCGGCAACCGCCGTCTGCGCAACGTGGGCGAGCTCATCCAGAACCAGGTCCGCACGGGTCTGGCTCGCATGGAGCGCGTCGTCCGCGAGCGCATGACGACCCAGGACGTCGAGGCGATCACGCCGCAGACCCTGATCAACATCCGCCCGGTCGTGGCGTCGATCAAGGAATTCTTCGGCACCTCGCAGCTGTCGCAGTTCATGGACCAGAACAACCCGCTGTCGGGTCTCACCCACAAGCGCCGTCTGTCGGCGCTTGGCCCGGGTGGTCTCTCCCGTGAGCGGGCCGGCTTCGAGGTCCGTGACGTGCACCCGTCTCACTACGGCCGCATGTGCCCGATCGAGACCCCTGAAGGCCCGAACATCGGTCTGATCGGTTCGCTCGCCTCCTACGGCCGCGTCAACGCGTTCGGCTTCGTCGAGACGCCGTACCGCAAGGTCGTCGAGGGCCAGGTCACCGACGACGTCGACTACCTGACGGCCGACGAGGAGGACCGCTTCGTCATCGCGCAGGCCAACGCGCCGCTGACGGACGACCTCCACTTCGCCGAGGCCCGCGTCCTGATCCGCCGCCGTGGCGGCGAGATCGACTACGTGCCCGGCACGGACGTCGACTACATGGACGTCTCGCCGCGCCAGATGGTGTCCGTCGCGACCGCGATGATCCCCTTCCTGGAGCACGACGACGCCAACCGTGCCCTCATGGGCGCGAACATGATGCGTCAGGCCGTGCCGCTGATCACCGCCGAGGCCCCCCTCGTCGGCACCGGCATGGAGTACCGCTGCGCGGTCGACGCCGGTGACGTGATCAAGGCCGAGAAGGCCGGTGTGGTCCAGGAGGTCTCCGCGGACTACGTCACCGTCACCAACGACGACGGCACGTACACCACGTACCGCATCGCCAAGTTCTCCCGGTCGAACCAGGGCACCTCCGTCAACCAGAAGGTTGTCGTCGACGAGGGCGCCCGCGTGATCGAGGGCCAGGTCCTGGCCGACGGTCCCGCGACCGAAGAGGGCGAGATGGCCCTCGGCAAGAACCTGCTCGTGGCGTTCATGCCGTGGGAGGGTCACAACTACGAGGACGCGATCATCCTGTCGCAGCGCCTCGTGCAGGACGACGTCCTCTCCTCGATCCACATCGAGGAGCACGAGGTCGACGCCCGTGACACCAAGCTCGGCCCGGAGGAGATCACCCGGGACATCCCGAACGTCTCCGAGGAGGTCCTCGCCGACCTCGACGAGCGCGGCATCATCCGTATCGGTGCCGAGGTCGTCGCAGGCGACATCCTCGTCGGCAAGGTCACGCCCAAGGGCGAGACCGAGCTGACGCCCGAGGAGCGCCTGCTCCGCGCGATCTTCGGTGAGAAGGCGCGCGAGGTGCGCGACACCTCGCTGAAGGTGCCGCACGGTGAGATCGGCAAGGTCATCGGCGTCCGCGTCTTCGACCGCGAAGAGGGCGACGAGCTGCCGCCGGGCGTGAACCAGCTCGTCCGTGTCTACGTGGCGCAGAAGCGCAAGATCACCGACGGTGACAAGCTCGCCGGCCGTCACGGCAACAAGGGCGTCATCTCGAAGATCCTGCCGATCGAGGACATGCCGTTCCTGGAGGACGGCACCCCGGTCGACATCATCCTCAACCCGCTGGGTGTCCCGTCCCGAATGAACCCGGGTCAGGTCCTGGAGATCCACCTCGGCTGGCTCGCCAGCCGCGGCTGGGACGTCTCCGGCCTCGCGGACGAGTGGGCGCAGCGCCTCCAGGCCATCGGCGCCGACAAGGTCGACCCCGGTACGAACGTCGCCACCCCCGTCTTCGACGGTGCGCGTGAGGACGAGCTGGCCGGTCTGCTCCAGCACACCATCCCGAACCGCGACGGCGAGCGCATGGTGCTCCCGTCCGGCAAGGCACAGCTGTTCGACGGCCGCTCCGGCGAGCCGTTCCCGGACCCGATCTCGGTCGGGTACATGTACATCCTCAAGCTGCACCACCTGGTCGACGACAAGCTCCACGCCCGGTCGACCGGCCCGTACTCGATGATCACGCAGCAGCCGCTGGGTGGTAAGGCGCAGTTCGGTGGTCAGCGCTTCGGTGAGATGGAGGTGTGGGCGCTTGAGGCTTATGGCGCCGCGTACGCCCTTCAGGAGCTCCTGACGATCAAGTCCGACGACGTGACCGGCCGCGTGAAGGTCTACGAGGCCATCGTCAAGGGCGAGAACATCCCCGAGCCCGGCATCCCTGAGTCCTTCAAGGTGCTCATCAAGGAAATGCAGTCGCTCTGCCTCAACGTGGAGGTGCTGTCCTCGGACGGCATGTCCATCGAGATGCGCGACACCGACGAGGACGTCTTCCGCGCGGCGGAGGAGCTCGGCATCGACCTGTCCCGGCGCGAGCCGAGCAGCGTCGAAGAGGTCTGACGGGTCTGGTCGGGGCCTCCTCGTGAGGCCCCGGCCCTGCCCCGGACCCGTACAGACCATGATTGAGACTCGACCCCGAAAGAGGGATTGACGACAAAGTGCTCGACGTCAACTTCTTCGACGAGCTGCGGATCGGCCTTGCCACCGCGGACGACATCCGACAGTGGTCCCACGGCGAGGTCAAGAAGCCGGAGACCATCAACTACCGCACGCTCAAGCCCGAGAAGGACGGACTCTTCTGCGAGAAGATCTTCGGTCCGACCCGGGACTGGGAGTGCTACTGCGGCAAGTACAAGCGTGTCCGCTTCAAGGGCATCATCTGTGAGCGCTGTGGCGTAGAGGTCACGCGCGCCAAGGTGCGCCGTGAGCGGATGGGCCACATCGAACTGGCCGCTCCCGTCACCCACATCTGGTACTTCAAGGGCGTCCCGTCGCGCCTCGGCTACCTGCTGGACCTCGCCCCGAAGGACCTCGAAAAGGTCATCTACTTCGCGGCGTACATGATCACGTTCGTGGACGAGGAGCGTCGTACCCGCGACCTGCCGTCCCTGGAGGCGCACGTCTCCGTCGAGCGTCAGCAGATCGAGAACCGTCGCGACTCCGACCTGGAGGCCCGCGCCAAGAAGCTCGAGACCGACCTGGCCGAGCTTGAGGCCGAGGGCGCCAAGGCCGACGTGCGCCGCAAGGTGCGCGAAGGCGCCGAGCGCGAGATGAAGCAGCTCCGTGACCGCGCCCAGCGCGAGATCGACCGTCTCGACGAGGTGTGGAACCGCTTCAAGAACCTCAAGGTCCAGGACCTGGAGGGCGACGAGCTGCTCTACCGCGAGCTGCGTGACCGCTTCGGCACGTATTTCGACGGCTCCATGGGTGCCGCTGCCCTGCAGAAGCGCCTGGAGTCCTTCGACCTCGACGAGGAGGCCGAGCGCCTCCGCGAGATCATCCGTACCGGCAAGGGCCAGAAGAAGACCCGCGCGCTCAAGCGCCTCAAGGTCGTCTCCGCGTTCCTCCAGACGAGCAACAGCCCCAAGGGCATGGTGCTCGACTGCGTGCCGGTCATCCCGCCGGACCTGCGTCCGATGGTGCAGCTGGACGGTGGCCGCTTCGCGACCTCCGACTTGAACGACCTGTACCGCCGCGTGATCAACCGCAACAACCGCCTGAAGCGGCTTCTCGACCTCGGCGCGCCCGAGATCATCGTGAACAACGAGAAGCGCATGCTCCAGGAGGCCGTCGACGCGCTCTTCGACAACGGCCGTCGTGGTCGCCCGGTCACGGGCCCCGGCAACCGTCCGCTGAAGTCGCTGTCCGACATGCTCAAGGGCAAGCAGGGCCGCTTCCGTCAGAACCTCCTCGGCAAGCGTGTGGACTACTCCGCGCGTTCCGTGATCGTCGTCGGTCCGCAGCTGAAGCTGCACCAGTGCGGTCTGCCGAAGGCCATGGCGCTGGAGCTCTTCAAGCCGTTCGTGATGAAGCGCCTGGTCGACCTGAACCACGCGCAGAACATCAAGAGCGCCAAGCGGATGGTCGAGCGCGGCCGCACGGTCGTGTACGACGTCCTCGAAGAGGTCATCGCCGAGCACCCGGTTCTCCTGAACCGTGCGCCCACGCTGCACCGCCTCGGCATCCAGGCCTTCGAGCCGCAGCTGGTCGAGGGCAAGGCCATCCAGATTCACCCGCTCGTCTGCACCGCGTTCAACGCGGACTTCGACGGTGACCAGATGGCCGTGCACCTGCCGCTCTCCGCGGAGGCGCAGGCCGAGGCCCGCATCCTGATGCTGTCCTCGAACAACATCCTGAAGCCGGCCGACGGCCGTCCCGTCACCATGCCGACCCAGGACATGGTGCTGGGCCTGTTCTTCCTCACCACCGACGAGGAAGAGCGCAAGGTCATCGGCGAGGGCCGGTCCTTCGGCTCCACGGCCGAGGCGATCATGGCGTTCGACGCCCGGGAGCTCTCGCTCCAGGCGAAGGTCGACATCCGCTTCCCGGTGGGCACCATCCCGCCGCGCGGCTGGACCCCGCCGGTCAGCGCCGAGGGCGAGGACTTCGGTGACGAGCGTGCCTACCAGCAGGGCGACAGCTTCCGGCTGCGTACGACGCTGGGCCGCGCGCTCTTCAACGAGCTGCTGCCCGAGGACTACCCCTTCGTCGACTACTCCGTCGGCAAGAAGCAGCTCTCCGAGATCGTCAACGACCTCGCCGAGCGCTACCCCAAGGTCATCGTGGCGGCGACGCTCGACAACCTGAAGGCGGCGGGCTTCTACTGGGCGACCCGTTCCGGTGTCACCGTGGCCATCTCCGACGTCGTCGTGCCCGAGGCCAAGAAGGCCATCGTCAAGGGTTACGAGGAGCAGGACGAGAAGGTCCAGAAGCAGTACGAGCGCGGTCTGATCACCAAGGACGAGCGCACGCAGGAGCTCATCGCGATCTGGACCAAGGCGACCAACGAGGTCGCCGAGGCGATGAACGCGAACTTCCCCAAGACCAACCCCATCTTCATGATGGTTGACTCGGGTGCCCGAGGAAACATGATGCAGATGCGGCAGATCGCCGGTATGCGTGGTCTGGTGTCGAACGCGAAGAACGAGACGATCCCGCGTCCGATCAAGGCGTCCTTCCGTGAGGGCCTCTCGGTCCTTGAGTACTTCATCTCCACCCACGGTGCCCGTAAGGGTCTGGCGGACACGGCTCTGCGTACCGCCGACTCCGGTTACCTCACCCGTCGTCTGGTCGACGTCTCCCAGGACGTCATCATTCGCGAGGAGGACTGTGGCACCGAGCGCGGTCTGAAGCTCAAGATCGCGGTCAAGGGCGAGGACGGTGTGCTCCGCAAGACGGAGAACGTCGAGACCTCGGTGTACGCCCGCATGCTGGCCGAGGACGTCGTCATCGACGGCAAGGTCATCGCGCCGGCCAACGTCGACCTCGGTGACGTGCTCATCGACGCCCTGGTCGCCAACGGCGTCGAGGAGGTCAAGACCCGCTCGGTGCTGACCTGTGAGTCGGCGGTCGGCACCTGTGCCTTCTGCTACGGCCGCTCGCTCGCCACCGGCAAGCTGGTCGACATCGGTGAGGCGGTCGGCATCATCGCCGCCCAGTCCATCGGTGAGCCCGGTACCCAGCTGACGATGCGTACCTTCCACACCGGTGGTGTGGCCGGTGACGACATCACCCAGGGTCTGCCCCGTGTCGTCGAGCTCTTCGAGGCCCGTACGCCGAAGGGTGTCGCCCCGATCTCCGAGGCCGCGGGCCGTGTCCGCATCGAGGAGACCGAGAAGACCAAGAAGATCGTCGTCACCCCGGACGACGGCAGCGACGAGACGGCGTTCCCGATCTCGAAGCGTGCCAAGGTCCTGGTGCGCGAGGGTGACCACGTCGAGGTGGGCCAGCCGCTCACCTTCGGTGCCACCAACCCGCACGACGTGCTGCGGATCCTCGGTCAGCGCGCGGTCCAGGTCCACCTGGTCGGCGAAGTCCAGAAGGTCTACAACTCGCAGGGCGTGTCGATCCACGACAAGCACATCGAGATCATCATCCGGCAGATGCTGCGCCGTGTGACGATCATCGAGTCCGGCGACGCGGAGCTGCTGCCGGGCGAGCTCGTCGAGCGCTCGAAGTTCGAGACCGAGAACCGTCGTGTGGTCACCGAGGGCGGTCACCCCGCCTCCGGCCGTCCGCAGCTGATGGGTATCACCAAGGCCTCGCTGGCGACGGAGTCGTGGCTGTCCGCGGCCTCCTTCCAGGAGACGACCAGGGTCCTGACGGACGCGGCGATCAACGCCAAGTCCGACTCCCTGATCGGCCTCAAGGAGAACGTCATCATCGGTAAGCTCATCCCGGCCGGTACGGGTCTGTCCCGCTACCGCAACATCCGGGTGGAGCCGACCGAGGAGGCCAAGGCAGCGATGTACTCGGCCGTCGGTTACGACGACATCGACTACTCGCCGTTCGGCACGGGCTCCGGTCAGGCCGTTCCGCTGGAGGACTACGACTACGGGCCGTACAACCAGTAGGACGCGGATCTGTCGAAGGGCGGTCACCTCTTGGGGTGGCCGCCCTTCGGCGTTTCAGTCCCTGTGCGTTTCGAGGTAGCGCTGAAGGCTCTGAAGCCGGGTGTGGAGGTCCGGATACGGAGAGAGCAGTGAGACCGCCGGGCGGAACCTGTCGTTGTCGGGCGGTCCGGACTGCTTCGCCTCTGCTCCGTCGACGATGAACCTCTCCAGCACATAGGCGAGTTGGGGGCCATAGCCGCGAGCGGCGGCGGAGCGGTCGGCGCGCAGTTCCGCACGCCGCCTGACCGCGGCGAGCAGCGGGGGGACCAGCGCCAGCAGAAGCAGCCAGGGGAACAGGCAGACCACCAGCAGCGCGAGGAGTGTCGCGATCAGCAGGAGCTGGCTCCTGGCCTTCGTGTTCTTCCTGGTCCGGATGGGGCGCGATGGTGACATCAGGGGGTACAGCGCACGCACGGCCCGCCAGATGAGCCGGGCGGGGAGGGCGTACCAAAAGGTCAGCAGCGCCGTCCAGGAGTGACCGGCCACATGGTGGCCGAGTTCATGGGCGAGCACGGCGGACAGCTGGCCGGGTGGCAGCCGGAGCGCGGCCGATGTCACGGCGACGATGTGGCCGGCGGCGGCCTCCGCGCTGGGCTTCTCGCTCTCATGGATCCAGAGTTGATACGCGGTGCCGGCCACACCGAATCGAGCGGTGACGTCATGCCAGGAGGGCGCGAGCCGGTCCTGTTCGGCGAGTGACGGCGGCCTGTGGCCCAGTACATGGCGAGCCAGGAAGGCCTCGGTGGGACGGTGGAGGACCAGTGCGCCGCTGAGCAGCCAGCTCACGGCAGTCACCCAGGCAGGCAGGCCGGTCCAGCTCTCCACGAGGAAGCCGAGACAGGTCACGGCCACGAGACCGGCGACCGTGTGCGGCACATGGAGCGCGAGAGCGCTGATGGCCATGACGTCGGCGCGCCGGCGAGGGGCCGCGATGTGGATGCGCCCGGCGGTGGGGCCGGTCCTCGGGGGTGGGGGAGCGGAGTCCGGCGGGGAGTGGGGGGTTTCCGCCACGGATATGTGCTCGGGGTACTCCGGTTCGTGTGGTCGGGACATGGGTCCCCTCCCTGGGGCTAGGGGTTCTCGGCCGTACGGCATGGGCTTTCGCGCTGCTCGTCGAGTACTGGTGGGAGGGGAGCGACCGACTTGAGCGGCGGATCCTCTCGCGGGTGCGGTCCTGACCTCACTTGCGTCAGTGCGGACCTGAAGAGGGCAAGGACCAGCTGCTGGGGTTCTTCGAGCTGGTACTTCTCCAGAGGCCCGTCAGGGAGCACGCGGTCTATGAGCTGGAGCTGGTTCTCGACCTGCTTCAGCTCATCCGCGCGCAGGCAGTCCACCACCAGGTGGGTGTCCTGTGGATGCTCGGACAGGTGGAGGAGCAAGGCGCTGAGTCCGCCCCGGGCCAGATGGTGCCGGTAGAACGCGATCTTCTTGGCCCTGAGACTCTGTTCCTGCTCGAGTTGCCGCAGCGCCGGGTCCCGCTCCAGCCGTGCGGTGCCCTCCATCCGGAGGCCCTGGTGCGCCGCGATGTCTGTGGACGTGTCGAGCAGCTTCTGTACAGAGAGTTCGGCGGCCGCGCTGGACGAGATGGGGAACATACGGGTCGTCGGGCGCATCAGCCGCTGGAGCACCCGGTTCAGCAGGGCCGGAACGTCCCGTTCGTGGCTGACGACGAACTGCTCCGGGTCGACCACCTGCCAGGTGAGGTCGAAGGTGGTGTCGAACTGGAAGCTGTCGGCCGCGCTGGGCAGCCGGATGCGGAGGCACAGCGGATGAACCCCCATGTCCACCTCGTACACAGCGGTGTGGCCGCGGAGACCGGCCGGGCGCCGCGGGGGTATGTAGGTCTCGTACGTGTCACCTGCCCCGGCAAGGACGAGGGCGCAGTCCGGGCGCCCCAGGTGCCGTCTTCCCGGCAGCTCGTATCGCGTCAGATGACGCACTGCCAGCACGGGGTCGGTGATCTCGATGGGCCGGTCGAGGAAGCTCGAAGGATCCCGTCGTTCGAGTCGTTCGAGTCGTTCGAGCCCTTCGGGCCGGTCGTGCGGTAAAGCCAGCGGATCCCGCTGGTCATCGCTGTTCGCCATGGGGGGCTCCTCGGTGTTCATGAGAAAGCTGAGACGGCTGTTCGCAAGCGTTCGGTGACGCCCAGAGGGCTGCCGTCGGCCTCGCGCGCGGTGCGCAGCAAATAGCCGATCCGGTGTTGGTTGGTGGCAGGGGCGGAAAGGTCGGACAGCAGCAGTGCCAGCGGCTCCTCGACCTGCCGGTCGTGTTCCGCCACGCGGAGCCACTGCTGCAACCTGTCCAGTGCGCTGTCGGTGTGGGCACGATCGCCCAGGGCGGCACGCCAGAGAGCGACGAGCAGTTCGTCCTCGTCACTGTTCGGGTCGGCGTGGGCGGCGGCGTGCCACTCCAGGACAAGGGGGCGCTCCGTGCCCTCCACCGTCTCGCGGCAGGCGAGCCCGAAGGCTCGCAGGACGTGGTCGTGCACGGTGTGGTCGTCGTGGAGCAGTGGCACGAGTTCCCTGAGCACCGGCCCGCGGGCCGCGAGAAGCAACAGCTGGGTGGCCTCGGCGAGCTGGTTCACCTCCTCCTCCTCGTCGTTCTCCAGGCGTACGGCCTCAAGCAGCGCATCGAGCGCTTGTTCCGGGTGCCTGGGGCCGAGCAGTCCGTAGACGCGGATGGCGGTCCAACGGCGGCTGGGGTGCTCCCCGGTGCACCAGGTGTGCAGGATCCGGTGCACGCCCTCCACCTCGAGCAGACCCGCGAGGCTGAGCGCGTTGGCGGCGGTCAGCCAGCCGTTGTACGACCGTCCGCTGGCCCACGGTTCGATCAGATGGGCCATGGCGGACGAGAGGTCGGCCTTGGCCAGGAGCGCGGTGGCCGCCGCGGCCCGAGTACGGACCAGGGGGCGGCCGTCGGAGGCAAGTTGCTGGAGCCAGGGAACGAGGGCCGGCCGGGTCGAGGGGTGGACGGTCCACACTTCGCGCAGCAGCACGCGCGCGGTGTCGGCGTCCTCGAACTCGACGGAGTACTGGGACACCGGACCCCATTCCGTGACCTCGTCCCGCGTGGAGCCGAGCGCGTGGGCCAGCTCCAGTCGTGAGGGGATGGAGCTGCCGAAGACCGGGATGCGGGGTGCCTCGTGCGGATTGGCCGTCTCCTGGAGCCGGACGAAGAGGCGGTCGCCGAGCTCGGCGGCGGTGGCGTAGGGAGCACGGTCGAAGACGGCGAGGGAGATCAGGAACGCCTTGTCGCGCAGCTCATCGCCGTCAGGCTTCTCCGGTGCCGTGAGCCACCGGGTCACCCGGTCCGCCAACGCCGACCGGGCGAAGTCGATCAGCCTGTCCTCGTCGAGCTCACCACGGTGATGAGCGGCGAGTTGTTCGGCGAACCTGCGTGTCTCGTCGGGCTGGTGGGTGCACGCGATGAACTCCTCGACTGGCTGGGTCCGCCGCAGCTGCTGCCAGGCCTCCGTCCCCGCCAGGTGGGTGACGTGAGCAGCGAGGATGTCCTCGACCGGTGGCGGCTCCCAGGTGACACAGGGGACGTCGAGCAGCACGGACGACGTCTCCACCGTGATCACGCACAGACCTCCGCGCCGCGCCAGTTGCTCCCGCACGCCCAGTACGTGGGGTTCCAGCAGCGGTTTGCTGCGGCTGGTGGTCAGTTCGTGCAGGAGATAGCCCGGCGCTCCGTCGAGGGCGTCCGGCAGGGCCGCAGGGGCGGTGTCCGGCTCAAGCAGCCGGATCGGTCGGGCACCGAGCCGGTCCAGCAGCATCAGAGCGGCGGACCTCCGGCCGGTGGCACGGCTGCCCCGGAGGACCACGACGCGTTCGTCACGAAGCAGCGCAAGGGCTTCGTCGAAGCTCGGGCAGCTCCGGTAGACGGCGGCCAGTTCCTCCAGGTGGTTCTGAGGGATGTGGCCGGACGCCGTACGGAGGGATCCGCTGAAACCCGGTGACCCGAGCTGGAAGACGACGTCGCCCGAGACGTGGCCGCCCACCACGCCGAATTGATCGCGAGTGATCAGAGTCTCTGGGGTGTGGTCGATGAGGTCGCGGCGGGCGGCCCAGGCCGGTTGCCGCTCCCCGGGTTCCTGCGTCGACTCGTCCTGCTCCTGTCCTTCGACGGCGGGCTCACCGTCCGCCGGGGCGGCAGTCCTCCCGGGCTTCTCGGCCTTGTCCGGGCGATCGCCCTTCGACGGCTTCGCGGCCGCGGGCTGCCCCTCCTGGCTCACTGCCTCCCGCCTTGCTCCTGGCCGCGGAAGTCGAACGAGAGGTCGCCGTTGACATCACCGCCGGCGACCCCGTACTGCGAACCCATGATCTGCGTGCTGCCGCCGGCGGAGGCCGACGAACTGTCCGGGGCAGGAGAGCCAGGAGAGGGGGCACCGCCGTCTTTGCGCCCGGCCGAGGGGACCCGGTGCAGCCAGGCGGTCGTGGCGCCCTCCTTGGCCTGCACGGCGACCTGATGGAACTCCTCGGGCCGCACCCCGTGGTGGCCGTGACGCACCACGCCCTGGTACACGCTGTCGGACACGCAGAGAACGCTGCTGCCGTCGGCGGCCTTCAGCGCTTCTCGCAGGGGGTCGGCGTCAAGGAGCCGGAAGGCGTGGTTCAGGTCCGATCCGACCCAGCCGTTCTCGTCCAGGGCGACATATCCGGCGGCGAGCACGATGCGCAACCGGATCTGAGTGCTGCTCGCCATCAGTCGGTTCTTCGCGTGCAGCAGCATCGGGGTCTCGGTGAGCAGCGCCTTGACCAGGGTGGACACCGGCACATTGGCGTCGATGAGTTCGACGACGGCGTCTCCCCTGTCGGTGCGGAGCCGTGCCGTCTCGCTGACGCCGGCGACGTTGAGCGTGCCGTCCGCCACGTCGTACAGGAGCCGTCGGAGAATCGCCTGCTCGACGTCGTCCCGGGTGCCGAACTTCTCGATGTCGAAGAGCAGGATGGTGCGGTTCACGGGCTCGGACATGTCTGCCTCTCGTCGGTCGGATTGCTCCGTCGACCAGAACCATGGCGGGTCGCAGGCTGTCCTCAGAGGGCCGATGACGCGTACGAACTGTGACCGTGTGCACAGAGGGCGCCGCGCTACACGGGTTCGCTTCCGGCTATGCGGCGGAGTATGTCCGGCCGGACGACGACGATGCGGCGACGGCTCGTGACGACGATCTGCCGGTTCCGTAGCTCCTTCAGGAGCCGGGCGACCGCCTCGCGGGAGGCACCGACCGAACCCGCGAACTCCTGCTGGCTGAGCGGGATGGTCAGTGCGATGCCCTCTTCGGTCCGGGTGCCGTGGGTGCGCAGGAGGTCGAGGAGCAGGACGGCGAGCCGCTCGCGGACGGAGAGGGCCGCCCACTCCAGTCGGCGGCGGTCCGTCGAGCGCTGGCGGTCGGTGGCGAGCCCCAGGAGTTTGAGGGCTACCTCGGGGCTTCCCGCGAGGAACCCGGTGAAGCGGCCCTGCTCGATGGCGACCGCTTCGACCTGCTCCAGCGCGGTCACGGTGGCCGAGCGGCCGCGGCCGCTCAGGGCGGCGCCCTCTCCGATGATGTCGCCGGGGCCCCGCAGAGCGAGGAGGGCCTCGTAGCCGTTGGCCGCGGTGGCCGTGACCTTGGTCCAGCCCTGGAGGAGCAGCAGCACATGAGCGGAGGGCTCGTCCTGGCGCATGATGACCGCACGGGCGGGATAGTGCAGAGGGCGGCCAATGTCCAGCAGAGCGGTGCGGTCGTCCCGCTCCAGTCGCGCGAGGAAGGGCACCCGATCATCGAGGCCGTCGTCACTCCACACGTGCCCCAGCCCGCCGGTCATCCCGCTGCCCCCGTGTTCACGTGCGTCGATGCCATCGGTTTCGCAACCAGTCAACGTACTTCAGGTGGCCGATCGGGGGACCGGCGACAACCAGCCGCGCTGGCCGGGAGCATTCGTGCGCGAATCGAAAAGCCCGGCGTGTCGCCCCCCACCGCATTTGTTTTGACCAGACTCGATGAGGTAGGTACGCTCAGACCTTGTGCCTGGGGTGTGCCTGGGCTCGTGCGCGTGTCTTCAGCCGCAGCGCGAGTCCGTCAACAAGGCCACCGCAATCTGCGCCCCTTTCCGCCTCGCGGCGGGAGTATGCAGCATTCGACACACCCGACCGCGTGGGTCGGGGACGTTCCAGGTTAGCTTTACTATTCGGCACACAGAAACCGGAGAAGTAGTGCCTACGATCCAGCAGCTGGTCCGTAAGGGCCGGCAGGACAAGGTCGAGAAGAACAAGACGCCCGCACTCGAGGGTTCGCCCCAGCGCCGTGGCGTCTGCACGCGTGTGTTCACGACCACCCCGAAGAAGCCGAACTCGGCCCTCCGTAAGGTCGCGCGTGTGCGTCTGACCTCCGGGATCGAGGTCACGGCCTACATTCCGGGTGAGGGACACAACCTGCAGGAGCACTCCATCGTGCTCGTGCGTGGTGGCCGTGTGAAGGACCTGCCTGGTGTTCGTTACAAGATCATCCGCGGTTCCCTCGACACCCAGGGTGTCAAGAACCGCAAGCAGGCCCGCAGCCGCTACGGCGCCAAGAAGGAGAAGTAAGAATGCCTCGTAAGGGCCCCGCCCCGAAGCGCCCGGTCATCATCGACCCGGTCTACGGTTCTCCTCTGGTGACCTCCCTCATCAACAAGGTGCTGCTGAACGGCAAGCGCTCCACCGCCGAGCGCATCGTGTACGGCGCCATGGAGGGCCTGCGCGAGAAGACCGGCAACGACCCGGTCATCACGCTCAAGCGCGCGCTCGAGAACATCAAGCCGACCCTCGAGGTCAAGTCCCGCCGTGTCGGTGGCGCGACCTACCAGGTCCCGATCGAGGTCAAGCCGGGCCGTGCGAACACGCTCGCCCTGCGCTGGCTGGTCGGTTACTCCCGCGCCCGTCGCGAGAAGACCATGACCGAGCGTCTGCTCAACGAGCTCCTCGACGCCTCCAACGGCCTCGGTGCCGCTGTGAAGAAGCGCGAGGACACCCACAAGATGGCCGAGTCCAACAAGGCCTTCGCGCACTACCGCTGGTAGTCGCTACCCACATCGAGACCGAGAGAAGACTGAGCCGACATGGCTACCACTTCACTTGACCTGGCCAAGGTGCGCAACATCGGCATCATGGCCCACATCGACGCGGGCAAGACGACGACCACCGAGCGGATCCTGTTCTACACCGGTGTCTCGTACAAGATCGGTGAGGTCCACGACGGCGCCGCGACGATGGACTGGATGGAGCAGGAGCAGGAGCGTGGCATCACGATCACCTCTGCTGCCACCACCTGTCACTGGCCGCTGAACGACGTCGACCACACCATCAACATCATCGACACCCCGGGCCACGTCGACTTCACCGTCGAGGTGGAGCGTTCGCTCCGCGTGCTCGACGGTGCCGTGACGGTGTTCGACGGCGTCGCCGGCGTTGAGCCCCAGTCCGAGACCGTGTGGCGTCAGGCGGACCGCTACGGCGTCCCGCGTATCTGCTTCGTCAACAAGCTCGACCGCACCGGTGCCGAGTTCCACCGCTGTGTCGACATGATCGTCGACCGCCTCGGTGCGACCCCGCTGGTCATGCAGCTGCCCATCGGCGCAGAGGCTGACTTCAAGGGCGTCGTCGACCTCGTCACCATGAAGGCCTTCGTCTGGTCCGCCGAGACCAAGATGGGCGAGGCCTACGACATCGTCGACATCCCCGACACGCACACCGAGGCTGCCGAGGAGTACCGCGGCAAGCTCCTCGAGGCCGTCGCGGAGAACGACGAAGAGATGATGGAGCTGTACCTGGAGGGCCAGGAGCCCACCGTGGAGCAGCTGTACGCGGCGATCCGTCGCATCACCATCGCCTCCGGCAAGGGCGGCGACACCACCGTCACCCCCGTCTTCTGCGGTACCGCGTTCAAGAACAAGGGCGTCCAGCCCCTGCTCGACGCGGTCGTGCGCTACCTGCCGTCCCCCCTGGACGTCGAGGCCATCGAGGGCCACGACGTGAAGGACCCGGAGACGGTCATCAAGCGCAAGCCGTCCGACGACGAGCCGCTGTCGGCCCTCGCGTTCAAGATCGCGAGCGACCCGCACCTCGGCAAGCTCACCTTCGTCCGGATCTACTCCGGTCGCCTGGACGCCGGCACCGCGGTGCTGAACTCCGTCAAGGGCAAGAAGGAGCGCATCGGCAAGATCTACCGCATGCACGCGAACAAGCGTGAGGAGATCGACTCGGTGGGCGCCGGTGACATCGTCGCCGTCATGGGCCTGAAGCAGACCACCACGGGTGAGACGCTCTCCGACGACAAGAACCCGGTGATCCTGGAGTCCATGGACTTCCCGGCGCCGGTCATCGAGGTCGCCATCGAGCCGAAGTCCAAGGGTGACCAGGAGAAGCTGGGTGTCGCCATCCAGCGTCTCTCGGAGGAGGACCCCTCCTTCCGCGTTCACTCGGACGAGGAGACCGGCCAGACCATCATCGGTGGTATGGGCGAGCTTCACCTTGAGGTGCTCGTCGACCGCATGAAGCGCGAGTTCCGCGTCGAGGCGAACGTCGGCAAGCCGCAGGTGGCCTACCGCGAGACGATCCGCAAGGCCGTCGAGCGCGTGGACTTCACCCACAAGAAGCAGACCGGTGGTACCGGTCAGTTCGCGAAGGTGCAGATCGCGATCGAGCCCATCGAGGGCGGCGACGCGTCGTACGAGTTCGTGAACAAGGTCACGGGTGGCCGCATCCCCAAGGAGTACATCCCCTCGGTGGACGCGGGTGCTCAGGAGGCCATGCAGTTCGGCATCCTGGCGGGCTACGAGATGACGGGCGTCCGCGTCACGCTCATCGACGGCGCCTACCACGAGGTCGACTCCTCCGAGCTCGCCTTCAAGATCGCCGGTTCGCAGGCCTTCAAGGAGGCCGCGCGCAAGGCGTCCCCCGTGCTCCTCGAGCCGATGATGGCCGTCGAGGTCACCACGCCCGAGGACTACATGGGCGATGTCATCGGTGACATCAACTCCCGCCGTGGCCAGATCCAGGCCATGGAGGAGCGCAGCGGCGCTCGCGTCGTGAAGGGCCTCGTGCCCCTCTCGGAGATGTTCGGCTACGTCGGAGACCTCCGCAGCAAGACGTCGGGTCGCGCAAGCTACTCAATGCAGTTCGACTCCTACGCCGAGGTTCCGCGGAACGTCGCCGAGGAGATCATCGCGAAGGCCAAGGGCGAGTAACTCACCCCAGTTAACGCTTTAGGCTTGACACCATCCGCCGGGGTTCGACCCCGTAGGGCGAGAACCCCGGCGGCTGGCTTCCCAGCAAAGATCACCTGGCGCCGATGAAGCAAGGCGTACAGAACCACTCCCAGGAGGACCCAGTGGCGAAGGCGAAGTTCGAGCGGACTAAGCCGCACGTCAACATCGGCACCATCGGTCACATTGACCACGGTAAGACGACCCTCACGGCCGCCATTACCAAGGTGCTGCACGACGCGTACCCCGACCTGAACGAGGCCTCGGCCTTCGACCAGATCGACAAGGCTCCCGAGGAGCGCCAGCGCGGTATCACGATCTCCATCGCGCACGTCGAGTACCAGACGGAGACGCGTCACTACGCCCACGTCGACTGCCCCGGTCACGCGGACTACATCAAGAACATGATCACGGGTGCGGCGCAGATGGACGGCGCCATCCTCGTGGTCGCCGCCACCGACGGCCCGATGCCGCAGACCAAGGAGCACGTGCTCCTGGCCCGCCAGGTCGGCGTTCCGTACATCGTCGTCGCCCTGAACAAGGCCGACATGGTGGACGACGAGGAGATCCTGGAGCTCGTCGAGCTCGAGGTCCGTGAGCTCCTCTCCGAGTACGAGTTCCCGGGCGACGACCTGCCGGTCGTCAAGGTCTCGGCGCTCAAGGCGCTTGAGGGCGACAAGGAGTGGGGTGAGTCCGTCCTCAACCTGATGAAGGCTGTCGACGAGTCGATCCCGGAGCCCGAGCGCGACGTCGACAAGCCGTTCCTGATGCCGATCGAGGACGTCTTCACGATCACCGGTCGTGGCACCGTCGTCACCGGTCGTATCGAGCGTGGTGTCCTCAAGGTCAACGAGACCGTCGACATCATCGGCATCAAGACCGAGAAGACCACCACCACGGTCACCGGCATCGAGATGTTCCGCAAGCTGCTCGACGAGGGCCAGGCCGGTGAGAACGTCGGTCTGCTCCTCCGTGGCATCAAGCGCGAGGACGTCGAGCGCGGCCAGGTCATCATCAAGCCCGGTTCGGTCACGCCGCACACCGAGTTCGAGGCCCAGGCCTACATCCTGTCGAAGGACGAGGGTGGCCGTCACACCCCGTTCTTCAACAACTACCGCCCGCAGTTCTACTTCCGTACGACGGACGTGACCGGCGTCGTGACCCTCCCCGAGGGCACCGAGATGGTCATGCCGGGTGACAACACCGAGATGAAGGTGGAGCTCATCCAGCCCGTCGCCATGGAAGAGGGCCTGAAGTTCGCCATCCGTGAGGGTGGCCGGACCGTCGGCGCCGGCCAGGTCACCAAGATCAACAAGTAAGCTTCCCGCTTGCTTGCGGATCGGGGAGACCCGGTCGCTCTGAACTGAGCGCATCGCAGTACACGCAGTAACGGAAGGGCCCGTACGACTTCGGTCGTACGGGCCCTTTCGCGTGCGCGGTGCGCTCACTGGTAGCGGGGCAGGTCCGCGGTCGAGATCGTCCACTGGGCGATCGTGACGTCCTCGCCGTAGACGAAGTCCTTGCGCGTGGCATAGCGGGGGCCGTCGGGGGTGGCGTGGATGTCGGTGAGGACCGCGCCCGTGCCGCTCCGGGGATCGAAGATCGCGTAGACCGGGATGCCGAGCAGGGCATAGTCACGGGTCTTGCCGACCCAGTCGTTCTCGGGGTTGGAGCGGGACACGACCTCGATGGCGGCAACCAGGGTGCGGGGGTCGATGGAGGGCTCGACGTTCAGATCGGCCCAGGCGATCACGATCACGTCGGGGTGGCGCAAAATACCCCCGGGTTCGTGCTCCACATCGGGTGTACCCGTGTGGGCCAGCAGCTCGTCCGGCATGGCCTTTTCCAGGCGACGGCTGATGTGGGCCGCCGTCACCTCGTGCGGGCCTCCGGGCGACATCATGTCGTGCACGATCCCTTCCTTGGTGATCTCGAATTTGCCGGGCAGTGTGTCCCGCATCCGATCGACGGTGTCGCGCATCGCCCGGTACTGAGAACTGACATTCCGCGTTTCGTCCGGGGTGACGGTCATGGCGTGCGCTCCTCGTCTGTGCCCAGGGGCAAGGGTCGTCACGTTCATGCTAGGTGGCCCCCTGTAGGTCGGGTCGGCAGTCGCGGCAGCGCCCCGGGGCCGGGGCGCGGAAGGCGCGGTCGCAGGAGTCGCAGTTGTGCAGGGGGTGGCGTGCGGGTGGCGGGGCCGCGGCCGGGGGCCTGAACGGTGGCGGTGGCGGCAGCAGGGCCGTGAGGCGGTGGGCGAGCAGGGCAGCCGGTCGGCGGGGGCCCTCGGGTGGCAGGCCGCGGGTGAGGGCGTGGCGTACGGCGACGGGCTCGGCGTCGCGTTCCAGCCAGGCGGCGACGCCGGGGGCGCGGTGGGCGGTGTCGTGGGCGGAGAGGAGCAGGCGGGGGTCGTGGTGGCGCAGCTCCGCGAGGAGGTCGGCGGCCTGCTGGAGGAGCGCGGGGGCCGGGTACGCGGGGTGCGGCACGGCCGGGAGGGGGCGTGGCTGCTTGCGCGGCGGCGGGTGGGGTGCCGGGTGCTCGGCGGCTTCCGGAGGCCGGGTCCGCGGGGGAGCGGGGGAGGGCGGGGGTTGTCGGGCCGCGCCCGGCTGGTTGCAGGAGATCGTGCGGGTGACGATGCGGCCGGCGGGGGTGCGTTCGCGCTCGCGGCGCAGATAGCCGTGGGCCTCCAGCTCGCGCAGGGCGGCGGCGATGCGGGTCGTGCCCTCCGGGAAGCGGGCGGCGAGCGTCTTGATGTCGGCGCGGGCCCCGGCGGGCAGCGACTGGATGTGGCACGCGAGGCCGATCGCCAGGAGGGAGAGCTCCGGGTGCTGGGTGAGGTGGTTGCCGATCACCGTGAAGCGGGTGGTGTGGCGGGTGTTGTCGTGAGCGATGCCGGAAGGGCGGGCGGTGGTGCGCCGCCGATGGGCGTCGGGCCGGCCGGGCGGGCGCTGGATCGCTCGTGCGTGGGATTGACTGCCGGCAACGGCGGGCCGGGCGTGCGGGGGCACGCTAGGGTTTTGGGTGTCCATCGGGAAGCTCTCTCTTCCTCGGTGGTCAGGCCCTCGCCATTGGGATTGCCGTCCCGGCGGGGGCCGTCGCATGTCTGCGGTTGTTGTGCCTACTGGCGCCGAGAGTAAGGGAGTTGGGGGGCCGCAGATCCAGCCGAACCCGGGATGTTCACCCGCGTGAGTGAGCGGGGCGTGAGGCTGGACGTGGGGGTGCGGGGGGCTCGGTGAGGTTCTTTCTCACTCACGTTCTTTTCAGGGAAGGCGCCTGAGACACCGGAGCACGAGGGGACGGGCCCCGGTGCGATGACATTCCGGGGGGCGGCGGCCGGAGGCGCTGCGGGGGCATCAGGCAGGGCGCAGACGTCGTCACGGCGCGTGAGCAGTTGCGTACGCTGGCGGAGTGGCGTGACGGAATGGTGTGACGGACGCGGGACCGTTGGAGGGGGCGGACCGCCACGCCGGGTTTGACCTTCGTCACCCACGGGGTAGTCTTCTCGGCTCGATTGGCCCCGGGCATGCTCCATGTGGCAGACTGTCGGGGTTGCTCGGTTGAGTGCCGATGCTGCGCGCCTCCCGCCGGGAGGACCGGAAGCGAGTCCCACAGTACTCGTCGCCTTATCTGCCGCCTGCGGCAGCGCTGGGGCGGACGTACGGGAATCTTTCGGGAAGTGTCAGCGGGGGGCTCGACCAGGCACCTGGTGGGTTTCTTCCCCCAGACCTTGCGGCTTTGGGCCGCAGACCCTTGGCAGGGAATCCGTACGGATATTTCTGTCAGCGGGACTGCGACACGCCCGACCGCGTGGGTCGGAGGAAGAGTGAAACAGGGCCCACAGGTTCCAGAGCGTTACGAGAGACAGGACTACTAAGTAGCCATGGCGGGACAGAAGATCCGCATCCGGCTCAAGGCCTACGACCACGAGGTCATCGACTCTTCGGCGAAGAAGATCGTCGAGACGGTGACTCGCACTGGTGCGTCGGTCGCGGGCCCGGTGCCGCTGCCCACTGAGAAGAACGTGTACTGCGTCATCAAGTCGCCGCACAAGTACAAGGACTCGCGCGAGCACTTCGAGATGCGCACGCACAAGCGCCTGATCGACATCCTCGACCCGACGCCCAAGACCGTTGACTCGCTGATGCGCCTGGACCTTCCGGCCGGCGTTGACATCGAGATCAAGCTCTGAAGGGCGCGGAGAAGATGACCAAGCAGATCAAGGGCATCCTGGGCGAGAAGCTCGGCATGACCCAGGTCTGGGACGAGAACAACCGTGTCGTCCCGGTGACCGTGGTCAAGGCCGGGCCCTGCGTCGTTACCCAGGTCCGTACGAATGACAGCGACGGCTACGAGTCGGTCCAGATCGCCTTCGGCGAGATCGACCCGCGCAAGGTGAACAAGCCCCTCAAGGGCCACTTCGCCAAGGCCGACGTGACCCCCCGTCGCCACCTCGTCGAGATCCGTACCGCTGGTGCCAGCGAGTACACCCTCGGCCAGGAGCTGACCGCCGAGACGTTCGAGGCCGGTATCAAGGTCGACGTCACCGGCAAGAGCAAGGGCAAGGGCTTCGCCGGTGTGATGAAGCGTCACAACTTCCACGGCGGCAAGGCCTCTCACGGTGCCCACCGCGTGCACCGCAAGCCCGGTTCCATCGGTGGCTGTGCCACCCCCGGCCGTGTCTTCAAGGGCATGCGCATGGCGGGCCGCATGGGCAACGAGCGGGTCACCACCCAGAACCTGACCGTCCACGCCGTTGACGCGGAGAAGGGTCTGCTGCTCATCAAGGGCGCGGTCCCCGGTCCGAACGGCGGCCTCGTCCTGGTCCGTACCGCGGCCAAGGGGGCCTGAGGTAACCCATGAGCACCATTGACATCCTTTCGCCGGCAGGCGACAAGACCGGGACGGTCGAGCTCCCCGCGGAGATCTTCGACGTCGAGAAGATCAGCATCCCGCTGATCCACCAGGTCGTCGTCGCGCAGCTGGCCGCGGCCCGTCAGGGCACGCACAAGACCAAGACCCGCGGTGAAGTCCGTGGTGGCGGCAAGAAGCCGTACCGCCAGAAGGGCACCGGCCGCGCGCGCCAGGGTTCGACCCGTGCGCCGCAGTTCGCCGGCGGTGGCGTCGTCCACGGCCCCGTGCCGCGTGACTACTCCCAGCGCACCCCCAAGAAGATGAAGGCTGCCGCCCTGCGTCACGCCCTCACCGACCGGGCGCGCAACTCCCGCATCCACGTCGTCACCGGCGTGGTCGAGGGCGAGATCTCCACGAAGGCCGCCAAGAGCCTGCTCGGCAAGGTCAGTGAGCGCAAGAACGTGCTCCTGGTCATCGAGCGCTCGGACGAGGCCTCGCTGCTCTCCGCCCGCAACCTGCCCCAGGTGCACATCCTGGAGCCGGGCCAGCTGAACACGTACGACGTGCTCGTCTCGGACGACGTGGTCTTCACCAAGGCCGCCTTCGAGTCCTTCGTGTCTGGCCCCAAGGCCAATGAGACCGAAGGGAGCGAAGCCTGATGGCTATTCGTCACCAGAGCATCGCGTCCAAGGCTGCGAAGGCCGCCAAGGCCGCGCGCGTCGCCAAGGCGAAGCGCATCGCGACCGAGGGCAAGATCGCTGTTGAGCCCACCCCGCTGAGCAAGTCCTTCTCGGACCCGCGCGACGTCCTCGTCAAGCCGGTCGTCTCCGAGAAGTCGTACGCGCTGCTCGACGAGGGCAAGTACACGTTCATCGTGGCCCCCGGCTCCAACAAGACCCAGATCAAGCAGGCCGTCGAGGCGGTCTTCTCGGTCAAGGTCACCGGAGTCAACACGATCAACCGTCAGGGCAAGCGCAAGCGCACGAAGTCTGGTTTCGGCAAGCGTGCCGACACCAAGCGCGCGATTGTGACCCTTGCTGAGGGCGACCGTATCGACATCTTCGGCCAGGCCTCCTAACGGAGCGCCCTGGTCCGAATATCGGACGAGGACTGAGAAATGGGAATCCGCAAGTACAAGCCGACTACGCCGGGCCGCCGTGGCTCCTCCGTAGCCGACTTCGTCGAGGTAACGCGGTCCACGCCGGAGAAGTCGCTGGTTCGCCCGCTGCACAGCAAGGGCGGCCGTAACAACGCCGGTCGGATCACCGTTCGCCACCAGGGTGGCGGACACAAGCGCGCCTACCGCGTCATCGACTTCCGTCGCCACGACAAGGACGGCGTGCCGGCCAAGGTCGCGCACATCGAGTACGACCCCAACCGCACCGCGCGCATCGCGCTGCTGCACTACGCGGACGGCGAGAAGCGCTACATCCTCGCCCCGCGCGGCACGCAGCAGGGTGACCGGATCGAGAGTGGCCCCGGCGCCGACATCAAGCCCGGCAACAACCTGGCGCTGCGCAACATCCCGGTCGGTACGACCATCCACGCCATCGAGCTGCGGCCCGGCGGCGGCGCGAAGTTCGCCCGCTCCGCGGGTGCCTCCGTGCAGCTGCTCGCGAAGGAAGGCGCCATGGCGCACCTTCGCATGCCGTCCGGTGAGATCCGTCTGGTCGACGTCCGCTGCCGCGCCACCATCGGCGAGGTCGGCAACGCCGAGCAGTCGAACATCAACTGGGGCAAGGCCGGCCGCATGCGCTGGAAGGGCGTCCGCCCGACCGTGCGTGGTGTCGTGATGAACCCGGTCGACCACCCGCACGGTGGTGGTGAAGGCAAGACCTCCGGTGGTCGTCACCCGGTCTCGCCGTGGGGCAAGAAGGAGGGTCGTACTCGTGATCGCAACAAGGCGAGCAACAAGTACATCGTCCGCCGCCGCAAGTCGAACAAGAAGCGCTAGGAGCGGGTTTAGATGCCGCGCAGTCTCAAGAAGGGGCCCTTCGTCGACGACCACCTCGTAAAGAAGGTGGACGCCCAGAACGAAGCCGGCACCAAGAACGTCATCAAGACCTGGTCCCGTCGCTCGATGATCATCCCCAGCATGCTGGGCCACACGATCGCGGTGCACAACGGCAAGACCCACATCCCGGTGTTCGTCACCGAGTCGATGGTCGGCCACAAGCTCGGCGAGTTCTCGCCGACGCGCACCTTCCGGGGTCACGTCAAGGACGACCGGAAGTCGAAGCGCCGCTAAGGCGGGGTGGAATCGACTATGACTAACACCGAAGGGACAACCATGGAAGCCAGGGCCCAGGCGCGGTACATCCGCGTCACGCCCATGAAGGCCCGCCGCGTGGTGGACCTCATCCGTGGCATGGATGCCACGGAGGCTCAGGCGGTCCTGCGTTTCGCCCCGCAGGCCGCGAGCGTGCCGGTCGGCAAGGTGCTGGACAGCGCCATTGCCAACGCCGCGCACAACTACGACCACACCGACGCCTCTTCGCTGGTCATCAGCGAGGCGTACGTGGATGAGGGCCCGACCCTGAAGCGGTTCCGTCCGCGTGCTCAGGGCCGTGCCTACCGGATCCGTAAGCGGACCAGCCACATCACCGTGGTCGTCAGCAGCAAGGAAGGAACCCGGTAATGGGCCAGAAGGTAAACCCGCACGGGTTCCGGCTCGGTGTCACGACCGACTTCAAGTCGCGTTGGTACGCCGACAAGCTGTACAAGGACTACGTCAAGGAAGACGTCGCCATCCGTCGGATGATGACGTCCGGCATGGAGCGCGCCGGCATCTCGAAGGTGGAGATCGAGCGCACCCGTGACCGCGTGCGTGTGGACATCCACACCGCTCGTCCCGGCATCGTCATCGGCCGCCGTGGCGCCGAGGCCGACCGCATCCGCGGCGACCTCGAGAAGCTCACGGGCAAGCAGGTCCAGCTGAACATCCTCGAGGTCAAGAACCCCGAGGTCGACGCTCAGCTCGTGGCCCAGGCCGTGGCGGAGCAGCTGTCCTCCCGCGTCTCCTTCCGTCGTGCCATGCGCAAGAGCATGCAGTCGGCGATGAAGGCGGGCGCCAAGGGCATCAAGATCCAGTGTGGTGGCCGTCTCGGCGGCGCCGAGATGTCGCGCTCGGAGTTCTACCGCGAGGGCCGCGTGCCCCTGCACACGCTCCGCGCCAACGTCGACTACGGCTTCTTCGAGGCCAAGACGACCTTCGGCCGCATCGGCGTGAAGGTCTGGATCTACAAGGGCGACGTCAAGAACATCGCCGAGGTCCGCGCCGAGAACGCCGCTGCCCGCGCTGGCAACCGCCCGGCCCGTGGCGGCAACGACCGCCCGGCCCGCGGTGGCCGCGGTGGTGGCGAGCGTGGCGGTCGCGGCCGCAAGCCGCAGCAGTCGGCTCCGGCCGCCGAGGCCCCCAAGGCCGAGGCGCCCGCCGCTGCTCCGGCTGCTGAGAGCACCGGAACGGAGGCCTGACCGAAATGCTGATCCCCCGTAGGGTCAAGCACCGCAAGCAGCACCACCCGAAGCGCAGCGGTATGTCCAAGGGTGGTACGCAGGTTGCGTTCGGCGAGTACGGCATTCAGGCCCTCACTCCGGCGTACGTGACCAACCGCCAGATCGAGGCGGCTCGTATCGCGATGACCCGCCACATCAAGCGTGGCGGCAAGGTCTGGATCAACATCTACCCGGACCGTCCGCTCACCAAGAAGCCCGCCGAGACCCGCATGGGTTCCGGTAAGGGTTCTCCCGAGTGGTGGATCGCGAACGTCAAGCCCGGTCGGGTGATGTTCGAGCTGTCCTACCCGAACGAGAAGATTGCTCGTGAGGCGCTCACCCGCGCTGCTCACAAGCTTCCGATGAAGTGCCGCATCGTCCGGCGCGAGGCAGGTGAGTCGTGATGTCGGCCGGTACCAAGGCTTCCGAGCTGCGCGAGCTGGGCGACGAGGAGCTTGTCAACAAGCTCCGCGAAGCCAAGGAAGAGCTGTTCAACCTCCGCTTCCAGGCGGCGACGGGTCAGCTCGAGAACCACGGTCGGCTCAAGGCCGTCCGCAAGGACATCGCGCGGATCTACACCCTGATGCGTGAGCGCGAGCTGGGCATCGAGACGGTGGAGAGCGCCTGATGAGCGAGAGCAACGTGACTGAGAACACCGAGACCCGCGGCTTCCGCAAGACCCGCGAGGGTCTGGTCGTCAGCGACAAGATGGACAAGACCGTCGTCGTCGCCGTCGAGGACCGCGTCAAGCACGCGCTGTACGGCAAGGTCATCCGCCGTACGAACAAGCTCAAGGCGCACGACGAGCAGAACGCTGCCGGCGTCGGCGACCGCGTCCTCCTGATGGAGACGCGTCCGCTGTCGGCGACCAAGCGCTGGCGCATCGTCGAGATCCTCGAGAAGGCCAAGTAATTCTCTGAGGCATCCCTCAGAGTTCGTTCCGCCAGGCTCGGCAGGGGCCCACTCGTAAGAGCCAGGCCCCTGCCGGGAACCGGCAGACAATCAGGAGATAGACGTGATCCAGCAGGAGTCGCGACTGCGCGTCGCCGACAACACGGGTGCGAAGGAAATTCTCACCATCCGTGTTCTCGGTGGCTCGGGTCGCCGCTACGCGGGCATCGGTGACGTCATCGTCGCCACCGTGAAGGACGCGATCCCCGGTGGCAACGTGAAGAAGGGTGACGTCGTCAAGGCGGTCATCGTTCGCACCGTCAAGGAGCGCCGCCGTCCGGACGGCTCGTACATCCGCTTCGACGAGAACGCCGCCGTCATTCTGAAGAACGACGGCGACCCTCGCGGCACCCGTATCTTCGGCCCCGTCGGCCGTGAGCTGCGCGAGAAGAAGTTCATGAAGATCATCTCGCTCGCGCCGGAGGTGCTGTAAGCATGAAGATCAAGAAGGGCGACCTGGTCCAGGTCATCACCGGTAAGGACAAGGGCAAGCAGGGCAAGGTCATTGCCGCTTACCCGCGCGAGGAGCGCGTCCTGGTCGAGGGTGTCAACCGGGTCAAGAAGCACACGAAGGCCGGCCCGACCGCCAGCGGCTCGCAGGCCGGCGGCATCGTGACCACCGAGGCCCCCGTCCACGTCTCCAACGTCCAGCTGGTCGTGGAGAAGGACGGCAACAAGGTCGTCACGCGCGTCGGTTACCGCTTCGACGACGAGGGCAACAAGATCCGCGTTGCCAAGCGGACGGGTGAGGACATCTGATGACGACCACCACCACTCCGCGTCTCAAGACGAAGTACCGCGAGGAGATCGCGGGCAAGCTGCGTGAGGAGTTCTCGTACGAGAACGTCATGCAGATCCCCGGCCTCGTCAAGATCGTGGTCAACATGGGTGTCGGCGACGCCGCCCGTGACTCGAAGCTGATCGACGGTGCCATCCGCGACCTCACCACGATCACCGGCCAGAAGCCGGCCGTGACGAAGGCCCGGAAGTCCATCGCGCAGTTCAAGCTGCGCGAGGGCCAGCCGATCGGCTGCCACGTCACGCTCCGTGGCGACCGCATGTGGGAGTTCCTGGACCGCACCCTGTCGCTCGCGCTGCCGCGCATCCGCGACTTCCGCGGCCTGTCCCCCAAGCAGTTCGACGGCCGTGGCAACTACACCTTCGGTCTCACGGAGCAGGTCATGTTCCACGAGATCGACCAGGACAAGATCGACCGCGTCCGGGGTATGGACATCACCGTGGTCACCACGGCGACCAACGACGCTGAGGGCCGCGCGCTCCTTCGTCACCTCGGCTTCCCGTTCAAGGAGGCGTAAGCGAGATGGCGAAGAAGGCTCTGATTGCCAAGGCTGCTCGTAAGCCCAAGTTCGGTGTGCGTGCGTACACCCGCTGCCAGCGCTGCGGCCGTCCGCACTCCGTCTACCGCAAGTTCGGCCTCTGCCGCGTGTGCCTTCGTGAGATGGCTCACCGTGGCGAGCTCCCGGGCGTGACCAAGAGCTCCTGGTAGTCCTGCCCTTCAAGGGTTTTTAGGACTCCTGGATCTCTCGGTAAGTAAAGGGTCGGCAGAGGCCCCGCTCTCCATGGCTTAGGCTAGGAGGGTTGGGCGTCTGCCGCCCTGACCGACTTACTACGCCGTAGGTCCCCGCGCCGCACCCGTCCCGCCTCTGAGTGGGGAGAGGGATGGCGCAGATAGGAAACCCCGGCGAGAGAGGCCGAAGGCCAATTCATGACCATGACTGATCCGATCGCGGACATGCTGACTCGTCTGCGTAACGCGAACTCGGCGTACCACGACACCGTGGCGATGCCGCACAGCAAGATCAAGTCTCACATCGCGGAGATCCTCCAGCAGGAGGGCTTCATCACGGGCTGGAAGGTCGAGGACGCCGAGGTTGGCAAGAACCTCGTTCTCGAGCTGAAGTTCGGCCCGAACCGTGAGCGCTCCATCGCGGGCATCAAGCGGATCTCCAAGCCCGGTCTCCGGGTTTACGCGAAGTCCACCAACCTGCCGAAGGTCCTCGGCGGCCTGGGCGTGGCGATCATCTCCACGTCGCACGGTCTCCTGACCGGCCAGCAGGCAGGCAAGAAGGGCGTAGGTGGGGAAGTCCTCGCCTACGTCTGGTAGTCGGGAACGGAGGAATAGCTAATGTCGCGTATTGGCAAGCTCCCCATCACGGTTCCCGCCGGCGTGGACGTCACCATCGACGGCCAGACGGTCGCGGTCAAGGGTCCCAAGGGCACCCTGAGCCACACCATCGTCGCGCCGATCGAGATCGCTAAGGGTGAGGACGGCGTCCTGAACGTCACCCGCCCGAACGACGAGCGTCAGAACAAGGCCCTCCACGGCCTGTCCCGCACGCTGGTGGCGAACATGATCACCGGCGTGACCCAGGGTTACGTGAAGAAGCTCGAAATCAGCGGTGTCGGTTACCGCGTCCTGGCGAAGGGCTCCAACCTGGAGTTCTCGCTCGGCTACAGCCACCCGATCCTGATCGAGGCGCCCGAGGGCATCTCCTTCAAGGTCGAATCGGCGACCAAGTTCTCGGTCGAGGGCATCGACAAGCAGAAGGTCGGCGAGGTTGCGGCCAACATCCGCAAGCTGCGCAAGCCCGACCCGTACAAGGCCAAGGGCGTCAAGTACGAAGGCGAAGTCATCCGCCGCAAGGTCGGAAAGGCGGGTAAGTAAGCCATGGCATACGGTGTCAAGATTGCTAAGGGCGACGCTTACAAGCGTGCTGCCATCAAGCGTCGTCACATCCGCATCCGTAAGCACATCTCGGGTACGGCTGAGCGCCCGCGCCTGGTCGTGACGCGCTCCAACCGCCACATCGTGGCCCAGGTCATCGACGACATCAAGGGTCACACCCTGGCGTCGGCGTCGACCCTGGACTCCACGATCCGCGGCGCCGAGGGCGACAAGTCCGCGGCCGCCAAGTCGGTCGGCGCCCTGGTCGCCGAGCGCGCCAAGGCCGCCGGTGTCGAGACTGTCGTGTTCGACCGTGGTGGTAACCAGTACGCCGGGCGCATCGCCGCCCTGGCGGACGCCGCCCGCGAAGCCGGACTCAAGTTCTGAGTCGGTTCCGTAGCTAGCGGAAACAGAGAGAGGTAATTCCAATGGCTGGACCCCAGCGCCGCGGTGGCGGTGCCGGTGGCGGCGAGCGGCGGGACCGGAAGGGTCGCGACGGTGGCAACGCCGCCGCCGAGAAGACCGCGTACGTTGAGCGCGTCGTCGCGATCAACCGCGTCGCCAAGGTTGTGAAGGGTGGTCGTCGCTTCAGCTTCACCGCGCTGGTCGTGGTGGGCGACGGTGACGGCACCGTGGGTGTCGGTTACGGCAAGGCCAAGGAGGTGCCGGCCGCCATCGCCAAGGGTGTTGAGGAGGCCAAGAAGCACTTCTTCAAGGTCCCCCGTATCCAGGGCACCATCCCGCACCCGATCACGGGCGAGAAGGCCGCGGGCGTCGTCCTGCTCAAGCCTGCTTCCCCCGGTACCGGTGTTATCGCCGGTGGCCCGGTGCGTGCCGTGCTCGAGTGCGCCGGCGTTCACGACATCCTGTCGAAGTCGCTCGGTTCGTCGAACGCGATCAACATCGTGCACGCGACCGTGGCGGCCCTCAAGGGTCTGCAGCGTCCCGAGGAGATCGCGGCTCGCCGTGGTCTGCCCCTCGAGGACGTCGCTCCCGCGGCTCTGCTGCGGGCGCGTGCCGGGGCTGGTGCTGCGTAATGGCACAGCTCAAGATCACGCAGACGAAGTCGTACATCGGCAGCAAGCAGAACCACCGCGACACCCTGCGTTCCCTTGGTCTCAAGGGCATCAACACGCAGGTCGTCAAGGAGGACCGTCCCGAGTTCCGCGGCATGGTGCACACCGTCCGCCACCTCGTGACGGTTGAGGAGGTCGACTGACATGGCGGAGCAGAACCCGCTGAAGGTCCACAACCTCCGGCCCGCCCCGGGCGCCAAGACCGCCAAGACCCGTGTGGGTCGTGGTGAGGCGTCCAAGGGTAAGACCGCTGGTCGTGGTACCAAGGGCACCAAGGCCCGTTACCAGGTTCCGGAGCGCTTCGAGGGTGGCCAGATGCCCCTCCACATGCGTCTCCCGAAGCTCAAGGGCTTCAAGAACCCGTTCAAGACCGAGTTCCAGGTCGTGAACCTCGACAAGCTGAGCGCGCTGTACCCCGAGGGTGGCGAGGTCACCGTCGAGGGTCTCGTCGCCAAGGGTGCCGTTCGCAAGAACAGCCTCGTCAAGGTCCTCGGCCAGGGTGAGCTCACCGTGGCGCTTCAGGTGACGGTCGACGCCGTCTCCGGTTCCGCCAAGGAGAAGATCACCGCCGCGGGCGGTACTGTCACCGAGCTCGTCTGATTCCCTCAGACGTGTCGATGACATGAGCGATTCCCAGCCGGGGATGCCCCACAAAAGGGGCATCCCCGGTTGGTCGTTCCAAGGGGGGCACGGTCGCCGGTAAGGTGGCGTGCACTGTCTAAGCTCCGTGCGGTCTGTCCGCACGGTTTTGTTGACTGATACGTATTCGTCGAACCTCAAGACCACCACCTCTGGCGCACGCGCGCGGGGGTCGCAGGAGGCACCGTGCTCACCGCGTTCGCCCGGGCGTTCAAGACGCCCGACCTGCGCAAGAAGCTGCTCTTCACGCTCGGCATCATCGTGATCTACCGGCTGGGTACGCATGTCCCGATTCCCGGTGTCAATTACAAGAACGTGCAGACCTGCGTCGACAACGCCAGTCAGAACCAGGGCCTGTTCGGTCTCGTCAACATGATGAGCGGCGGCGCGCTGCTCCAGATCACGATCTTCGCGCTCGGCATCATGCCGTACATCACGGCGAGCATCATTCTGCAACTGCTGACCGTGGTGATCCCGCGGCTCGAGGCCCTCAAGAAGGAGGGTCAGGCCGGCACGGCGAAGATCACGCAGTACACGCGCTACCTGACCATCGCGCTCGCGATCCTTCAGGGCACGGGCCTGGTGGCCACCGCCCGCACCGGCTCCCTCTTCCAGGGCTGCCCGGTCGCCAGCCAGATCGTGCCCGACCAGTCGATCTTCGTCACGATGACCATGGTCATCACGATGACCGCCGGCACGGCGTGTGTGATGTGGCTCGGTGAGCTGATCACCGACCGCGGCATCGGCAACGGCATGTCGATCCTGATGTTCATCTCGATCGCCGCGACCTTCCCGGCCGCCCTGTGGGCCATCAAGGAGTCGGGCTCGCTCGCCGACGGCTGGATCGAGTTCGGCACCGTTATCGCGGTGGGTCTCGTCATGGTCGGCCTGGTGGTCTTCGTCGAGCAGGCGCAGCGGCGCATCCCGGTCCAGTACGCGAAGCGCATGATCGGCCGCAGGTCCTACGGCGGTACGTCGACGTACATCCCGCTGAAGGTCAACCAGGCGGGCATCATCCCTGTGATCTTCGCCTCTTCGCTGCTCTACATTCCGGCGCTGGTCGCCCAGTTCGCGGGTGGCAACTCGGGATGGAAGCAGTGGATCGACGCAAACCTGACCAAGGGTGACCACCCGATTTACATCACCACGTACTTCGTGCTGATCGTGTTCTTCGCCTTCTTCTACGTCGCGATCTCCTTCAACCCCGAGGAAGTCGCCGACAACATGAAGAAGTATGGTGGCTTCATCCCGGGCATCCGGGCTGGCCGTCCGACCGCTGAGTATCTGAGTTACGTACTCAACCGGATCACCTGGCCGGGTTCGCTGTATCTGGGTCTGATCGCTCTTGTGCCGACGATGGCGTTGGTGGGCTTCGGGGCCAACCAGAACTTCCCCTTCGGCGGGACGAGCATCCTCATCATCGTGGGTGTGGGTCTGGAAACCGTGAAGCAGATCGAGAGCCAGCTCCAGCAGCGCAATTACGAAGGGTTCCTCCGCTGATGCGTATCGTCCTCGTCGGGCCGCCCGGTGCGGGCAAGGGAACGCAGGCCGCGTTCCTCGCCAAGAACCTGTCGATCCCGCACATCTCCACGGGCGACCTCTTCCGTGCCAACATCAGCCAGGGCACGGAGCTGGGCAAGCAGGCGAAGGCGTACATGGACGCCGGGAACCTGGTGCCCGACGAGGTGACGATCGGCATGGCGAAGGACCGCATGGCGCAGCCGGACGCAGCGGACGGCTTCCTGCTCGACGGCTTCCCGCGGAACGTGTCGCAGGCCGAGGCGCTGGACGTGGCCCTGAAGGCCGATGACGTGAAGCTCGACGCCGTCCTGGACCTGGAGGTCCCGGAGGACGAGGTCGTCAAGCGGATCGCCGGCCGTCGCGTGTGCCGCAACGAGTCGAGCCACGTCTTCCACGTGACGTACTCGCCGCCGAAGCAGGAGGGCGTCTGCGACGTCTGCGGCGGCGAGCTGTACCAGCGCGGCGACGACAGCGAGGACACGGTCCGCAACCGCCTCGACGTCTACCACACGCAGACCGAGCCGATCATCGACTACTACCGGACCCAGGGTCTGGTCGTCACGATCTCGGCGCTCGGCAAGGTGGACGAGGTCACCGCGCGCGCGATGGAAGCCCTGAAGGGCGACAAGTAGTCAGTGCGCTGTTTCGGCCGCGGTGCCCGTGAGGGGACCGCGGCCGTACTGTTGTCTACGTACGCGTTGCGTGCAGGTAGCCGGTTGTGCGTACGCGGCCGGAATGTCGACGGATGACGGAGAGCGGAAGCCCCATGGTGCAGATCAAGACCCCCGAGCAGATCGCGAAGATGCGTGAGGCGGGCCTTGTCGTCGCCGCGATTCACGCCGCCACCCGTGAGGCGGCGGTGCCCGGTGCCACCACGAAGGACCTGGACGAGGTCGCCCGCAAGGTGATCGCCGAGCACGGCGCGAAGTCGAACTTCCTCGGGTACGGCGGCTTCCCCGCGACGATCTGCACCTCGGTCAACGAGGTCGTCGTCCACGGCATCCCCGACGACAAGACCGTCCTCAAGGACGGCGACATCATCTCCATCGACGCCGGCGCGATCGTCGACGGCTGGCACGGCGACGCGGCGTACACGGCGTTCGTCGGCACCGGGCACGCCCCGGAGCTGATCGAGCTCTCCCGGGTGACCGAGGAGTCGATGTGGGCCGGGCTCGCGGCCATGAAGCAGGGCAACCGGCTCGTGGACATCTCCCGCGCCATCGAGACGTACATCCGCCGCCAGCCGAAGCCGGGCGGCGGCAAGTACGGGATCATCGAGGACTACGGCGGCCACGGCATCGGCACCGAGATGCACATGGACCCGCACCTGCTGAACTACGTGGAGCGCCGCCGCGGCAAGGGCCCCAAGCTGGTCCCCGGCTTCTGCCTCGCGATCGAGCCGATGGTCTCCCTCGGCACCCCGCGCACGGAGGTCCTGTCGGACGACTGGACGGTCATCACCACGGACGGCACCTGGTCCTCGCACTGGGAGCACTCGGTGGCGCTGACGGAGGAGGGCCCGCTGGTCCTCACCGCTCCGGACTGCGGCAAGGCGAAGCTGGCGGAGTACGGGGTCACGGTGGCGCCGGATCCCTTGGGAGCCTGACCCCCTTTGCTTAAGGATCTCCGTCGTGGGGCAGACTTTCTCGATTCGTCTTTCCGAGTGCTCTGACGTAGACTGACGCGTCGGCTCTCGTGCATCCGTGTGTCTCCATCCGGAGACATGCCAGTACGCGGCCGATCAAGGTAGTCGATTCGAAGGGCGAAGCGTGGCCAAGAAGCAAGGTGCCATCGAGATCGAAGGCACTGTCGTCGAGTCTCTTCCGAACGCCATGTTCAAGGTGGAGCTCCAGAACGGCCACCAGGTCCTGGCACACATCAGCGGCAAGATGCGCATGCACTACATCCGCATCCTCCCTGACGACCGGGTCGTGGTGGAGCTGTCTCCGTACGACCTGACGCGTGGCCGGATCGTCTACCGGTACAAGTAGATCTTGCCCGCACTCCGCCGCGGCGGGGTGGTGGCACTGACCCGGAGAACCTCACCCAATGAAGGTCAAGCCGAGCGTCAAGAAGATCTGCGACAAGTGCAGGGTGATCCGCCGTCACGGCCGGGTCATGATCATCTGCGACAACCCGCGCCACAAGCAGCGCCAGGGCTGACGCACGACTGCAAGTTCGCAGATTTTCGCGCGACGCACGTAAAGCACATATGCAGGACCCGTCCCTCTTCAGTTCCATCTGGTAATGGAGGGCGACACCCCCGGTCGGAGGCCGGGGACCCAGTTCGTACCTCATACGGCGACTGGGAGTGGTTCTGCTGAAGACCTCCGAAGAATCAACAGGAGCCATGAATGGCACGCGTTGAAGGCGTTGACCTCCCGCGCGACAAGCGCATCGAGGTCGCCCTCACCTACGTGTTCGGCATCGGCCGCACGCTGGCCCAGCAGACGCTGGACGCCACCGAGGTGGACCGCAACACCCGCGTCCGCGACCTGACCGAGGAAGACCTCGTCAAGATCCGCGAGTACGTGGACGCCAACATCAAGACCGAGGGTGACCTCCGTCGCGAGATCCAGGCCGACATCCGCCGCAAGGTCGAGATCGGCTGCTACCAGGGTCTGCGTCACCGTCGCGGCCTGCCCGTCCGCGGTCAGCGCACCAGCACGAACGCCCGCACCCGCAAGGGCCCGCGTCGCGCCATCGCCGGTAAGAAGAAGCCGGGCAAGAAGTAGTCCTCGCTCAGCGGTCTATCGACAGCTGACGCTGCAGGACCGACCACCTCCCGTAGGAGTTATAGATGCCCCCCAAGGGTCGTCAGGGCGCTGCCAAGAAGGTGCGCCGCAAGGAAAAGAAGAACGTTGCCCACGGGCACGCTCACATCAAGAGCACGTTCAACAACACGATCGTGTCCATCACGGACCCGACCGGCAACGTGATCTCGTGGGCCTCCGCCGGCCACGTCGGCTTCAAGGGCTCGCGCAAGTCCACGCCGTTCGCCGCGCAGATGGCCGCCGAGTCGGCTGCCCGCCGCGCGCAGGAGCACGGCATGCGCAAGGTCGACGTCTTCGTCAAGGGCCCGGGTTCCGGTCGCGAGACCGCCATCCGTTCGCTCCAGGCGACCGGTCTTGAGGTCGGCTCGATCCAGGACGTGACGCCCACGCCGCACAACGGCTGCCGTCCGCCCAAGCGCCGCCGCGTCTGACGCACGTCGCTTGATCTGAGGTCTCGGGCGGTACGGCTCTTCGAGTCCGTGCCGCCCGTACCCTTGTAGTGAATTCAGGGCATCAAATAGTGGGTGCCCCTGACTGAAGGATCGCAACATGCTGATTGCTCAGCGTCCCTCGTTGACCGAAGAGGTCGTCGACGAATTCCGCTCCCGGTTCGTGATCGAGCCGCTGGAGCCGGGCTTCGGCTACACCCTCGGCAACTCCCTGCGCCGTACGCTCCTCTCCTCGATCCCGGGTGCGGCCGTCACGTCCATCCGCATCGACGGTGTCCTGCACGAGTTCACCACCGTGCCGGGCGTCAAGGAGGACGTCACCGACCTCATCCTCAACATCAAGCAGCTGGTCGTCAGCAGCGAGCACGACGAGCCCGTCGTGATGTACCTGCGCAAGCAGGGTCCGGGCCTCGTGACCGCCGCCGACATCGCCCCGCCGGCCGGTGTCGAGGTGCACAACCCCGACCTCGTCCTCGCCACGCTCAACGGCAAGGGCAAGCTGGAGATGGAGCTGACCGTCGAGCGCGGTCGCGGCTACGTCTCCGCCGTGCAGAACAAGCAGGTCGGTCAGGAGATCGGGCGCATCCCGGTCGACTCGATCTACTCGCCGGTGCTCAAGGTCACGTACAAGGTCGAGGCGACCCGCGTCGAGCAGCGCACCGACTTCGACAAGCTGATCGTCGACGTCGAGACCAAGCAGGCCATGCGTCCGCGTGACGCCATGGCGTCGGCCGGCAAGACCCTGGTCGAGCTGTTCGGTCTGGCGCGCGAGCTCAACATCGACGCCGAGGGCATCGACATGGGCCCGTCGCCGACGGACGCCGCCCTGGCCGCCGACCTGGCGCTGCCGATCGAGGAGCTGGAGCTCACCGTTCGGTCGTACAACTGCCTCAAGCGCGAGGGCATCCACTCGGTGGGCGAGCTCGTGGCCCGGTCCGAGGCGGACCTGCTCGACATCCGCAACTTCGGCGCGAAGTCGATCGACGAGGTCAAGATGAAGCTCAACGGGATGGGCCTGGCCCTCAAGGACTCGCCTCCCGGCTTCGACCCGACCGCCGCCGCCGACGCCTTCGGTGCCGACGACGACGCGGACGCCGGGTTCGTCGAGACCGAGCAGTACTAAGAGCTCGGGACCGGCCGTTTGATTTTGGCTGCGCGCGCGTCGCGGTTGCTCGCGCAGTTCCCCGCGCCCCTATCGGGGCGCGGCCGCTGACTCCGGTACCTGATACGGCCGGGGCAGATCACTAGGAGAAACACCATGCCGAAGCCCACCAAGGGTGCCCGTCTGGGCGGCAGCGCCGCGCACGAGAAGCTTCTGCTGGCGAACCTCGCCAAGCAGCTCTTCGAGTACGGCCGCATCACCACCACCGAGGCGAAGGCCCGTCGCCTGCGTCCGTACGCGGAGCGTCTGGTCACCAAGGCGAAGAAGGGTGACCTTCACAACCGCCGCCAGGTGCTGTCCGTCATCACCGACAAGAGCATCGTGCACACGCTCTTCACGGAGATCGGCCCGCGCTACGAGAACCGCCCGGGTGGCTACACCCGTATCACCAAGATCGGTAACCGTCGTGGCGACAACGCGCCCATGGCGATCATCGAGCTGGTGGAGGCCCTGACCGTGGCCCAGGAGGCCACCGGTGAGGCCGAGGCCGCCACCAAGCGTGCGGTCAAGGAAGACAGCCTGAAGAAGGACGACGCCGCCGAGGCCAAGTCCGACGAGGCTGCCGAGGCTCCGGCCGAGGAGTCGAAGGACGCGTAAGCGTTCTGCCGGGGGCTGTGCGTCTTCGGCTGCTGCGGGCTCGTCGTGGCCGGTCGCGCAGTCCCCGCGCCCCTTCGGGGGCGATGCGGGTCCGTCCCTTGCCAGGGGCGGGCCCGCTTTTTGTTGCCTGAGAGGATTTGATCCACGAGTGAGTGACGAAGTAGAGCCCGGGTTCGTGCGGGTGCGGCTCGACCTGTCGTACGACGGCAAGGGCTTCTCCGGGTGGGCCAAGCAGCGGGACGGGCAGCGGACCGTCCAGGGGGAGATCGAGGCCGCGCTGCGCACCGTGACGCGCTCCCAGGAGACGTACGAGCTGACCGTCGCGGGGCGCACCGACAGCGGGGTGCACGCGCGGGGACAGGTCGCCCACGTCGATCTGCCCGAGGGCGTGTGGGAGGAGCACCGCGAGAAGCTGCTGCGGCGGCTCGCGGGGCGGCTGCCGCACGACGTACGGGTGTGGAAGGTGGCCGAGGCACCCGCCGGGTTCAACGCGCGGTTCTCCGCCGTCTGGCGGCGCTACGCCTACCGCGTCACCGACCACCCCGGCGGCGTCGACCCGCTGCTGCGCGGTCATGTGCTGTGGCACGACTGGGAGTTGGACCTCGACGCCATGAACGCCGCCGCCGAGCACCTGATCGGCGAACACGACTTCGCCGCCTACTGCAAGCGGCGCGAAGGGGCCACCACCATTCGTACGCTCCAGGAGCTGCGGTGGGAGCGGCGGCCCGACGGGATCCTGGAGGCGACCGTCCGCGCCGACGCCTTCTGCCACAACATGGTGCGCTCGCTCGTCGGCGCCATGCTGTTCGTGGGGGACGGGCACCGGCCCGTGGAGTGGCCCGGCAAGGTGCTTCAGGCGCGCGTGCGGGACTCGGCGGTGCACGTCGTGCGGCCGCACGGCCTCACGCTGGAGGAGGTCGGCTACCCCGCCGACGAGCTGCTCGCCGCGCGCAGCAAGGAAGCGCGCAACAAGCGGACGCTGCCCGGCGCGGGCTGCTGCTGAACCGGCCGCGCCACTACTGCGGGGCGGCGGCCGCGGCCGACGCCTGGGCCTCGCCCCGCTGGTTGATCCGCTGGAAGGCGAAGCGGGCGAGGGTGTCGCCGGCGGCGTACGCCTTGCTGTCGCCCGGCGTCACGTCCTTGCCGTTGGTGTAGCCCGTGGTGGTGAAGTACGCGTAGCGGCCGTACGCGTTGTACGTGCCGCGGCACACCCCAGTCTGGCAGAAGGCCGGCACGCCCTTGCCGGGCAACGCGGTGACCAGGCCCTTCTCCACCTCGTCCTTGACCTTTCTGGCCTCGGCCGAGGTGTCGAAGACGGCGACGCCGACGGTGACCGCGATGCCGCCCTTGAGGTAGCTGGCGCGGATCAGGCGCGTGCAGTCGTGCCGGGTGAGGATCGCGCCGAGGGCGGGCTGGGCGACGGACGCGCAGCTCTTGGTGCTGTCCGTCGCGCCCTTCTTGTAGACCGTCTCGCCCGAGGTGAAGGTCTTGCCGGGGAAGAGGCCCTCGGGGGTGAGGGGCGCCTTGTCCTTCTTGGCGCTGGAGATGAAGTCCTTGGGGTTCGGCGGGGGCGGCGGCGTGGTCTCTTTGAAGGTCGGGCCCGGCTCGTCGCTCTCCCCGGGAATGTCCGCCGTCGCCGGCAGCTCACTGGCCGGCTTGTTCGAGGCGGTGGCGTCGCCGCTGTTCGCGGAGACGACGGTGATCGCCACGGCCGCCGCGATGCCGATCGTGGCGAACGCGCCGCCGCCGATCATCAGCCATTTGCGGCGCCGTGCGCGCGCCTCGGAGGCTTCGGCGAGCGCCGCCCAGTCGGGCGTGGGACCGCCGCCGGGCCCGCCCGTTCCCCCCGGACCCCACTGGGGTCCCCCTTGCCCAAAGCTCATGGGGCGCATCTTAGACGGGGGCCCGGGATGTTGAGCGGGGGTCGCGCGGGGTTCCCGGCCTAGCCTGAGCCGTATGAATACGGGCGAATCGGCGGTACGTGGATGGTTGCTGCGGCCTGCCGGGTGGCATGTCCGGGCCGTGCTCGGTCTCGTGCTGCTCGCCGGGGCCGTCCGGGTGGGGCTGCGGTCGCCCGACGGCGGCATGGACAACGCCATCGTGGTGCGGGCCGCCGAGGCGTGGATCCACAACCGCTCGCCCTACGCGGACCGGCACTTCCTCTACCTGCCGGCCGCCGTCCTCGCGGCGGTGCCGCAGGCCCTGCTCCCCACCGGGGTGGTGCGCTTCCTGGTGCCCGCGGGCGCCACCGCGGGGCTCGTCACCGGCTGGCTGTGCGCGCTGCGCCTGTACGGGGTGCCGTGGCGCAGCCGGTTCGCCGCGTACGGCCTGCTGGGGCTCGCGCTCGGCTTCACGCCCTTCGGGCACCTCGTCCGGCTCGGCAACTGGACGGTGGCCTCCGCGGCGGCGCTGCCGCTCGCCCTGCTGCTGGTGTGCCGCGGACGGTGGACCGCGGCCGGGCTCGTCATCGGCGCCGCCGTCGCCGTGAAGCCGCTGCTCGTGCCCGTCGCGCTCCTCTTCGTCTTCGCGGGGCGGTGGCGGGCGCTCGGGGCGGCGGTCGCGGTCCCCGCGGTCGCCTCGCTGGGGGCGGCGCTGGTGATGCCGGACCCGGCCGGGTTCTTCACGCGGACGCTGCCCTTCCTGCTGCGCGGCGACGACGCCTTCGTACGGCTCTACGAGGCGTCGCCCTCGGCGGTGCTCGCGCGGGCCGGGGTGCCGCAGTCGGCGGCGACGCTGCTCGCGGGGTGTGCCGCCGCGGCCGGGGTGTGGTGTGCCTGGCGGCGGTGGGGGAGGGGCGATGCGGGGCCGTCCAGGGTGGTGGAGTGCGCCACGATGCTGATGCTTTCCGCCTTCCTCGTCTCCCGGCCCTCGTACGACCACTACCTCCTGGTCGTGCTGCCGCTGCTGCTCGCGGGGGCGCTGACGGCGGGGGCGCCGGCGCGCGGCCCGTGGTTCTGGGTGGCGCTGGTGCCGCAGGTGCCGGGGTTCGCCTGGCCCTGGCTGGAGCCGATGACGCGGCGCGCCTTCAAGGACGCGGCGACGCTGTGTCTGCTCGCGGTCACGGTCGGGTGGGCGTGTGCGGCGGGGGCGCTGTCCGGCCGGTACGGGGCGGAGCGGGCGGGCCGGTACCCTGATGAGTGCAGACCTGTCCGTGGTGTGTGAGTCGCCGGTGCCGGTCTTCAGAGCCGCGTTTTGACCGGTACGGGGCGGCGCGGGTACTCTCGGGCATTGATACGTATTGGTGTCCTCGATCTCACGCGAAAGGGCCCTTACGTAGGTTCCCTGGAGCAGTTACCAGTGGCTCGCATACGGGCAGCGTCCCCGGCATTGTGGGCCCCAGCTGCATGATCGCTTCCTGGGTGCCGTGTGTCTGGACCCCATCCACTGAAGAAGCGAAGGCTACTAAGTGCGTACGTACAGCCCCAAGCCCGGCGATGTGACCCGCCAGTGGCACGTCATCGACGCCCGGGACATCGTCCTCGGCCGTCTGGCGACCACCGCTGCCACCCTCCTGCGCGGCAAGCACAAGCCGATCTACGCCCCCCACGTTGACACCGGTGACTTCGTCATCATCATCAACGCGGAGAAGGTGCACCTCTCCGGCAACAAGAAGACCCAGAAGATGGCGTACCGCCACTCCGGTTACCCGGGTGGCCTGCGTTCCGTCCGCTACGACGAGCTGCTCGCCAAGAGCCCCGAGAAGGCCGTTGAGAAGGCCGTCAAGGGCATGCTCCCGAAGAACACCCTGGGCCGTCAGATGCTCTCGAAGCTGAAGGTCTACGCGGGCGACCAGCACCCGCACGGCGCTCAGCAGCCGGTCCCGTTCGAGATCACCCAGGTCGCGCAGTAGTTCCGGCCACCCCCAAAGACGAAAAGAAATCTGAGGAGAATCGTGGCCGAGACCACCGTTGAGCAGCCGGTCGAAGAGACCGAGATCGCTGACGTCGAGCAGTACACCACCGAGTCCGAGGCTCCCCTTGAGGGCGAGTACACCTCGGAGTCGAACCCCGCGCGCTTCGGTGACCCGCAGCCGGCCGCCGGCCTGGGCCGTCGCAAGAACGCCATCGCCCGCGTCCGGATCGTCCCGGGCACCGGCAAGTGGAAGATCAACGGGCGCACGCTCGAGGACTACTTCCCGAACAAGGTCCACCAGCAGGAAGTCAACGAGCCCTTCAAGGTGCTCGAGCTCGACGACCGCTACGACGTCATCGCCCGCATCGCGGGTGGCGGCGTCTCCGGCCAGGCCGGTGCGCTCCGTCTCGGTGTCGCCCGCGCCCTGAACGAGGCCGACGTCGACAACAACCGCGGCGCCCTCAAGAAGGCCGGCTTCCTCAAGCGCGACGACCGTGCGGTCGAGCGCAAGAAGGCCGGTCTCAAGAAGGCCCGCAAGGCCCCGCAGTACAGCAAGCGCTAATCGCTGCCTGCTTGGCCTGCTCGTACTTTTCGTTCGCCCCGGCGGCACATCCTGTGCTCGCCGGGGCGTTCGTCTATCAAGAACGAACGTTCGGAGGACAGCAGTGGGACGACTCTTCGGCACGGACGGCGTGCGCGGTGTCGCCAACGCGGATCTGACGGCCGAGCTCGCGCTCGGTCTCTCCGTGGCGGCGGCGCACGTACTGGCCGAGGTGGGCACCTTCGAAGGCCATCGCCCGGTGGCGGTGGTCGGGCGGGACCCGCGCGCGTCCGGGGAGTTCCTGGAGGCCGCGGTGGTCGCCGGCCTCGCGAGCGCGGGCGTGGACGTCCTGCGCGTCGGTGTGCTGCCCACCCCCGCGGTGGCCCATCTCACCGGTGCGCTGGGCGCCGACCTCGGCGTGATGCTCTCCGCCAGCCACAACGCCATGCCCGACAACGGCATCAAGTTCTTCGCCCGCGGCGGCCACAAGCTCGCCGACGAGCTGGAGGACCGCATCGAGGCCGAGTACGACGAGCAGTTCGCGCACCGCACCGCCGCCCCGTGGCAGCGGCCCACGGGCGCGGGCGTCGGCCGCGTGAAGTCGTACGACCAGGGGCTCGACCAGTACATCGCGCACCTGCTCGGGGTCCTCCCCAACCGCCTCGACGGACTGAAGATCGTCCTCGACGAGGCGCACGGCGCCGCCGCCCGCGTCTCGCCCGAGGCGTTCACGCGCGCCGGTGCCGAGATCATCACCATCGGCGCGCAGCCCGACGGCCTGAACATCAACGACGGCTGCGGCTCCACCCACCTGGACCTGCTCAAGGCCGCCGTCGTCGAGCACGGGGCCGACCTCGGCATCGCGCACGACGGGGACGCGGACCGCTGCCTGGCCGTGGACCACACCGGCGCCGAGGTCGACGGCGACCAGATCCTCGCCGTGCTGGCCCTCGCCATGCGCGAGCACGGCACGCTGCGTCACGACACCGTTGTCGCCACCGTCATGTCGAACCTCGGCTTCAAGCTCGCCATGGAGGCCCAGGGCCTCTCCCTGGTGCAGACCGCCGTCGGCGACCGGTACGTCCTGGAGTCGATGAAGGAGCACGGCTTCGCCCTCGGCGGCGAGCAGTCCGGGCACGTCATCGTCCTGGACCACGCCACCACGGGAGACGGCACGCTGACCGGGCTGCTGCTCGCGGCGCGGGTCGCCGAGACCGGCCGTTCGCTGGCCGACCTCGCGGGCGTCATGGAGCGGCTGCCGCAGGTCCTCATCAACGTGCCGGACGTCGACAAGTCCCGTGTGAAGACCTCCGCCGAGCTGGCCAACGCCGTCACCGACGCCGAGCGCCAGCTGGGCTCCACCGGCCGGGTGCTGCTGCGGCCCTCCGGGACGGAGCCGCTGGTGCGGGTCATGGTCGAGGCCGCCGACATCGAGCAGGCGCGGTCCGTGGCCGAGCGGCTCGCGGACGCGGTGAAGTCGGCGCTGGGCTAAGCGCGCCGCGGCTTGGCGGTACGGTCGCGCTGCGTGGCCCAGAGCGCCTTCTGGGCCAGCAGCGTGAGCGTGCCGGCGAGGACGATGCCGAGCAGGTTCAGCAGGAGCTGCTCGGTGGAGCCCCACGCCTGCTTGTACTCGCTGTAGCTGAAGGCGACCGCGGCGTTCGCCGCCGCCGGGACCGTCGTCACGGAGATCGCCACGCCCACCAGCGCGCCCGACTTCGCCGACGTCAGGGAGAGCGTGCCCGCCGCGCCCGCGAGGACCGCCACGACGAACGAGAACCAGTCGGGGCGGTAGATGAAGTTCGTGTTCGGCCGCTCGGCCCGCAGTGCCTCGTCGCTGAACAAGTCCGTGGCGTCCATGAAGTAGCTGAATCCGACCGTCACGACCATCGCCACCAGGAAGCCCACCAGCAGCGCGATCAGCGAGCGCAGGGCCAGCCGGGGCGCGCGCCGCACCAGGGCCGTGCAGAAGCCGGCGAGCGGGCCGAACTCCGGTCCGACGGCCATCGCGCCCACGATCAGGATCGCGTTGTCGAGCACGACGCCGCAGGCCGCGATCATCGTGGCGAGCGTGATGAACGCGACGTACGTGACCGAGAGCGTCGACTCCTCGTGCGTCGCATCGGACAGCTGCTCCCACAGGACCGCGTCCGCCGCCTCGCCCGGAGCGTCGCGTTCCGCCTTGTCGGCGCGGTCGGAGAGGGACAGGTCGATGTTCTCCACCGCGATCGAGCCGCACTTGTCGAGGTCCAGCGCGCGCAGGCCGCCGATCAGCTCGTCGCCCGCCTCGCGCGCGACGTCGCACATGATGACGTCGCCCGTGGGGTTGCGGGCGGCGCCGGGCACCACGGCCAGGTGCGTGGTGCCCGTCGTCTTCTCGATCAGGCGCAGCACGTCATCGGTCTTGTCGGCGGGGGAGATCAGGCGTAGGTGCAGCATGTGCGCAGGGTAGTCGGCCGGGCGGGCGCGACCTCAGAGTTTGCGCAGGCTCAGGCGTTGCACCTTGTGGTCCGGGCCCTTGCGGACCACCAGGGCCGCGCGGCCCCGGGTGGGCGCGACGTTCTCCACGAGGTTCGGCTTGTTGATCGTGCGCCAGGTCGCGCGGGCGTAGTCGAGGGCCTCCTCCTCCGACACCTGCGTGTACTTGCGGAAGTACGAGGACGGGTCCTGGAAGGCGGTGTCGCGCAGCTTCTTGAAGCGGTTCAGGTACCAGCGCTCGATGTCCTCGGTGCGGGCGTCGACGTACACGCTGAAGTCGAAGTAGTCCGCGAGGCCCACGCGGGTGCGGCCGTCCTTGCCGGGCAGGGCGGGCTGCAAGACGTTCAGGCCCTCGACGATGAGGATGTCGGGGCGGCGGACGGTCAGGCGTTTGCCCGGCACGATGTCGTAGATCAGGTGGGAGTAGACCGGGGCCGTGACCTCCTTCTTCCCCGCCTTGATGTCCGCCACGAAGCGGGTGAGGGCGCGGCGGTCGTACGACTCGGGGAAGCCCTTGCGGGACAGCAGGCCGCGTGCTTCGAGCTCCTTGGTGGGCAGCAGGAAGCCGTCGGTCGTCACCAGCTCCACGCGGGGGTGTTCCGGCCAGCGGGAGAGCAGGGCCTGGAGGAGGCGGGCGACGGTCGACTTGCCGACGGCCACGGAGCCGGCGACCCCTATGACGAAGGGGGTGCCGGACTGGGAGCGCTTCTCGCCCAGGAACGTGTTGAGGGCGCCGCGCAGGCCGTCCGTCGCTCCTACGTAGAGGTTCAGGAGGCGGGAGAGCGGGAGGTAGATGTCGCGGACCTCGTCCAGGTCGATGACGTCCCCGAGGCCGCGCAGCTTCTCCACCTCCGCCGCCGTCAGGGGCAGGGGCGTCTTCTCCCGCAGAGCGCTCCACTCGGCGCGGGTGAGGTCGAGGTAGGGAGTCGCCTCCGGCTTGTGCCGGTGGGCACTCCGCTGCGCCTTGTCTGGCGCGGAGACCGAAGAGATCACAGTCCATTGTTACGGCTGTTCGAACGGCGGTGGGGTGGGGCGTGTGGTGGGGTGTGTCACGCTGACCCGGTGTTTTCGGGCGATTTCTGGGGTGAGTGAGCCTGTGATTATCGGGGTCGGCATCGACGTGGCCGAGATCGAGCGGTTCGGGGCCGCGCTGGCGCGCACGCCGGGGATGGCCGAACGGTTGTTCCTGGACAGCGAGTTGCTGCTGCCCGGCGGGGAGCGGCGGGGGGTGGCGTCGCTGGCGGCGCGGTTCGCGGCGAAGGAGGCCCTGGCGAAGGCGTTGGGGGCGCCGGGGGGGCTTCGGTGGACCGATGCGGAGGTGTATGTGGAGGGGAGTGGGCAGCCTCGGGTGCGGGTGCGGGGGACTGTGGCGGCTCGGGCGGCGGAGTTGGGGGTTCGGGCGTGGCATGTTTCGCTCAGCCATGATGCGGGGGTTGCCTCGGCGGTGGTGATCGCTGAGGGGTGAGGGGGGGGGGGGGGGGGGGGGGGGGGGCGGGGGGGGGGGGGGGGGGGGGGGGGCGGGGGGGGGGCCGGGGGGGGGGGGGGGGGGGGGGGGGGGGGTGGGGGGGGGGGGGGGGGGGGGGGGGGGGGGGGGGGGGGGGGGGGGGGCGGCGGGCCGGGGGGGGGGGGCAGGCGGGGTGGAGGACGAGGTCGTACGGTCCGGGGAGGGTGCCGGGGCAGCCGGGCCG